>JAEXHR010000014.1 GCA_023449855.1 Pseudomonadota bacterium | reverse complement strand
GCCTCACGGCCGGGCTTTCTGTTTGTCGCTGACGCTCGTTTCGTTACTCGGCGTTTGGCTTCGCCGGCTCCGGCGAAGGGGCCACTGCGGGCGGCGTGCTCGGCTCGGGCTCCTTCGGGGCCGGCGTCACGGCCGGTACCGGATCGGAGCGGGTTGCCGGCGGGGTCTCGACCTTCGGCTCAGGCTTGGGAGCTTCCACAGGCTTGGGCGCGTCGACCGGCTTCGCCGGGGCGGCTTCCCTGGCCGGTTCGACCTTGTCTGTCGCAGGCTTGGCGTCCTGTTTCGGTTCGTCCTTGGCGGAGTCCGCTTTCGGCTCTTCCTGATGACGACGCTTCTTCTGACCGGTCTTCTGCTTCTGGCCAGATGGACGTTGAGCCTCTGCGGGTGCCTGCGCTTCACCGGCCGGAGCCGCCGTCTCGGCGGGCGGCTGGCGCTTGGCATTGCGGCCACGGCGCGGCGGCTGCTCGGCCTCCGGCGCACTATCGGGCTGGGCCTGCGGCCGCTCGGCCGCAGCGGGGCGCAGCCGGCGGTCGGCCGGCGCGGCATCGCCCGGGGCAGGCTGTTGCTCACGCGTCAATTCGCGGCCCTGGCGGGTCAGTCCGTCGTCATTGGGCTTGCGGCCACCGCCGGCGCCATTGGCGATCAGATAGCCGCTCATGATCTTCGCCATGTCGGCACTGGTCGTGTAGTGCTGACGCAGAAAGCCCGGCAGGTCGCCCGGCGGCACGCTCTTCAGCAGACCGCGCGCGCTTTTATGGCAGACCGAGCAATTGGCGGAGAACAGCTGCGCCGGGGATTTTCCGGCTTCGAGGTTCTGGGCGGACGCGGGTGCAATGAGGGAGGAAGGTGCTGCGAGGCCAATAAGAAGCATCGCCGTCGCTAAACTGAGCGCTCGGCTCAACATTTCAATCTCCAGAAATAACAATTCGCCTAACCCGAATCTCTTGTAGCCGAATGCGCTACGAATGGAAGCGGCCCTGCGTCGCAAGCCTGTGCGCGAAACTGTGATCGCGGCAAATTGTATGGCGGCAATGCGGCGAGCGCATTGGTCGGACCGGAGAGCTATACCTATCATCATGACACCAGCGAGACAGTTGATCTCGTACGGTACGTTTGACTACGCTGCTGCGCCGGGCACGCGATCGGATCATTGGAGTGATTTCGATGGGTCGTCTGCTATCTTTTGTCCTGGGTCGCTATATCCGCCGCGGGGCACTGACATTCATCACCGCGGATGGCAGATCCTTTGCTTGCGGAGACGGCACGGGAGATCCGGTCATCGTCCGGTTCAGAAGCGCCGCAGCCCAGCGGCGACTGCTGTTCGACCCCGAACTCGCCCTCGGCGAACTATATATGGAGGGCGAACTCACCATGGAGCGCGGCACCATCGCCGATCTCCTCGCCATCGCCCTCTCCCAGCCCGACCTGTCGCCCCGCTGGGCCACGCTGCAGCATTGGGTGCGCTACATTCTTCGCCATGCCCAGCAGTTCAATCCGCGGCAGCGATCGCGAAACAACGTCGCCCATCACTACGATCTCGACGCCCGGCTGTATTCGCTCTTCCTCGATCCCGACCGGCAATATAGCTGCGCCTATTTCGAGAACTCCGCCACCAGTCTCGATGAGGCCCAGCTGGCCAAGAAGCGCCACCTCGCCGCCAAGCTGCTGATCGAGAAGGGCCACCGCATTCTCGATATCGGCTCCGGCTGGGGCGGGCTCGGCCTGTATCTCGCCGAGATGACCGGCGCTCAGGTCACCGGTGTCACGCTCTCCACCGAGCAATTGGAGGTCGCCAATGCCCGCGCTGCAGAAAAGCAGCTCTCGGGATGCGCCAAATTCCTGCTGCAGGACTATCGCGACATTCCCGGCCCGTTCGACCGCATCGTCTCGGTTGGCATGTTCGAACATGTCGGCGTCGATCACTACGACACGTTCTTCAGGCGCTGCGCGGAGTTGCTGAGCCCGGACGGCGTGATGGTGCTGCATTCGATCGGTCGCCCGGAAGGCCCGGGCATCACCAATCCGTGGATCGCCAAGTATATTTTCCCGGGCGGCTACATCCCTGCCCTGTCCGAAGTGCTGCCGGCGATCGAGCGCGCAGGGCTGCTGGTCTCGGATATCGAAATCCTTCGCCTGCACTATGCCGAGACGCTGAAAGCCTGGCGCGAGCGCTTCATGGCGCGGCGCGAGGAAGCCGTGCAGCTCTATGACGAGCGTTTCGCCTTGATGTGGGAATTTTATCTGGCGTCGTCGGAAATGTCGTTCCGCAAGCAGAATATGATGAACTTCCAGATCCAGCTCACCCGTCGCCAGGATGTGGTGCCATTGACCCGCGACTATATCGGCCGCGAAGAAGCCCGCCTCGTGGCGGTCGAGCGTGCAATCTCGCCGAAACTGCAAATGGCCGGCGAGTAACCTTCAGAACGAGAGTTCGAGAACATCGGAGCGACGGGCGATCTGAGGGCGCCGCACTGCTGCCGGTCGCTGCAGCCTCGCCATGGCGGCCGACAGCACTACAGCGCTGCATGGCTGGCTGCGCAGCTCCTCGGTACGCGCAAACGCAGCGACCAGATTAGACAACCAAGCATTGTCGTCTGTTGCCGAAAACGGCTGACGCTGACCCATCGACCTGTCCGCCTTTTGATCTTGTAGTTATTTCCCTAACACCCGACTCCCAAGGCTGGTTCCGGGTGTGGCACAATTGCAATCCCACTTCTTGTTATAAGTGAGACAAGTCGCCGTCCGGTTCAGGTCGGCTCCGCAATTTTTCGGGTTCCATTAAGCCGGTATTGAGGAACCCGCCCCCGGCTGCGTCCGGAACCCGTCAAGGGCCGATTGATCGACGCCGCCGAATTCCCCCAAGCGCCGGTGGGAATCGTGCATAAGGTGACGGCATGCTTCCCCCCGCCCGCGCTGGCGCGCTTATGTCCGGGGCCGCGCATCCGCCTCCTTCGAAGAAAAACAGCGAGCAACATGGCCGCATCCGATTCCAACGTTCTCAAGCTCGCCCCCGACGTGGCCACCCCCGCCTATCGCAGCGCGCCGCATAATATCGAGGCCGAACAGGGCGTGCTCGGCGCCATGCTGGTGAATAACGACGCGTTCTATCGCGTGTCGGACTTCCTCAAGGCCGAACACTTCTACGAGCCGCTGCACCAGACGATTTTCGACACCGCTGCCAGCATCATCCGCGCCGGCAAGATCGCCACCCCGGTGACGCTCAAGACCTTCATGCCCGCCGACGCCGATCTCGGCGGCATGACGGTCGCGCAATATCTCGCCCGCCTCGCCGCTGAGGCGACCACCATCATCAATGCGCAGGACTACGGCCGCACCATCTATGACCTCGCCATCCGCCGCCAGTTGATCGGCGTCGGCGAGGACATGGTCAATGTCGCCTATGACGCGCCGGTGGATTTTGCCCCGCGCGCCCAGATCGAGGACGCCGAACGCCGGCTCTACGAGCTCGCCGAAGCCGGCCGCTACGACGGCGGTTTCCAGCGTTTCTCGCAGGCCATGACCACCGCCCTCGAAATGGCGGCCAATGCTTATCAGCGCGACGGAAAGCTGTCCGGCATCTCGACCGGTTTGCGCGACCTCGACGCCCGCATGGGCGGATTGCAGCGCTCCGACCTGATCGTGCTGGCCGGCCGTCCCGCCATGGGCAAGACCTCGCTCGCGACCAATATCGCCTACAATATCGCTGCGGCCTATCAGGCCGAGCTGCAACCGGACGGCACCAACAAGACCGTCAATGGCGGCGTGGTCGGCTTTTTCTCGTGCGAAATGTCGGCCGAACAGCTCGCGACCCGTATTCTCGCCGAGCAGACCGAAATCTCGTCGAGCGCGATCCGCCGCGGCGGTATCACCCAGGACCAGTTCGACAAGGTCCGTGACTACACCGTTCGGCTGCAGAACCTGCCGCTCTATGTGGACGAGACCGGCGGCCTGTCGATCTCGCAGCTCACCGCCCGCGCCCGCCGCCTGAAGCGGCAGAAGGGCCTCGACGTCATCATGGTGGACTACATCCAGCTGCTGCAGGGTTCGGGCAAGCGGTCCGACAACCGCGTGCAGGAAGTCACCGAGATCACCACCAACCTGAAGGCGCTGGCGAAGGAGCTCAACGTTCCCATCATCGCGCTGTCGCAGCTCTCGCGTCAGGTGGAAAACCGCGACGACAAGCGCCCGCAGCTCGCCGACCTCCGTGAATCCGGCTCGATCGAGCAGGACGCCGACGTGGTGATGTTCGTCTATCGCGAGGAATACTACCTGCAGAGCAAGGAGCCCAAAGCGGGCACGCCGGAGCACGAGAAGTGGCAGCTCGACATGAGCCTCGTCCACGGCAAGGCCGAAGTGATCGTCGCCAAGCAGCGACATGGTCCGACGGGTGCGGTCCCTCTCCAGTTCGAAGGCCAGTTCACGCGATTCAGCGATCTCGCCGAAGGTGACCGATACATGCCGGCAGTGCCCCACGAGTGACGAGGCCCCTGTAGGATAGGTTAAGCGCAGGCGCGGCAGCGCCGGGGCGATAACCCATCGGCGGAGCCTGCAGCGATATTTGAATGATGGGTTATCGCTTCGCTCAACCCATCCTACGATCCGGCGTTGACCTTCGAGACCAGCAGATGACCGAAACCACAGCCGATCTCGCGCCTACCGCCACCGGCCTCCTCACCATCGATCTCGACGCCATCGCCACTAACTGGCGCAAGCTGGAGAAAGCCTGCGTTCCCGCGGAATGCGGCGCAGCGGTGAAGGCCGATGCCTATGGCTGCGGCATCGACCGCGTAGTGCCGGCACTGGCGAAGGCGGGCTGCAAGACCTTCTTCGTCGCTACGATGGATGAGGCCCGTGCCGCACGCTCAAGCGCGCCGGAGGCCGCCATTTATGTGCTGAACGGCCTGTCGCCGAATGCCGGTGATGCCCTCGCGGCCATCAACGCCCAGCCGGTGATCGGCGCGCTCGACGAACTCGCCGAATGGGACATGTTCTGCCGCCGCACCGGCTGGACCGGCGGTGCCGCCGTCCATGTGGACACCGGCATGAACCGGCTCGGCCTGTCGATGGCCGAAGCACAGAGCCTCGCGCCGCGCATCGGCTCGGGTAATCACGGCTTTACGCTGGTGATGAGCCATCTCGCCTGCGCCGAGCAGCTCAACAATCCCCTGAACCCGAAGCAGGTCGGCGCCTTCCGCGAAGTCTCGCACCTGTTTTCAGGCATCACATCGTCGCTCGCCAATTCGTCCGGCATCTATCTCGGCCCGAGCTACATGTTCGACATGGTGCGTCCCGGCGCCGCCATCTACGGCGTCAATCCGACGCCGGAAGCCGCCAATCCGATGTTGCCGGTGATCGACCTCAGGGCGCGCATCGTCCAGACCCGCGACGTGGTCCGCGGCGACACCGTCGGCTACGGCGCCACCTGGACCGCGCGCCGCCCGACCCGCCTCGCCATCATCGCGTCAGGCTATGCCGACGGCTACTTTCGCGCGGCAGGGAGCAATGACGGCACCCGCGGCGGCGAAGTAATCATCGCCGGCCAGCGCTGCGCGATCGCCGGCCGCATCTCCATGGACCTGATCGCGGTTGACATCACCGACCTCCCCGCGAATGCCGCCCGCCGCGGCCACCTCGCGACTCTGATCGGCGAAGGCCTCACCGTGGACGCCCTCGCGCATCACTTCGGCACGATCGGGTATGAAGTGCTGACGAGCCTGGGGCGACGCTATCAGCGGATTTACACGGGTGGATAGAATTCGCCTGTAGCCCGCATGGAGCACAGCGTAATACGGGGATGTCGAACTGGTGGAAACGCCGGTCCCGGATTGCGCTACGCTCCATCCGGGCTACGCTGAGCTTTGCTACAAACGATTCAGAACGACGCGCCCGTGAGCTTCATCTTCGTCTGCGCCGTCGGCCTGCTGGCCGGCACCATTTCCGGCATCGTCGGCACCGGCTCGTCGATCATGCTGATGCCGGTGCTGGTCTATGAATTCGGGCCGAAAGAAGCCGTGCCGATCATGGCCGTCGCTGCTGTCATGGCCAATCTCTCGCGCATCATGGCGTGGTGGCGCGAGATCGACTGGCGCGCCACGCTCGCCTATTCGATCACCGGCATCCCGGCGGCCGCGCTCGGCGCACGCACCCTGCTGGTGCTGCCGTCGCAGGCGGTGGACATCACCATTGGCGCGTTCTTCATTGCGATGGTGCCGCTGCGACATTGGTTGGCGAAGCGCTCTTTCACCATCGGCCTGTGGCAGCTCGCGCTTGGCGGCGCCATCATCGGCTATGTTACCGGCATTGTCGTCTCGAGCGGTCCGCTCAGCGTTCCGCTATTCCTGTTCTACGGCCTCGCCAAAGGCGCATTCCTCGCCACCGAAGCCGCGAGTTCGCTCGGCCTCTATCTCAGCAAGTCCGTCACCTTCCAGCGCTTCGGCGCACTCGATCTCGACGTGCTGGTAAAAGGCCTGATCGCCGGCACATCACTGATGTTCGGCGCCTTCATCGCCAAGCGCTATGTGCTGAAGCTCAGCGTGGAGACTTTCCGGCGCATCATGGACGTCATTATGCTTCTGGCGGGCGCCAGCATGTTGCTGTCGGGGGCGCATCTGATCTGAAGAAGGCTTGTTCTTTTGGAGCATGATCTTATCCGAAAACCGGAATCCACTTTTCGGGATCATGCTCTGACAAAAACAAATCGGCCGCCTTGCGGCGGCCGATGATCGTCAAAGCTATACGATCGGCTCAGTAGCCGTAGCGGCCGTAGCCGCCACCGTAACCGTAGCCACCACCGTAGCTCGCGCTATAGCCGTAGCTGCCATAGCTGGAGCCGAAGCTAAAACCGCTATTGCAGGTCGAGCAACCGACCTGAACAGGCGCGTAATAGACCTTTGCCGGGGCGACCTGCACGGTGCGCTGCTGAGTGGCATAGCGCGCCGGGATGCGGCGATATTCGGTGCGTGCCGGGGCGACCATCACGGTCTTCGGCACCATCACCGTACGGTACAGCGCCGGGCGATGGCGACGCACGGTGTGGCCGGGCGACACCATCACGGTGCGCTCCACCGTGCGATATTGCGACGGGATCACCTGCGGCTGATAGCAGGTGGTGCAGCCGGCCTGAGCCATGCTGGGGATCGCCATGCCGGCGACGGCAACGACTGCGGCAATAATGGATTTTTTCATGATCGTGTCCTGTGGCGAAGGCCGTGTGCAAAACGAGTTCGGATCGCTCTCGGACACGAGACTTAAATGAGCGGCATCGCCGGTCAACGCAGAGTTGTTATTTACCTTGACGAACGTGCTTAAGATCGGGTGACGGGCAAGATGCGATTTCGCGGCATCGCCGATGTGCTCGCCTGACTACCGACCCAATGCTCCCGCGACCTGCGACACCAGACTTTCCGCCAGCATGCGATAGCCCTCAGGCGTCAGATGCACGCCATCGACCTGATGCGGCAGACCGCGCAACGCGGAATTCTCCAGCATGACGACCCTGACGCCGCGTGCGCGCAGGCGCTTCTCGATTTCCGCGATGTTGCCGGCGCGGTCTGTGCCAGTGCCCTTGCGGAAATCATTGCCGCCAGGCTGCAGGATGACAGCGGCGGTGCCATTCGGCACGGCACTGCCAAGCCGGGCGAGCATGCCTCCGGTCGTGTCGCCATTGATGCCGGCATTGACCACGCGCACCGAAAGTCCGCGCGCACGCAGCAACGCTTCGAGCTGGGCCGGATAGGACTGGTTGCGCGCGACGCCCTTGCCGAGGGTGTTGCTGGCGCCGAGCGCGACCACCGTCGCAGCCTCTGCCCCGGCCGGCCACGACGCGATCGCAACCATAAGACCGAGCCATGCCGTGACGATCCACACGCTGTGTCGCTGCATCTGCCTTCTCCGGTCAGGCCGATCATGCGGAAGGGCGCGCCACTGCCCTCAGGCCTGCACCTCAAGCACCATTCGATGCCGATCAAACCGCGCTCACACCGCCTGCAATGGCGCCTCGACCAGCCTGGGCAGCAGCATACGACAAATGATGTCGCGCTCCGTCAAAAAGAGTTCGTGAGATCGCAAGCTGACCGCTGGCATCCATGGATCCGGCAACACGCAAAAAGAGAACAAAACAAGATCGACGACGCGTCATTCTCCGACTAGAATGCCGCCACCACCAAGCCCACCCGAAAGCGATTCCTCCCCATGGCCAAATCCGCCGCGTCCTTCGTCTGCCAGAATTGCGGCGCTGCCTATAACAAGTGGCAGGGCAAATGCGAGGCGTGCGGTGAGTGGAACACGCTGGCCGCAGAAGACAGCGCCACCGCGATCCCCGTCAGCGCGCGCAGCAAGCGCAAGGGCCGCACCTTCAATCTCGAAAGCCTCACCGGCACCAGCCAGGATGCGCCGCGCATTCCGTCGGGCATGGGCGAACTCGACCGCGTCACCGGCGGCGGTTTCGTGCGCGGCTCCATCATCCTGATCGGCGGCGATCCCGGCATCGGCAAATCGACGCTGCTGACCCAGGCCACCTCCATGATGGCCAAGGCCGGCCACCGCGTCGTCTATATCTCCGGCGAAGAGGCCGTGGCGCAGGTGCGGCTGCGCGCCGCGCGGCTCGGGCTTGCCGATGCGCCGGTGCAGCTCGCCTCGGAGACCTCGGTGGAGGACATCGTCGCCACGCTGTCGGAAGGCGCCGTGCCGCGGCTGATCGTGATCGACTCGATCCAGACCATGTGGACCGACACCGTGGAGTCGGCGCCGGGCACCGTCACCCAGGTCCGCGCCTCCGCACAGGCGCTCATTCGCTTTGCCAAGAAGACCGGCGCCACCATCATCCTGGTCGGCCATGTCACCAAGGACGGCCAGATCGCCGGCCCTCGCGTTGTCGAACACATGGTCGATGCGGTGATGTCCTTCGAGGGCGAAGGCTCGCAGCAGTTCCGCATTCTGCGCGCGGTCAAGAACCGTTTTGGGCCGACGGACGAGATCGGCGTGTTCGAGATGACCGGCCTCGGCCTGCGTGAAGTGTCCAACCCGTCGGAACTGTTCCTGTCCGACCGCGATCTCGGCTCGCCCGGCACCGCCGTGTTCGCCGGCATGGAGGGCACCCGCCCGGTGCTGGTGGAACTGCAGGCTCTGGTTGCTCCGACGACCCTCGGAACACCACGACGTGCCGTCGTCGGATGGGATTCGTCGCGCCTATCCATGGTGCTCGCAGTGCTGGAAGCGCATTGCGGCGTCAAACTCTCCGGCTACGACGTCTATTTCAACGTCGCCGGCGGACTGCGCATCAACGAGCCTGCGGCGGACATGGCCGCTGCTGCCGCCCTCGTCTCCTCGCTCTGCAATGCGCCATTGCCCACCGACGCCGTCTATTTCGGCGAGATTTCGCTGTCCGGCGCGGTGCGTCCGGTGGCGCAGACCTCAGCGCGTCTCAAGGAAGCAGCGAAACTCGGCTTCGGCCGCGCGGTTCTGCCGGAAGCGGCGCGCGGCGACGCCGGCGGCGATGCGGGCCTCACTCTCAATTCCATCGGCAATCTCACGACATTGGTCGCCGAGATCGCCGCCCGCGGCGTCAAACCGGCGCGCGATGGCGGCAATACAACACAAAGCGAGAAAAGCGCCGCGCCTGCCCGTTTCCGGCGGGAGAATGGATGACGGCTGCGTGACCCCGCCGCCCCGGCCCGCTATAGAGACCCAGCGCGTCAAAGCGTGACACGCGCGCAACGCTTCGTTCAGGTTCTTTCTTCGAAGCGGAACAATGATGTGCGGCGCGGCCCGCAGGCGGTTTTCCACCTGTCTGAACCGTGCCATATCAACGTCACCTGCCCCGGCAGCCTCGCTGCCGATTCGCATTTCTGACTGAGCGGATACGACCCGACGATGCCGATCACCATTCTCGACCTTGTCCTGCTCGGCGTCATGCTGATCTCCGGCCTGCTCGCGATGGTGCGCGGTTTCATGCGCGAGATCCTGTCGATCGCAGCCTGGGGCGCCGCGGCGCTGGTCACGCTCTACGCGTTTCCGAAGGTACTTCCGTCCGCAAAATCCTATATCGCCAACGACACCATCGCCACGGCCGCCACGATTGGCGGCCTGTTCGTGCTGACGCTGATCGTCGTTTCCATCATTACCGTGCGCATCTCGGACATGATCCTGGATTCGCGCATCGGCGCGCTGGACCGCACCCTCGGCTTCCTGTTCGGCCTCGCCCGCGGCATGCTGATCGTGGTAGTCGCGTTCCTGTTCTTCACCTGGCTGGTGCCGGACAAGCAGCGTCCGGACTGGGTCACCGGCGCCAAGTCGCGCGTGGTGCTGGAATCCACCGGAAACTGGCTGATGGCACTCTTGCCGGATGACCCTGAAAACACCATTTTGAAGAAGTTCAAGAAGAACAAGCCTGAAGACGAGTCGACGGACGCGGCGCCGGACGCTCCGGGAGGCAACGACGGCTATTCGAAGCCGGCACGCGACAGCTTGAAGAAGCTGATCGACAAACCCGCGGGACGCTGATCCGTCCCGAGCTTGAACTGACTGCGCGAGGCGCCGTGCCGCAAGCACGTCTCGCGACAACAGAGGCCCGGTGCATCCGATGCAGAACTCTTTCGACGACGGCGCAGCCCATTCCAGCTACGACGTGAACGACGATCTTTCCGGCGACATGCTGCGCGAAAAATGCGGCGTGTTCGGCATCTACGGTCATCCCGATGCTGCCGCTATCACAGCCCTCGGCCTGCATGCGCTCCAGCATCGCGGCCAGGAAGCCGCCGGCATCGTCGCCTTCGACGGCAAGCGCTTCCACTCCGAACGCCGCCTCGGCCTCGTCGGCGACACCTTCTCCCGCCGCGAAGTGATCGAGCGCCTCCCCGGCAACGCCGCCATCGGCCACACCCGTTATTCCACCACCGGCGAAACCATCCTGCGCAATGTGCAGCCACTCTTCGCCGAGCTCAATGCCGGCGGCTTCGCCGTCGCCCATAACGGCAACCTCACCAACGGCCTGACCCTGCGCCGCGAACTCGTGAAGAGCGGCGCGATGATGCAGTCGACCACCGACACCGAGGTGATCCTGCATCTGGTCGCGCATTCCAAGCGCAACAGCTTCATCGACCGCTATATCGAGGCGCTGCGCGCCATCGAGGGCGCCTATGCCCTCGTCGCCCTCACCAACAAGAAGCTTGTCGGCGCCCGCGATCCGCTCGGCATTCGCCCGCTGGTGCTCGGCGAACTCGACGGCTGCCCCATCCTCGCCTCGGAAACCTGCGCCCTCGACATCATCGGCGCGAAATATATCCGCGACATCGAGCCCGGCGAAGTTGTCGTGTTTGACGAGAAAGGCGCGCAGAGCCACAAGCCGTTCGCGCCGCAGCCGCCCCGTCCCTGCATTTTCGAATATATCTATTTCGCGCGCCCGGACTCGATCAATGACGGTCGCTCGGTCTATGACACCCGCAAGCGCATGGGCGAAGAACTCGCCCGCGAGACCCATGTGGAAGCCGACGTCGTCGTGCCGGTGCCGGATTCCGGCGTGCCGGCCGCGCTTGGTTATTCCCGCCAGTCCGGCGTGCCGTTCGAACTCGGCATCATCCGCAATCACTATGTGGGCCGCACCTTCATTCAGCCGACCCAGAGCGTGCGCGAACTCGGCGTGCGCATGAAGCACTCGGCCAACCGTGCTGCCATCGCCGGCAAGCGCGTGGTTCTGATCGACGACAGCCTGGTGCGCGGCACCACCTCGAAGAAGATCGTCAAGATGATGCGCGACGCGGGCGCCACCGAAGTTCATTTCCGCATCGCCTCGCCGCCGATCACCCACCCCGACTATTACGGCATCGATACGCCCGACCGCGCCGGCCTGCTCGCCGCGACGCATACGCTCGAGCAGATGCGTGACCTGATCGGCGCGGACTCGCTGGCTTTCGTCTCCGTGGACGGCATCTATCGCGCCATGGGCGAGCCCGGCCGCAACCCGGCCCAGCCGAAATTCGCCGACCACTGCTTCACCGGCGACTACCCGACCCCGCTCACCGACATGAGCGAGATCGACGACCCGCGCCAGCTGTCGCTGCTGGCCGAAGCGAGCTGACTCGGCCCTGTAGGATGGGTTGAGCGTAGCGAAACCCATCGGCCGAGCTTGCCGCATCGACGGACAGCATGGGTGGTCGCTCCGGCGCTACCGCGCCTCCGCTCAACCCATCCTACGATTTGCGCTCCATCAATCACCACCATGGCCGGGCTTGTCCCGGCCATTTGCGTCTGTAAAACAACAGCAAGACGCGGATGCCCGGAACATGTCCGGGCACGACGGAGTGAAGCTGCCACATGTCAAAACCCCTCGCCTCCCGTATCGCTCTCGTCACCGGCGCCTCGCGCGGGATCGGTTACGCCACCGCCATCGCGCTCGCCAAAGCCGGCGCGCACATCATCGCGGTGGCTCGCACGCAAGGCGGCCTCGAAGAACTCGACGACGCCATCACGGCGGAAGGCGGCAGCGCCACGCTGGTGCCACTGAGCATCACCGATTGGGACGGCGTCGCGCGCCTGGGTGCTGCACTGCATGAGCGCCATGGCAAGATCGACATCCTGATCGGCAATGCCGGCGTCGCCGGCGCGTCCTCGCCGCTCGGCCATATCGAGCCGAAGTCGTGGAACGAAACCATGGACGTCAATGTCAACGCCAACTTCCAGCTCATCCGCTGCATGGAGCCGTTGCTGCAGCAGTCCGATGCGGGCCGCGCCGTGTTCGTCACCTCGGGCACGGCGAACAAGGCCTCGGCCTATCGCGGCCCCTACGCCGCGTCGAAGGCTGCACTCGAAGCGCTGGTTCGCGTCTGGGCCAACGAGACCGCGACCACGCCGCTCCGCGTCAACCTATTCAATCCCGGCCCGATCCGCACCCATATGCGCGCCATCGTGATGCCCGGCGAAGACCCGGAGACGCTCGACACCCCTGCGCAGGCAGCCGAAGCGATCGTGCCGCTGTGCCTGCCCTCATGGACGGAGACGGGCAAGTTCGTTGACTACAAGACCGGCAAGGTGATGGGTTTCCATCCGCCGTCGTGACGCGGACGTAGCCCGGATGGAGCGCAGCGTAATCCGGGATTCAGAGCATCAGTTAAAACGCCTGTCCCCGGATTGCGCTTCGCTCCATCCGGGCTACACTTCCCTCACAAGCGGCGCAAAGCCGCGACTATCAGGGAGGTCGTCATGGCGCTACGCCTGCGCACGTTCGCACTTGCTGCAACATTCACTCTCGCCGCCTTCTCCGCCCGCGCCGCCGACATTCCCCGCTTCGAAGTCGAAGCGTCCTGGCCAAAACCTCTCCCCAACAACTGGATCCTCGGCCAGGTCGGCGGCATCACCACCGACAAGAACGGCCATATCTGGCTGATCCATCGCCCGCGCTCGCTCACCGATGACGAGAAAGGCGCCGCGCTCAATCCGCCGCGCTCGAAATGCTGCGTCTCCGCGCCGCCCGTGCTGGAGTTCGATAGCGAAGGAAATCTCCTGCGCTCATGGGGCGGGCCCGGCGAAGGCTATGAATGGGTCGGCCGCGAACACGGCATCGAAGTGAGCGACGACGGCTTCGTCTGGATTGGCGGCAATGAGGCGAACGACAACGCGATCCTGAAATTCACGCTCGATGGAAAATTCGTGATGCAGATCGGCAAGATCGCGCCGAGCAAGGGCAGCAACGACACCACCCAGCTCGGCAAGCCCGCCGAAACCGCCATCGACAAGGACGCCAACGAAATCTATGTCGCCGACGGTTACGGCAATCGCCGCGTGATCGTGTTCGATGCGACGACCGGCGCCTACAAGCGGCACTGGGGCGCCTATGGCAACAAGCCGAATGACGACAAGCAGGCGCCGTATGATCCTAACGCGCCGGTGTCGCAGCAATTCGCCAATCCCGTGCACTGCGTGAAACTCGCTAGCGACGGCCTCGTCTATGTCTGCGACCGCATCAACAACCGCGTGCAGGTGTTCAAGAAGGACGGCAGCTTCGTGAAGGAGTGGTTCTACGAGAAAGCGACGCTGGGCAATGGCGCGGTGTGGGACATCGCGGTGTGGCCCGATCCGAAACAGACCTGGCTGCTGACGGCGGATGGCGAGAACAACGAGATCCGCGTCCTCAATCGCGACGACGGCAAGGTGGTCGGATCATTCGGCCGCAGTGGCCGTCAGGCCGGTCAATTCCACTGGATCCACGCTATGGCTGTGGATGCGAAGGGGAATGTCTACACGGCCGAAGTCGATACCGGAAAGCGCATCCAGAAATTCAAGCTGGTATCGGATGCGCTGAAGTAAGCCCGTCGGGCGGATGAGCGTAGCGTAATCCGCCGCGGAGTTTCGACGCTGAGCGTAGGCGGCGGATTACGCCTCTGGCAAATCCGCCCCACGTTTACGCCACTCTCACCTCACCGGCCGCACGACCTTTTGCTGCGGCCCGGAGTCGTTGCGGATTGCCGAGCCGATGATGGCGCCAACGGCACCACCGACCAGCGCGCCGGCAGCAACGTCCGCATCGCCGCGGCTTTCCACCCGTTCTTCGATGGGCACGCAGGCCTGCCGGCTGTTGCTGAAGCGCATGCCGCGGCCACAATCGGGCATCGGGCGCGCGTCGCCGCGATAATACTCGGGCGGCGGTGGCGGGCGACGGTCATACACGGGCGGCGGGCCGCGATCGTCATAACCGCGCGGGCCGCGATCGAAGTCCTCGACACAGGCATCGCGGCGCTCGCTGTAGCGCATGCCCGGACCGCAGCCATCGCGCACCTGCAGCACATGCGTTTCAACAGCGAGGCCCTTGCCGGGCGTTAGCGGCGCGGCCTGCGCCACGGTCAGCGTGGCGCCCATCAGGACGACTGCGCCAGCCAAAAGGCGTCGTGTTACAGAAAATGTATCTCGACCAATCATCTGAAATTCCTTGTTCTGGCAATGCCGGAAACCCGGAATGACAATCGATGATTTCAGTTAAGATTTTACGGATTGCGCCGCGGCTCCGTCGACCGTAGGGCGGATGAGCGCAGCGTAATCCGCCGCGGA
>JAEXHR010000392.1 GCA_023449855.1 Pseudomonadota bacterium | reverse complement strand
GGGGAGAGGTGACGAGCGCCACCGTTTCATTGGAAGACCAAAGCAAACTAATAAAAGGAAAACACCCGAATGGCTCTCGATCCCGCCCTCCGCGACAAGATCATCGCCGCCGTCGACAAAGGTTTCGACGCCCAGGTCAAGTTCACCCAGGACATGGTTCGCCACGAATCCACCCGTGGAAACGAACACACGATGCAAGACTTCATGTTCCGCGCCATGAGGGAGCGCGGCTACAGCATGGAGCGCTTCAACATGGATACCGAAGCGCTGAAGCGCCATCCCGGCGCCGGCGCCTGGGACGAGCTACATTCGCAGGCTCCGATCGTGGTCGGCACCCACCGCCCACGCGACGAGAAGGGCCGTTCGCTGATCCTGCAGGGCCATGTGGACGTGGTGCCGGAAGGCCCGCACGACATGTGGAGCACCCCACCCTACGACCCCGTCATCCAGGGTGAGTGGATGCAGGGCCGCGGCGCCGGCGACATGAAGGCCGGCTGCGCCTCCAACATCTTCGCGCTCGATGCGCTCAAGAGCATCGGCCTGCAGCCGGCGGCCACGGTCTATATCCAGTCGGTGGTGGAAGAAGAGTCCACCGGCGACGGCGCCCTGATGACGCATCTGCGCGGCTACAAGGCCGATGCCGTGGTGATCTCCGAGCCCTCGGCCGAGACCATCACCCGCGCCAATGTCGGCGTGGTCTGGTTCCAGGTGGAGGTGCGCGGCGTGCCGGTGCACGTGCAGCGCATGGGCACCGGCGCCAACGCCATCGACGGCGCCTATCGCGTGGTCGGCGAACTGCGCAAGCTGGAAGCCGAGTGGAACGCGACCAAGGGCGAACACGAGCACTTCAAGCATATCGAGAAGCCGGTGAACCTGAACATCGGCAAGATCGCTGGCGGCGACTGGGCTTCGTCCGTGCCGGCCTGGTGCAAAATCGATTTCCGCATCTCGCTGCTGCCCGGCAAGACTGCCGAAGCCGCGAAGAAGGAGATCGTCGACCGCGTCGCCGCCTTCTCGCGCCAGGATCCGTTCCTGTCGAACATTCCGCCGACCGTGACCTTCAACGGCTTCCAGGCCGAAGGCTACGAACTCAAGCCCGGCTCGGATGCCGAGAACACCCTGGCGGCAGCGCATGAAGTCGTGTTCGGCCAGAAGCCGAAGCCGGAAACCTCGCTGGCCTATCTGGACAGCCGCGTCTACGCGCTGTTCGACAAGGTGCCGACGCTGAACTACGGCTGCATCTCACGCGGCGTCCACGGCTTCGACGAAGGCGTCAATCTGCCTTCGCTGAAGAAGACGACCACTGCGCTGGCATTGTTCATCGCCGAATGGTGCGGCGTGGAAGAGGTGAAGGCGTAACGCTACTCGCCTGAAGGACGAAGCAAAACGGCGACGCACTGCGTCGCCGTTTTCATTTGCGGAGGGACAGCGACGATCAGCGCTGCCAGTTGCAAATTCCGCCTGACCGGCATGGCCAGGTCTGGATGCGTGTATCCGCGGCATTGGCATCGAGCGGACTGCTGCGCGGGCGCGCGACGCGGGTGCGCGCGGGCGACTGCGGACGCGCGGCCACATTGCGCGGCGGCTTGGCCACCGGCACCGCCTTCTGCGCCGCCGACCTGTCCGCTGCTGCGTCGATCGCATTCTTGGCGTCGGCACGGGCTTCGACCGGATAGGGCTCGAACTGCGCACGGGGCCCAAGCGGCTTCGGCGACAGCAACGCCTTCTGCAGATCGAGCATCAGGAATTCGCCTGCCTTGTAAGTCGTTGCAACCGGCTCAGCCCGCGCAGCCGCCAGCCCTGTCAGCAATGCGATGCCGACCGCGGTGGCGACTGTCGCCAATTGTCTGAACGTCATCTACGCCTCCCGAGGCCACCTGCCCGGCTTCTGGAAAATGACAATGTCTCCAATCTATGGACGAATAACCGGGAATCCACCCCGGCTGTTCCCCGGAAAGCGCTGCAGGACAGGCATTTCTGCCAGTAAGCCTAATTGACGGGGCCGCAACCGCCGATTGATCCAGAGCAATGCGGCAAGAGCCCATCGGATCGACCCTGCCTGCAACATCTTCAGCAGCAGGAGAAAGCGATGACCCCCGCACAGCCCTATCCCGTAGTCAGCTATCTGCTCGACCACTTCGGCGACTGGCTTCAACAGCACCGCCGCCTTGCAGAACTCGGCGAACTCGACCCCGCTGAACATCGCCGCATGGCGCATGAACTTGGCCTCACCCCGAGCGATCTCGACTATCTGGTCCGCCGCGGCGTCGATGGCGCGGAAGAACTTCCGCAGATGCTCCGGGCCCTTGGCTTCAGTGAGGAGGCGATCAACAAGATTGCGCCGCCGCAGATGATGGAAATGCGCCACGCTTGCGCCGGCTGCGCCCACAAGCGTGCCTGCCACACCGATCTCGCCGCCAGGACGGCAGCTGCGAGCTACGAGAATTACTGCGCCAATGCCAATGAGATCACGCTGCTGCGGGATTGCGGAGTAAATTATTCTCCGACACTCGCGGAATTGTATAAAAAGCCGGCCTAGTAAGCCTAATCAGTTAGGTTAAGATTTGAAGCAAGTTGCAGCAAATACAGCGTAATATACCGTCGATCCTGTGTCGTGCAGCGCGGATGCGGAAGTCGCTTTCCCTTCCTCGAATTTTAATGCCCGGCACGGGACCGCCGTTTTTACCTGCGTCGGCGGTCCCACCCCTTCGGGCGGCGACACTGCCGTTTCAAACATCAATTCAAACTATGTTTGCATCCGAGGCCGCTGACCGCATGCTGCAATTGCTCGCAGCGTTGCGGATCGACGACGCGAAGCTCGCATTGCAACAGAGGCGCTCATCACGAACGAGCGCATAAGACGCGCGACGAGGTGTCATCGTCGTGCAATCATCCTTGACTTGCGCTCAAAGCAATTGGCAGTCTGTTCATATACAAAAAGCATCGGGCAACGACCCAGATGTAAGTCTAGGGAGAGATAGCATGAACTCATTTCTGAGGCCGCTTGCGGCTGCCAGTATGATTGTTGCTGGCACGCTCGCTTCGACAGCGCCGACATCGGCGCAGCAGCCGATCAAGATCGGCATCCCCACCTCCATTCAGCTTCAGGTCGGCCGCGACACGCAGAACGCTGCGAAGATGGCGATCGAGGAAATCAACGCCAAGGGCGGATTGCTCGGGCGCAAGCTCGAAATGGTCGTCGCGGATGAGACCGAAAATCCCGAACAGGGCATCGCCGCGATCAAGAAGCTCACTGCCGACGACAAGGTCGATGTGCTGATCGGTGGTTACACATCAGGCGTCACGCTGGCGCAGCTGCCGCATATCGTCAATGCCAAGACGATCTATATCGGCGTCGGCGCCGCCTCCCCGGCCATCACCGCCAAAGTGAAGACGGATTACGAGAACTACAAATACATCTTCCGCGCCTTCCCGATTCATGCCGGCCACCAGGCCCGTGCACTGGTGGACTTCATCAATGGCAAACTCAAGGGCGAGATGGGCCTGAAGAAGGTCGCGATCGTCGGCGAGAACGCCAAATGGGTGCAGGATCTGGTGCCGATCCTGAAGAAGGGCGCCATCGAGGGCGGCACCGAAGTGCCGCTGTCGGAATTCTTCGACACCTCGACTTCCGACTTCTCGCCGCTTTTCGCCAAGGTCAAGAACTCCGGCGCGCAATACCTGATCGTGATCCTGTCACACGCCTCCTCCGACATCTTCGTCAAGCAGTGGCATGACGCCCAGGTGCCGATCCCGATCGGCGGCATCGACGTGAAGAGCCAGGATGCCGACTTCTTTACCCGCGTGAGCGGCAAGGCGCTCGGCGAGACCGTCGGCCTGTTCGCAACCCGCGCCGAACTGACGCCGAAGACCATTCCGTTCTGGGATGAATTCGTGAAACGCTTCGGGACCGCGCCGGTTTATACGGGCGTCGGCACCTACGACGCCGTGCATGTCTATGCCGACGCCGTGAAGCGCGCCAACTCGGTCGATCCGGCCGCGGTGATCAAGGAGCTGGAGAAGACCGACCATGTCGGCATCGCCGGCAAGATCCAGTTCGACGAAGTGCATGACGTGAAGACGGGGCCGGGCCTGCAGAACCTGCTGTTCGCACAGTGGCAGAAGGACGGCGCCCGCGTCGTGGTCTGGCCGAAGGCCTCGGCCACCGGCCCGATGATCCCGCCGCCGTGGATGAGCAACTAAGGCTTGTCGCCACACACGCTGGTTGTCATCCCCGCGAATGCGGGGATCCAGTAGACACTGCCGCCTTCGATTGAACCGCGGCGCCTCCGTTTACTGGATCACCCGCCTTCGCGGGTGATGACAAGCGGCGAAGCTTTCGCCGTCCTGCCCTCCACCCACGGAATGTCATGCTTCAGATCCTGATCTACGGCGCCGTGTCGAGCGCCATCTATGCCATGCTCGCCGTCGGCTTCACGCTGATCTTCGGCGTCGCCCGCATCCTCAATCTCGCCCATGGCTCGTTCTATGCGCTCGGCGCTTATTCTGCCTATGTCTTCACCTCGCTGCTCGGCTTGCCGCTGTTGATCGCAGCGCCGCTGGCGGTGCTGCTGGTCGCGGGCTTTGGCGTGCTGATGGAACGCTTCCTGGTGCGGCCACTGCGCGCATCGCAGCTCGCGGTGCTGATGATCACCCTCGCCGTCTCGCTCGCGGTCGAGCAGGCGCTGTTCATCACCTTCGGCTCCGAATATCGCAACGTTCCCTCATTTGTGGCCGACAAGCTCACCATCGGCGGCGTCGATATCGGCGGCCAGCGTCTGCTGGCGCTGGTGATGGGCATCCTCGTGCTGCTGCTGCTGTGGCTCTTCATCCAGCGGACGCGGCTCGGAGCCGCAATTCTCGCGGTGTCGCAGGATCCGGAAGCCGCGCAATACATGGGCATCCCTACCAATCGCATCTTCTCCATCGTGATGGCGATCTCCGCCGGCACCGCAGCGCTGGCCGGCATCCTGGTGTCGCCATTCCTCACCGTGCAGCCGACCATGGGTCTGCTGCCGATGGTGAAGGCCTTTGCCATCGTGATCGTGGGTGGCCTCGGCTCCATTCCGGGCAGCATCATCGCCTCGCTGATCCTCGGTTATTCCGAGACCATCGTCGCCTATCTCATCTCCACCTCGTGGACAGAGCTGGTGTCGCTCGTTGCGGTCGTGATCACGCTGATGATCCGCCCGGCAGGCATCCTCGGACGACGGGCGGCATTCTGACATGAAGCGCATCGCCCCCATCGACATCATCGGCGGCATCGTCGTCGTCGCCATCCTCGCGGCTGTACCGGCCATCACCGGCAGCAACTATCTCACCGGCGTGCTCACCGTCTGCGTGATCTACGGCATATGGGCTGCGAGCTGGGACTTCATGTCCGGCCTCACCGGCCGTGAAAATTTCGGACATTCGCTGTTCATCGGCGCCGGCGCCTATACGGCCGGTTTCCTGTCCTCCATCTGGGCGGCTAATCCCTGGTACAGCCTGCCGCTCGGGGTCATCGTCGCCGTCGTCTTCGCAGTGTTGGTCGGCTTCCCGACGCTGCGCCTGCGCGGCCCCTATTTCGCGCTGGCGATGCTCTCCACCTCGGCCATCCTGCAGCGCCTGTGCCTGATCTTCTGGGAACAGACCGGCGGCGAGGAAGGCATCTACGGCCTCGACCCGCTGATCAGGGCGCCGCTACATTATTACTGGTTCGCACTCGGCATCCTGGTCGTGACCGTCATCGTCCTCACACTGCTGGCGCAATCGCATTGGGGTCTCCTGCTCCGCGCCATCCGCGGTGACGAGGCGACCTGCCAGGCCGCCGGCATCAATGTCACCTTCTACAAGATCGTGTCGTTGATGATCTCGGCCGCCTTTGCCGGCCTCGGCGGCGCGCTCTATGCGCATTACCAGTTGCAGGTATCGCCGCCGCTGTTTTCAGTCGTCGTATCCATCACGGTGATCATCATGGTCTATGTCGGCGGCATCGGCTCCATCTATGGCGCCGCTGTGGCCGCGATACTGCTGACGCTGCTCACCGAGATGCTGCGCGGCTTCGGCGAATACCGGCTCTGGATCTACACGCTGACGCTGATGCTGATCCTGTTCTTCCTGCCCAATGGCCTGATCGCGCCGCTCTGGCGCCGGATGACGGAGCGCCTGCGATGAGCGATCTCCTCGAGGTAAACGACGTAACCAAACGCTTCGGCGGGCTCACCGCCGTGAAGAATGCCAGCTTCACCCTCAAGAAGGGCGAATTCACCGGCATTCTCGGCCCGAACGGCGCCGGCAAGACGACGCTGTTCAACATCCTGACCGGCTTCATGCAGCCGACCTCGGGCACCATTCATTTCAACGGCGAACTCGTGCGCGAGCTGGCACCCTACAAGGTGGTCAATCGCGGCATGGCCCGCACCTTCCAGCTCACGCGGCCGTTCATCGGCATGAACCTGCTGGAAAACGTGCTGGTCGCCTGCATGTCGCCGCGTGCGAGCCATGACAAGGACAAGGAGGAGCGCGCGCGTCATCTGCTGGCGCAGGTCGGCCTTGGCGGCCGCGACAAGGAGCCGGTGGAGACATTGCCCTATGGCGACCTCCGCCGCCTCGAGATCGCCCGCGCGCTGGCCACGCGGCCAGACCTGCTGCTGCTTGACGAACCCTTTGCCGGTCTCGGCAGCAGCGAGATCGAGCAGCTCGCGCAACTGATCCGCCGACTGCACCGCGAGGAAAACCTCACCATTCTGCTGATCGAGCACAAGCTGCGCGAATTCATGGCGCTGGTGTCGCGCGTGATCGCGATGAATTTCGGCGAGATCATCGCCGTCGGACCGCCCGAGGAGATCGTGAAGAACGAGAAGGTGATCGAGGCCTATATCGGCAAGACGGAGGACACCCATGTCCCTGCTTGATGTGAGAGACCTCAAGGTCAGCTATGGCAAGGCCCTGGCGATCGAATCCGTCTCGATCACCGTCGAGAAGGGCGAGCTCGTCGGCGTGCTCGGCCCCAACGGCGCCGGCAAGACCACACTGCTGAAGGCGATCTCGCGCTCGATCGCGGCGCAGGGCACGTTGAACTTCAAGGATGCCTCGCTGCATCCCATCGAACCATACAATGTGGTGGCCAAGGGCATCTGTCATTGCCCGGAAGGGCGAAAGCTGTTTTCCGAATTGTCGGTTTTGAAGAACCTTCAGCTCGGCGCCTATCTGCGCAAGAACAGATCCGAGATCGACACCGATCTCGAACGGGTCTTCACCCTCTTCCCGGTGCTGCGCGAGCGGCAATGGCAGCAGTCGAGCACGCTATCCGGCGGCGAACAACAGATGGTCGCCATCGGCCGCGCGCTGATGGGCCGACCGGAGCTGCTGCTGCTCGATGAGCCATCGGTCGGCATCGCGCCGCGTCTGAAAGGTTTGATCTTCGACTCGATCGCGCAGATCAGGCGCGACGGCACGGCGATCCTGATCGTCGAGCAGGACGCGAGCTCGACCCTGCGCATCGCGGATCGGGTCTATGTGCTGGAGCACGGCCGCACTGTGCGCGAAGGCACAGCGCAGGATATCGCCAGCGACAAGTATATTCAGCAAATCTATCTGGGGGTGTGAGTTTTGCCTTCTCCCCGTTTGGGGAGAAGGCGGGAGTTTCACTGCTTCCGCGTATACAGATGGAAGCCGCCATAGATGCCTGAGCGGTCCTGGGCGTGCCCCAGGGCGCTGCGTTCGGCATCGCGCTGCCAGGTCTGGCGCAGCGGGGCGTGCACCTCGTCCTCCAGCGGCGATTCGGCGCCGGCAGTGCGGAAGATCACGCGGATGCCGTCGTTGCCGGCGCGGTCGATCGCATCCCACAGGGCGCGGATTTCGTCCGGCGCCATCCAGTCCTGCGAATCGAGCAACACGACTGCATCGATCTCGCGCGCCGGCAGGCTTTCGATGAACAGTCGCAGATTGGCATGCACCGGCGTCACCAGCGCAGCGCGGCTCGCAGTGTCCGCATAGCGGCTCTGCTGCAGATAGGGCGGCAGGCAGGTATCGCCGGGGCCGGCATAGCTGCGGCTCAGCGCCTGCCAGGCGAAGTAGTTGTTGGCGTTCGGATGAACGTCAATCAGCGCCATGGTGCGCTGGTAGAGCACTTCATTGAGCGGCTGATCGCCGGCCAGCAGCGTCCGCTGCTGCGGCGGAATGCCGAGGCTGAACACCAGCGCCGGGGTGCGCGTCAGCATGCGTGCGAACCAGGAATGGAACACGCTGTGCAGCTTCTCCAGCGCCTGCTTGCGCTCGGGCGAACCGACCTCGCCCTTCAGCAACGCATCGAGATTCACACCAGCGACTTTCGCGATCATATGGCCGAAGCCGATGAAGCGGCCAAGCGCGCCATGACGATAGAAGCCATCGGTGAAATAGCCGTAACGCGGCCGCCCGATGCCGAAGAAGGTGCGTTCATCCCAGTAACCGCGCGCTTCCTCGTCCAGATAGGGACGCAGGCGCTCGCGATAGATAACGGCATTGGCCTTGGAATTTCCCTCGCCGAAGAAGGCCCAGAAGTCCTGATAGTTCGGCAGCGCGCGCAGGCCGGCAAGCTTGATCTTGAGCAGCGACAGGTGCGCTTCGTTGAGGTCGACCGCATAGACATGCGCCGGCTTCGCCGCGAGATAGGACAGCGCATTGCAGCCGCCGCTGGAAATCGTGACGATCGACGAACCCGGCTTCAACTGAAGCGCCGCCATATCGGCTTCCGGATCTTCCCAGATCTGGGTGTAGACTAGCCGGCGGAACCAGAAAGCGAAGAGAGAGTCCCACACCGTCGCTTCATCGCTGGAGCGGCTGTTGCGAACGGCGTCGGCGATCAGTTGGGTGTTCATATCGGTCCTTTTGACGGCCCCAAATCGACAATCTGAAATTTTTATCAACCGCAGACTGCAGTTTTGCGACAAACGTTCTCCCGGCCGTCGCCTCTATATGACAAATCCACTGTCACATCGCTGTCGTGTTCGGCTGCCATGCGTGCGATTCATTCCGACATCCGACGAGGTGCATCGTGACGATCGTATCCGAAGCCGAAACCACCGCCGGCGTGACTTCGCAGGCATCTTGGCCGAACGACGCCACCCATCGCATGAACCGGATGTATCGCTGGCAGCGCTTCATCTATGACGCGACCCGTCGCTATTACCTGCTCGGCCGCGATCAGCTCATCGCCGAACTCAATCCGGCAGCCGGCGCCCAGGTGCTGGAAATCGGCTGCGGCACCGGTCGCAATCTCGTGCAGGCTGCGCGGCGCTATCCGGCGGCGCAGTTCACCGGCATCGACGTTTCGACGGAAATGCTGACCACCGCCCTCGGCTCGATCAAGCGCCACGGTCTCGACGGCCGCATCCGCGTCGCCCATGGCGATGCCACCGATTTCGATCCGATGAAAATCTTCGGCGTCGCGCCGGATCACATCGTGGTGTCCTATGCGCTCTCGATGATCCCCGATTGGCAGGGTGTCCTCGACGAGGCCGTGACGCGGCTGAAGCCGGGCGGCAAACTCCACATCGTCGATTTCGGCACCCAGGAACGCCTGCCCGCCAGCGCGCGCCGCGTGCTGCAGCGCTGGCTCGCGCTGTTCGATGTAACCCCGCGGAGCGATCTGCAACATGCGCTTGTCACCCTCGCCGAGCGGCACCAGGCCCAGCTCGACTTCAAGCGGCCGTTCCGCGGCTACGCGCAGTCGGCGGTGCTGACGCTGAAGAAGTAGTTCTTGGCCGTCATTGCGAGCAAAGCGAAGCAATCCAGTCCTTGCTTGTGGCTTTCTGGATTGCTTCGTCGCTGCGCTCCTCGCAATGACGGCGGTGAATTGTGCCCTACGCTGTCTTCCGCTTCACCACATTCCGATAGGCCTCGACCCCGCCGAACAGTGCGAGCGAAAGGATGAACGGGATCAGGTGATAGAACAGGCGGAACAGCAGCAGCACCGCAAGCAGCTGCTCCGTATGTTCGCCTCCGAGGCCGATCAGAATCGTCGCGTCGAACACCCCGATGCCGGCGGGCGCGTGGCTGGCGAAGCCGAGCAGCGTGGCCGCGATGAACACCACGATCACCTGGGCGACGCCGACATTCATCGTTTCCGGGATCAGCACATACATGGAGAGCGCGGCCGCGCCGAGATCGACGAGACCGATGCCGATCTGCAAGAACACGTTGCGGCCGCTCGGCACCGGAACCGACCACTGGCCGCCACCGATGGCGCGAGAGCCGTTCCAGGTCCAGAACACATAACCGACGATGCCGAGCAGGATCGCGATGGCAATGCCCCTATTCACCTCGGGAGCGAGCTGGTCGATCTTGCTGATGGCTTCCGGCGCATAGATCGTGCTGAGCGCCAGCGCCGTGAGATTACCGAGCCAGAACGTCAATCCGGTGAGAAAGCAGATGCGCGCGACCCCGCCGGGGCCGATGCCGTGCGGTGCATAGATACGATAGCGCACCGCCGACGACACCAGCAGCACGGCGCCGGTCCCGTGCGCGATCGGATAGCTGGTGAAATTCGCAAGCGCGGCGACGCGATAGGGCAGATCGCCCCGTCCGATCATCTTCAGCGCCAGCCAGTCATATAGCGTGAGGCTGCCATAGGAGATGGCAACGAAGGCCAGCGACAATGCGATGGCCATGGGGTCCACCATGCGCATCGCGACCAGAACCTTGTCGAGATCGACGCCCTTCAGCGCCTTGCTTAACGCCAGGAACGCAATAACGGCAATGGCAAGGCTGACGGCGATGCCGAGCAACCGCAAAGTGAGGCGATGGCGCATCACCTCGATGATATTTCGTAACACGGGTGGCACGCCGCTCCACTTTTCTCTAAAGGTGGACGCGACGTGATTCGCGCCCGCAGTAAGCGCGCTTATGTGACACGTCGATATGACAGCCGCGCAAAACGAGCGCGAGAGCGTCACCCGACAAATAAACCGGTGCACTCCAAATTCGGCCGCAAGGCTGTCGCAAGAGATTCATGCGAACTTCGTAAGTGGCGTACGCGATCAAACGAGCGCAATGCGCGGACACGACCAGAAGCAGGACACCATGTCGACCGAGACGGACTTTCAGCTCACCGCCAATCAGTGGGATATGCTGCGGGCACTACGCCCCACCGGCGCCCCCGTGGGCAAGCTGAACCGCTATGTGCTCGACCAACTGGCCGAGCTGGGCTTGGTCGCGCTGGTGGACGATGTACCGGCATTGACCACGACTGGCCGAGCCGTCGTGCTGCGCGGCTGCCCCAAATTGTGGGACCTGGCCGCCTGAGTCGCACCGTCCGTCGTCGTCCAATTCCACTCAGTGGATGCCGACGCCGACCAGGCGATCGATCAGCCCATGATCGCTCTTCAGGGTCTCGGGCGTTCCGCTCCAGCTCGTGCGCCCGCGTTCCATCACCATGACGCTGTTCGCAAAATCGAGCGCGCGTTCGATCTGCTGTTCCACCAGGATGATGGTCATCTCGCCGGTGGCGGCAAGCTTCACCAGCATGGCCATCAATTCGTCGCAGATCACCGGCGCCAGGCCTTCGAGCGGCTCATCCAGCAACAGGATTGACGGTTTGCCGAGCAGCGTGCGGGCCATCGACAGCATCTGCTGCTCGCCGCCCGAGAGCTGCTTGCCGAAATTGCCGCGGCGCTCGCGCAGGCGCGGGAACATCGCATAGGCTTCATCCAGCGCCGACAACGGGCGCCCCTTGAGGCCGGCGCGCAAATTCTCTTCGACCGTCAGTGAGGCGAAGATATCGCGCGTTTGCGGCACATAGCCGATGCCGAGTTCGGCGCGCATCGATGTGCGCCGTGCGGCGATGTTCTCCTCGCCGAGCTTGATCTCGCCGCCGTGACGCGTGGTCAGCCCCATCAGTGTCGCCAGCAGCGTCGTTTTGCCCATGCCGTTGCGGCCAAGCACCGCGAGGCGATCGCCCGCGCCGATATTGAACGAGATGTCCTCGATGATGCGCGTCGGTCCATAGCCGGCGCTGAGGCTGCGAATTTCAAGCGCTGCGGCGGGCATCGGCATAACTCCCGAGATAGGCGCGGCGCACCTCATGATCGGCTGTGACGTCCTGGGGCGATCCTTCGAAGATCAGCCGCCCGGCGGCCAGCACCAGCACGCGCTTGGCGAATTTGAAGACCAGATCCATATCGTGTTCGATCATCAGTACCGCGATGTCGGACGGCAGGCGATTGATGGCATCGAGGATCTTCGGCGCCTCGTCATGCGGCACACCGGCCGCGGGCTCGTCGAGCAACAGCACCTTCGGATGCAACGCCAGACCGATGGCGAGCTCGATCAGACGCTGCTGGCCGTAAGCGAGCTCGACCACCTTGCGGTAGGCAAGACGATCAAGACCGAGATGCGTGAGAATCTCGCTCCATTCGGCCTTCACTTCCGGCATTTCGGTCGAGCTGGAGAGGAAACGACGGCTGATGCGCTTACGCTGCATGATCGCCAGAGCGACATTGTCAGCAACCGTAAGATTGGCAAACAGACGCGTCGTCTGGAAGGTGCGCACCAAACCACGCCGCACGCGCTCGGGAATGCTGAGGCGGGTGATGTCATCGCCGCCCATGAAGAACTGGCCTTCGCTCGGCGCAATATCGCCAGTGATGAGATTCACCAGCGTCGTCTTGCCGGCCCCGTTGGGGCCGATCAGCGCCACGCGATCGCCGGACGCGAGCTTGAAATTGACGTCACGGGTCACATGCAGGCCGCCGAAGGAGCGAGAGACGCTGCGGGCCTCGAGGAGATCGGTCATGCCACCTCTCCCTTGCGCTTGAACTTCGTCCACAGCGACAGCACCGGCTCGATCAGGCCGCGCGGCGCGAATACCACGATGAGGATGAGCAGCAGGCCGACCAGCGTCATCCAGTGATATGGGTTTGCGGCGGCCACGATATGCTCGAAGATCATGAAGATCACCGTGCCCGCCAGCGCGCCCCACAGATGCCCGGCGCCGCCGAGCACCAGCATCACCAACACCTCCGCCGAGCGTTCGAAGCTGACGCTGTCGAGACCGACGACACCGGTCGAGATCGCGGTCAGAGCGCCACCGATGCCGGCGACGGCGCCTGCGACACCATACATCACGACGAGGCGCGGATAGATCGAGACGCCGATCATCCTGGCACGCAGATCGTCGTCCTTGATACCGCGGCACATGAGGCCGAAGGGCGAGCTGACGAAACGCTTCAGCACGATGAAGGTGATCACCAGAACGCCGAGCGAGAACAGGAAGGCCGTACGGCTATACATATCGAAACCGAACACACCGAACACCTTGCCGGGCTCGATGCCCGACAGACCGTCGCTGCCGCCGGTGAGCCATGAGAGCTTGTTGGCAAGACCGGCAACGAGCTGGCCGATGGCGATGGACAACACAAGCTGTGGCAAACCGCGGAAACGGGTGATCAGCGCGCCGGAGATCAGGCCCATCACCGTGCCTGCGAACAGGCCGACCGCCAGCAGAGCGACGGGATCGGTGATACCGCGAATGCAGGCGATACCAGCGGCATAGGCGCCAACGCCGAACTGTGCGGCATGGCCGAGGGTCGCGACGCCGCAATAGCCGGTGACGAGATCGAGCGACAGCACCAGAAAGGCGATGCCGATGAGCCGCGTCAGAAAGGCGAGATCGTCCGGATAGAGAAAATATCCGATGGCGCCGAGGGCCAGGATGGCCACTGCGCCGCCAATTTCCTGAGCGAAGGGAATGTTGCGCTTGTGCGGAATGTGGGTCACGGCGATGTCGCTCATGTATGGGCCTTGCCGAACAGGCCGTGCGGAAACAGGAACACGATGACGATCACCGACAGGTAGAAGAAGAAATCACCGAATTCCGGCGCCAGGTACTTTCCGGTCGTATCGGCGAGGCCCAGCAGCAGCGACGCCGATAACGCGCCGAGGATCGAACCGGCGCCGCCGACGGAGACGACGACAAGAAAAGTCACCATATAGCGCAGCGCGTAGAACGGCTCGATCGGCAGGATCTCCGCGCCCACCACGCCGCCGAAGGCGCCAAGACCGATGGCGAGAGCGAAGGTCGCGGCATAGATTATCTCGGTGCGGATGCCGAGCGCATCGGCCATGCCGCTGTGATCGACGGAGGCGCGCAGCTTGATGCCGAACTCGGTCTTCTCGATCAGCAGCCAGAGTGCCAGCGCCACGACGATGCCGCAGACGATAACGAAGACACGATGCGTCGGCAGCATGCGGAAGCCGATATCGAGTGGACCGCTCAGGCTCTGCGGCAACGGGATCGGCTTCAGCGAAGGACCGAAGATGCCATTGACGATGCCGATAATGAGGAAAGTGATGCCGATGGTCATCAGCACCTGTATCAGTGGATCGGCCTTGCGGTAGATGCGCCGATACAGCAGCAGTTCGAACGGGATCGAGGCGACGATGGCGCCGACGACCGCGATCAGGATGGCAACGCTATAGTGCACGCCGAGATCGCGCAGCGCGTAGGAGGCGAGATAGCCGCCGATCATGGCGAAGGCGCCATGGGCCAGGTTCACCACGCGCATGAGGCCCATCATGATCGACAGGCCGATGGAGATGATGAACAGCACCATGCCATAGGCGACGGCGTCGGTCATGATGCTGAAAATGGTACGCATGAGTAATCCTATGCCGAATGCGCAGCCGGGCGCCATTCGCCGTGATGCGACATGGCGTCATGGACGACAGCGCCGCGCACCATGGTGAGTAGCACCTGCGTCGATTTCAGCGAAGCGGCATCCGAGGTGAAAGGGTCGCGGTCGAGAGCGATCAGGTCAGCGGCCATGCCGGGCATCAGCTTGCCGCGCCAGTCTTCATGTTTCATCGCGATGGCACCGCCCACCGTATAGCTATGGATCGCCTCGCGCACGCTCACCGCCTCGTCTGGTCCGATGGCCGCCCCGCCGTCGGATGCGCGGCCGACGGCATCGCCGATGCCATCCCACGGAGACCACGAGCCGGTGGGCGCATCCGAACTTGCGATATAGGTGACCCCTGTATCGATGACCGAGCGGCCAGGATAACAGCGATCGGCGCGCGCGCCAAAAGCTCCGCCGATCGAGCGCCGCATGCGGGTGAGAAAGCTCGGCTGGGTGACGACCAGCGCGCCCAGCGCCTTCATGCGCGCGAACCCGCCCTGGGGCGGCACGAAATAATGTTCGATGCGATGGCGTAAATCGGCGCGTGGATTTGCAGCCTGCGCCTTTTCATAGGCCTCGATGATGCAGTCGCTGGCGCGGTCGCCGCAGCAGTGCACGGCCACCTGCCAGCCGGCCGCATGCGCGTCGCCGATCACGCGCTGCAGCTCGGCCTCGTCGCGCATGAAGAAGCCGCGGCTCGGCGTATCCGCATAGTCTTCGCTGACCGCGGCCGTGCGCGCGCCAACGATGCCATCGGCGAAATATTTCAGGCTTATCGACTGCCAGTCGGCATCCTCCGCGGGCGCAAGCCCGCGCTCGGCGGCCTCAACAGGATCGAGCTGGTTCATGAAACCGAGGCGCATGGGCACAGCACCGCCCTTGCGGAGTTCGTTCCAGATGGCGAATTCGTCATCGAAGCCGACCGTGAAGCCGACGGCCGCTTCCACGGCTGCCACAAGGCCCATGCGTGCGCTGTCGGCAATGGTCGCTCGTAAGGCAGTGATCAGCTCATCGCGATCCATCGGCGGTGCCGCGCGAAAAATCAGCTCAGCCGCACTCTCCTTGGCGCAACCATCGAGCGCGCCCTGCGCATCGCGGCCGAAGGTACCGCCTTCGGGATCGGCAATGCCATCATCGATTCCAAGCAGCTTCAGCGCCATGCTGTTGACGATGGCGACATGCCCACAGAAGCGGCGGATCAGTACGGGATGATCCGGAACAACGATATCGATTTCAGCGCGGGTCGGCAGCCGGTGCTTGGCAAGGCCATTCTCGTCGAGGCCCGCGCCGAGCACCCATTTGTCGGTCGGGATTTCGCCCGCGCGCTTCACGAGCAATGCGAGCACGGCATCGACGGTCGATGCATCGCGCGGCGTCACCGGCACCTGCAGGCGGGCATGGGCGATGGCGAAGAGATGGATATGTGCGTCGGTGAGGCCGGGGATAACTGTCGCGCCACGGAGATCGATCGTCTCGTCGGCAGTCGGCGCAGCATCCTGAGCGCCGGTCCAGATCACCTTACCAGCGCTGACAACGATGCTGTCCGCGGGAGCTTCGTCCCAGGCGGAACGATAGATGCGGCCATTGGTGAGGAGGATGGAGGACGCGGCGTGATTCATCTGAGACTTAAGGTTTCGAGATTCCGGGGCACGGACGGCCGGCGCTATACGCGCCCCGGAATGACGGGTCTGCTTACTGCTTGCTGAGCGCCCAGTCGGGCTGGTCGGCGAAGGTCTGCTCTTCCTTGTTGATCAGCTTGCCGTCCACCTTCGCAACGCTGCGCAGATAGACGTTCTGGCGGATATGGCGGGTGGCCGGATCGATCGATACTGGCCCGCGCGGCGACACCCACTTCATGTCCTTGACCGCATCGACAGCCTTGGCCGGATCACGCTTGCCGTCGGTGGCCTCGATCATCTTGTAGATCAAGCGCGCACCGTCATAGGCGGCGACAGAGGTCATCGTGACCTCGTCATTGCCCGCGCCGGCCTTCTTCATCGCAGCGAGGAAAGCCGTGTTCTCCTTCGAGTCATGCGACACCGAATAATGATAGGTCGACAGGATGCCGATGCCGGCGTCGCCGATATTCGGCAGATCCGGCTCGGTGACCACGTCGCCGGTCGACATCAGCTTGACGCCGCCAGCCTTCAGACCGTTGTCGATATAGGCCTTGACGAAACCGAGGGTCGGCGGGCCCGAGGGCAGGAAGGTGAAGATCGTGTCGGCGCCGGAGTCCTTGATGCGCTGCATGATCGGGCTGAAATCGGTGGTGGCAAGCGGAATGCGGATCGCTTCAACGACGGCACCGCCCTCGCCTTCAAAAGTCTTCTTGAAGGCTGCTTCGGCATCGATGCCCGGACCGTAGTCGCTGACCGCGATCGCGACCTTCTTCGCACCGTTCTTGAAGGCAACCTTCGCCGCCGGCACGGTGTTCTGCCACATGGTGAAGGAGGTGCGGACGATATAGGGGCTCTTCTCGACGATGGCCGAGGTCGCCGCATTCATCACGATCAGCGGCGTCTTGGATTCTTCCAGCAGCGGCGCGACAGCCATGGCATTCGGCGTGAAATAGATGCCGGCGAGATATTGCACCTTGTCCTTGACCAGCAATTCCTGCGCCAGCGCCTTCGACTTGGCAGGATTCGGCGCTTCCTCGTCACGATAGATGAATTCGACGGTGTGGTTGCCGACCTTGTTGCCGTTCTCCGCGACCCAGGCGTCGATGCCCATCTTGAAGTTCTTGCCGAACAGCGCATACGGCCCCGACATGGTTCCGATAATGCCGACCTTGATGACGTCGGCCGATGCCGTCCCTGTCATCGCGCCCACGATCGCCAGTGCAAGTATCGAACGGCTCATCTTTATCATTCTGGTTGTCCCCTCAAGTGATCGATGCATTTTGATGTCGTTATGCGTATTCAATAAACGTGCCGATTGTCGCTGCAACGACGCCGGGTGCGCGTCATCGTCGCGGCTCAGAACATTTCGAAATATTCGCGCTGCTCCCAGTCGGAGACCTCCGCCTGGAATCGATCGATTTCAGCATTCTTGATGTGCGTATAATAGTCGACCATGGTCGCGCCCATCTTCTCGCGGAAGAACGGGTCTTCCTTCAGCGCGAAGGTCGCCTCGCGCAGCGATTTCGGCAGGAGATCGGCATTGGTCTCGTAAGGCGTATCGGCGCTTGGTCCGGGATCGAGCTTGCGATCGACACCGTCGAGGCCGGAGAGAATCTGCGACGACATATAGAGATACGGATTGGCAGCGGGCTCGCCGACGCGGTTCTCGATACGCGTGGCAGGATCGTTCGGGCCGCCCAGCACGCGCAGCATCGCGCCGCGATTGTCCCTGCCCCAGATGGCACGGTCCGGCGCCAGCGAATAGGAGCGATAGCGCTTGTAGCCGTTGATGGTTGGCGTGGTAAACACGGTCGCTGCCCGCGCATGGGCCAGTAGACCGGCGAGATAACCGCGACCGAAGGATGAGAGCGGCTCGGTGCCTTCGGTGGCCATGAAGGCATTGGCACCGGTCGATCGCGACGCCAGCGACTGGTGCAGATGCCAGCCCGACGACACCACATTCGGAATCTTCGGCCGACACATGAAGGTCGCGTGATAGCCGTGGCGATGCGCGATCTGCTTCACGGCGCTGCGAAACAGCACCATGCTGTCGGCAGGCGTCAGGCCGACCGTCGGCTGAAAGGTGAACTCGCACTGGCTCGGACCGTATTCGACCTCGACCGAGCGCAGCGGCAGATTGAGCGCCAGCACGTCACGCCGGATGATCTCCAGCACCGGCTCCATCTGATCGTAGCGCTGCTCGGTGAGATAGTTGTAACCGTGCGAAAGCAGGCTGACTTCGGGCGGATTGCCGGGCTGGCCGGCATCTTCCGGCTTCATCCGTTCGTTCTCGACGCGGAAAATATGAAACTCGACTTCGAGGCCGGCGATGAAATCGTAGCCGCGCGTCTCAAGATCGCCGAGCACCTTCTTGAACAGGTTTCGTGTCGCAAACGGGACCGGGCGGCCGTCGGTGAAATGCACGTCGCAGAGAATCCAGCCCGTTTCAGGCGCCCATGGCAGCACGCGGAACGTGCTGGGGTCCGGGATCATCAGCACGTCGGCAGCGCCCTGCATTTCCGGGATGCCAAAACCGCCACCGGCGGTGAACACCGGAAACACCGTCTTGTGCGAGGTGTCCTTGGCAAACATCGTCGTGGTGATGGAGCAGCCGCTTTCGAGGCAGCGCAATGCCTCACTCGCGATCAGCGTCTTGCCGCGCAGAATGCCGTGCTGATCTGGAAACGACAACCGGATCACTTCCAGCTGCTTTTCCTCGACGATGGCGCGCAGCCGCAGCGCTGCTTCCTTCTGCTCCGCGGACCACAAACCGTGACGTTCAACGAAACTCAACGTGCTCTCCTCAGCTCTCACCGCCGCGACCTTCCTTCTCCCCGCTTGCGGGGAGAAGTTAGATCACATCACTCTGCCGCCGGCAGATGGACGACGTTGTGGCCGGGCTCGGTCTGATCGGCCGGCACCGGTGCCATCCACGGCGCGCCGCGGCGGCGGGCGACATCGACTTCCATCCAATAGGTTTCCCAGCCCTTGCTTGGGCCGATACCGTCCATGGTGCCCGGTCCCTGGATGCTGCGCGCGCTATCCTTGTCGAGAAACAGCATCGGCTTCTGGCCGCCTGCCACTTTCTCGATTTCCGCGCGCAGCAGCTTGCGATAGGCGATGATCGCTTTGTCGCTCTGTCCGAGATGTTCGCGTGTCCGATCCTGGATCGCGCCCATGGACTCCACCGCCCACTGGTCGTGGACATTGATGTCGGCACCCATGCCCGTATAGGTATCGTGCTTCTGCTCATGCGGATCGAAGCCGTAATCGTTGCGTTTGTTCTTGCGCGACGTGTAGTTCGGCAGTTCGTAGAGCGCGAGACGCTGCTCCGTCATCTTCTTCTTGTCGACCGGCTTGGTGTAGCTGGTGAAGATGGCGTACCAGTAGCAGTTCTCATCATCCACCGGCACATGCCACTGGGTGATGGTCATCTCGGCATCCATCGGGATCACGAAACCATGCGGGAAGAGCTGATTGGTGACGCGCACATGGGTGCGCTCCTCGTCCAGTTCGCGCAGCGCGATCAGACGCAGGCCATATTCGGTGGATTCCACATTGATGATCGGACGATCATATTCGCGCAGGATCTTGGTCATCGGCAGTTCGGTGCCGGCCGATGCGCCGCGGAACTGCTTGCCATAGGATGCCTTGACGTCTTCGTCCTCGAAGAAGCGATGCAGGAACGAGGCGTGCGCGGGATCGATACCGACCTCCAGCGCCTGCAGCCAGTTGCATTCGAACAGGCCCTTGAAGGCGAAGGTGTATTGATCGGGCGCGGCGAAACAGTCGATCTCCGGGAATGCCGGGGGCTCGCCCTCGCCGAGATAGGTCCAGAGGATACCGCCCTTCTCGACCACGGGATAAGCGCGCTGCTTGATGCCCTGGCAGAGACGCGAATTCTTCGGCTCGGCCGGCGTCTCCAGGCACTTGCCCTCGACATCGAACAGCCAGCCATGGAAGGCGCAACGCACGCCGCCGCCTTCGAGACGGCCGAAAGCGAGATCGGCGCCGCGATGCGGGCAATCGCGATCCAGCAGCCCATAGCGACCCTGCTCATCGCGGAAAATCACAAAATCCTCGCCGAGGAGACGTACGGGACGGATCGGCCGTTCGCCTTCGAGTTCGGCGGTGAGCGCAGCGGGCTGCCAATACATGCGCATCAGCTTGCCGGCTGGCGCCTTGGGCCCGATGCGAGTGATCAGGTCGTTCTGCTCTTGGCTCATCATGGCGCTGGACCTTTCCTCAATTTGCTCGACTTGACCGAAGCGCTTCGGCCTTGTGAGCGAAGTCAGCTTTGAACAGCTCTTGTTCGTCTATTGAACTTATGTACGAATTTTATCGTTTGACTAATTCTAAGCAAGCAGAATTTTGCAGCATGATCTGCTGCGTTACTGAGCAAGCGCAGCAATTCCCGCTCAACAGATCGACTTGCGAGTATCGAACAGTTGTTCAATATACGGACAAAGATCAGGGAGTAGGTGATGTCGAAGACTTTGAAATTGCGAGCCGATCGCGCTTGCGGAGTTCAGCCATGAGCAGCGGCCTCGTCATCGTCGGCGCCTCTTATGCAGGCGTCCAGGCCGGTATCAGCGCACGCGAGAAAGGCTATCAGGAACCGATCCGTATTGTCGCGGACGAAATCCACCTGCCCTATCAGCGCCCGCCGCTGTCGAAAGCGTTTCTATCGGGCGACCTCGCACACAATAGCCTGTTCCTGCGCGGTGACGATTACTTCAAGGGCCAAGGCATCGAGATGGTGCTCGGCCATCGCGCCGTCGAGCTCGATCGCACAGCCGGTCGTATCAAGCTCGAAGGCGGTGACAGCCTCCCGTTCGACTCGCTCGTCATCGCCACCGGGTCACGCGCGCGGCGTCTCAGCGTCCCCGGCCACGAGCGCGATGGCATCGTCTATCTGCGCACGCTCGACGATGCGCTGACGCTCAAGCCACGCCTCGAAGCAGCGCAGGACGTCGTCATCGTCGGCGGTGGCTTCATCGGGCTCGAAGTCGCCTCTACCGCTGCCAAGACCGGCAAGGAAGTCACGCTGATCGAAGCGCAATCGCGCCTGCTCGAGCGCGCGGTGTCGCCGCTGATCTCGCAATTCCTGCTCGACATCCATCGCGCGCACGGCGTCGATATCCGCTTCAACGAATCCGTCGTCGCCATCGAAGGCAACGGCGCCGCGCATGAGGTCGTCACTTCCAGCGGCTTGCGCGTGCGCGCCGATCTCATCGTCGCCGGCATCGGCGGCATCGCCAATGACGAGCTTGCCGCGCAGGCCGGTATCGCCAGCGCCAACGGCATCGATGTCGACGAGCACGGCCGCACCTCGGCGCCAAACATCTATGCGGCGGGCGATGTCAGCAATCATCACAACTCATTCGCCGGGCGCCGCGTGCGGCTCGAAGCTGTGCAGAACGCCACCGATCAGGGCAAGGCTGCCGGATGCATGATCGCCGGCAAGCCCGAAGCCTATGACGCGGTGCCCCGCTTCTGGTCGGATCAGTACGACGCCAAGCTGCAGATCGTCGGCCTCTCCGCGCCGACGGATACAGCGGTGGTCCGAGGCGACATGAAGGAAGGCAAGTTCTCGATCTTTTATTATCGGGACGGCAAGCTGACGGCCGTGGACAGCATCAACAAGCCGGGCGATCAGATGATCGCACGCCGCCTGATCACTGCATCGCTGTCGCCGACGCCCGAACAAGCCGCCGATCTCAGCTTTGATCTGAAGAAATTCGAAGCGGGGAAATAGGCCGACACCGCATGCCCAAGATCAAACGGCCGGACGAAGAACGCGGCAATACCGACTTCATCGAAAGCCTCGATCGCGGCTTGCGCGTGTTCGAGCTTTTCGGCGGCTATTCACGGCCGATGACGCTGAGCGACGTCGCCAAGGCAGCGGATCTGCCGCGCGCCACCGCGCGGCGTATCCTGTTCACGCTGGAGCACCGCGGTTACGTGGTGAGCGACGGCAAGCTGTTTGCGCTGACGCCGCAAGTGCTGGCGCTGGCCGGCTCCTATATGACATCGAACCAGATTGTCACCGTTCTGCAACCGGTGCTCGACCAGATCTCCAGCGATGCGCAGGAAATTTCCTCGCTTGCGGTTCTACAGAACAACGACGTGATCTTTGTCGCGCGTGCGAGCCCGGCCCGCGTATTCTCGGCCGGCATCGATCTCGGCTATCGACTCCCCGCTTATTGCTCCTCGGTCGGCCGCGCGATGCTCGGCAAATATTCGAACGACGAGCTGACTGATGTTCTCGAAACGATGACGTTGACGGCGATGACGCCGTTCACGGTGACCGACAAGGAATCGCTCAAGGCCGCCATCATCACCGATCGCGAGAAAGGCTACTCGCTGGTCGATCGCGAGGCCGAGCCGGGTTTCCGCTCGATCTCGGTGCCGGTGCGGCGCTATGATGGCGCCATCGTCGCTGCGATCAATATGGGCGCCCATGTGGACCGCGTGTCCACCGGCGAAATGATCGATCGCTTCCTGCCGCTGCTGCGTGATGCAGCGGCGACGGTGAAGCCGCTGCTGCTCTGACCTATTGGGGAAACGTCCATGCCGCATCTTGTCATCGAATATTCCAAAGACGGCCACGGCGGCCTGCTCGACGTCACGAAACTGATGGAAGCCGTGCACGACACGGCAGCCGACACCGGCGCAATGAAAGCGGCTGATATCAAAGTGCGTGCCACGGCGTTTACGGACTATCTGGTGGCGCGGCAGCAAGACGGCTTCTGCCATGTCTCCGTCTATATGCTCGAAGGCCGAACACCGGCGCAGAAGATCGCCGTCAGCGAGTCGCTTCGGGAGACCCTGGCGGCGATGCTGCCGCAGACCAAGAGCCTGAGCGTCGACATCCGCGACATGGACCCCATCGCCTATCGCAAGCGGCTGCACGATTGAGGCGTGCGGATACGTTGCAGCGCAGCATCATTACTATCTAGACACGCAGCCTCCCATCGTTACGATTTGCTTAAGCGCCGCCCCAAGATGCGGCTGCAGCAAACGATTGGGAGAGACGATTGACCGTACAAGGAAAGACCGCGCGCAAGGGCCCGGATGAAGCGACCATCATTGGCTGGAGCCTGTTCTGTTTCACGCTGGTATCGGCGGTGACGATGATCGGCCTGTATCTCGGATTTCGCCATTAACGCGGCGCGCGCGATCTGACGACTGCCTGGCAAAAGCCCGCCCGGATCTCCGGCGGGCTTTTATCTTGCCGATTGCAGCCCCGAGAATTGGCAAGAGGCCGCCCGGTGTCCGCCGAGCGACCTCTCTATCGGATACCGGCCAGGAAGGCTCCGGTGCCACCGCATGAGGTGAAAGCTCGGACGACGTGGTTAACAGGGGGTTAACGGCCCCGAGCGCGAAGCCGACCGGCCGCGCCCTGATCCTGAATTGTGGATCTCATCCGTCGGATCAGCTAGCGACAAAATCGGCATGCGTCAGAGGACGATCCACCGCAAGTTCCGGTCGGAAACTGATCGATATGAGAGGTATCGGCGAAAGCCAGCAAGATCGGAGCAACGAGCGTCGATCCATCGCAAAATTCGCTGTCCGGTAATCCAACGAATTCGCTAAGTCTTTGAAATCATGGTCGGAGTGGCAGGATTCGAACCTGCGACCCCTGCGTCCCGAACGCAGTGCTCTACCGGGCTGAGCCACACTCCGACAAGAGCCGGCTGTATAGCGACGGGTTTCGCAGACCGCAAGAACCCCTGTATGAAGCAGGCGACATTTTTATTACGGACCAGCCATGCACACGGCCCTCACCACCCGGATCGTCGATGCCGCCGCCATTACGGAGGCGGCCGATGGCTTGCGCGCAGGCCGCCTGGTGGCCTTCCCGACAGAGACCGTCTACGGGCTCGGCGCCGATGCCGCCAATCCGCGGGCCGTGGCCGGCATCTACGAGGCCAAGGGACGGCCGAGCTTCAATCCACTGATCGCCCATGTGGCAGACCTTGAAGCTGCACGACGGATCGCAAAATTCGATTCGCGAGCGCTGGCGTTGGCCGAGACGTTCTGGCCGGGGCCGCTGACGCTGGTGCTGCCCAAGGCGGATGGCTGCCCGGTTTCCGATCTCGCCACCGCCGGGCTCGATACGGTGGCGATCCGGGTGCCGGACCATCCCGTCGCCCACGCGTTGCTCGCAGCCTTCGGCGGCGCCGTGGTGGCTCCGTCCGCCAATATCTCCGGCCATGTGTCGCCGACGACAGCCGCCCATGTGAAGGCCGATCTCGACGGTCGCATCGACATGATCCTCGACGGCGGGCAGGTAGAGGTCGGCGTCGAATCCACCATCGTCGGCTGTTTCGACCGGCCCATGCTGCTGCGGCCGGGCGGGCTGCCGCGCGAGGCCATCGAGCAGGTGCTGGGCATGGCGCTGGCGCGCCCGCCGGAAGAGCCTGAGAGCGACACCAGCCAGCCGCTGGCGCCGGGCATGCTGGCCTCGCATTACGCACCGCGAACGCCAGTGCGGCTGATGGCCCGGGATGTGAAGCCCGGCGAGACCCTGCTCGCCTTCGGCCCGGCTGCGCTGCCGGGAATCGATCATGCCAGGGCTGTGATGAACCTCTCCGAAAGTAGCGATCTCGGGGAAGCCGCCGCCAATCTTTTCGGCTATCTTCGCGCGCTCGATGCCATCGCTCTGGAATCGGGGGCCGCTGGCATTGCCGTGATGCCGGTGCCCACTCACGGCCTCGGCGAGGCCATCAATGACCGGCTGCGCCGCGCCGCCGTATAACCGGATTCAAGACCAAGAAACGTTAGGGACATCCCATGAATTTCGTATTCCCGAAGCCGGCACCGCTCTCGCCCGACACCATCGCCCGCTTCGCCGCCATCGTCGGCGATAAGCAGGCGCTGACCGATCCGACCGATGTGCATGCTTACGTCACTGAAGAGCGCAACCTGTTCACCGGCACCTCGCCGCTGGTGCTGCGCCCGGGTTCGACCGCCGAAGTCGCCGCGATCTGCAAACTCGCCACCGAGACCCGCACCGCCATCGTGCCGCAAGGCGGCAATACCGGCCTGGTCGGCGGCCAGACGCCCTATGGCGGCGAGGTCGTGCTCTCGCTGAAGCGCATGGACAAGATCCGCGATCTCGACACCTCGTCCAACACCATGACCGCCGAAGCCGGCCTCGTGCTGCAGATCGCGCAGCAGCGCGCCGCCGATGCCGATCGCCTGTTCCCGCTCTCGCTCGGCTCCGAAGGCAGTTGCACCATCGGCGGCAATCTCTCCAGCAATGCCGGCGGCACCACTGCTCTCGCTTACGGCGTCGCCCGCGAAATGGCGCTCGGCCTTGAAGTCGTGCTCGCCGACGGGCGCATCCTGAACGGCCTTTCCAAGCTGAAGAAGGACAACACCGGCTACGACCTGCGCAACATCTTTATCGGCGCGGAAGGCACGCTCGGCATCATCACCGCCGCAACGCTGAAGCTCTTTCCCAAGCCGCGCGCAGTCGAGACCGCCTTCGTCGGTCTGAAATCGCCCGCCGATGCTTTGAAGCTGCTCGACATCTCGCGCAGCGCTGCCGGCGGCAATCTCACCAGCTTCGAACTGATCGCGCATATCGCCGTGGATTTCAGCGTGCGCCATGGCATCGGCATTCGCGATCCGCTCACCAGCAGGCATGACTGGTACGTGCTGATGGAATTATCGTCGGGCCGCGACGATGCGCGCGCCACGCTGGAGTCCATTCTGGAGCGCGGCTTCGAGGACGGCATCGTCGATGACGCCGTCATCGCCGAGAACATGAGCCAGCGTCAGGCATTCTGGAAACTACGCGAGGAAATCTCGCCGGCGCAGAAGCCCGAGGGCGGCTCGATCAAGCATGACATATCGGTGCCGGTCGCCGCCGTGCCGGCCTTCATCGCGGAGGCCAACGCAGCCGTGGCGAAGGTGATGCCGGGCGCCCGCCCCGTGCCGTTCGGCCATCTCGGCGACGGCAACATTCACTACAATGTCAGCCAGCCCAGCGAGACGCTCGGCGACAAGGCCGGCCGCGAAGCCTTCCTGTCGCGCTGGCACGATGTCAGCGATGTGGTGTTCGAAGTGGTGCTGCGCATGGGCGGCTCGATCTCGGCCGAGCATGGCATCGGTCAGCTCAAGGCGGCCGATTTGCCCGGCGTGAAAGATCCCGTCGCCATGGAGTTGATGCGCAGCTTCAAGGCGATGCTCGATCCGCTGAACATCCTCAATCCCGGCAAGGTGCTGCTGCCGGTGCAGCCATGAAGATCACGCCCATCGTCGATGCCGACATTCCTGTCGTCGTCGATCTCTGGCAACGCTGCAATCTCGCGCGGCCGTGGAACGACTCGGCCGCAGACATTGCACTCGCGCGCCGCGACGAGAATTCCGACATCCTGATCGGCCGTGACGGCAACAGCATCGTTGCATCGGTGCTGGTCGGCCATGACGGCCATCGCGGCTGGGTGTATTACGTCGCCGTCGATCCCGATCATCAGGGCAAGGATTTCGGCCGCGCCATCATGGCGGCGGCAGAGGACTGGCTGCGTGCGCGCGGCATCGAGAAGCTGATGCTGCTGGTGCGCAGCGACAATACCAAGGTGCAGAAGTTCTATGAGAAGCTCGATTACGTCGAGCAGGATCGTGTGCTCTATGCCAAGTGGCTCGATGGCCGGCCGATGACGCCGTAATACATCGCGGCCGCAGGATGGGTTGAGCGCAGCGAAACCCATGCTGTCCGTCGTCGCGGCAAGCTTGGCCGATGGGTATCGCTCCAGCGCTGATGCGCCTGCACTCTACCCATCCTACGATTGAGCGCTCAGAACAACGACCCCTGCCCGCTGTCCTCGGTCGGCGGTGGCACCTTGCGCTGAACTTTCCGCACGGGCCGCGCCGCTGCAGCCATGTCCTCTTCCGAAATCGGCAGGATCAATTGCGGCTCATCCACCGCCACGCGACCGACCGCCGGCGAAACCGGATGCCACGCAAAGGCGCCATCCATGGGCGGCGCCAGCAGCTCCATGACCTCCGACGCGCTGTCGCTGCGGCAATCCAGCCACGGACCAAATTGGTCATGCGCAATCGTCACCGGCACCCGGTGATGCAGCACCGACATGCCGGTGGTCGCCTCTGCCGTGATGATGGCCACGCTGTCCATCTCCTCGCCATTCGGCCCCATCCAGGTTTCGGCGAGACCTGCAAAACCGATCGGGCCGCCTGCGCGCGGATAGATAAAATACGGCTGTTTGCGTCCACCGGCGGTTTGCCATTCGTAGTAGCCATCGGCTGGAATCAGACAGCGACGGCGCCGGATCGCGTTCTTGAACGCCGGCTTTTCTTGCACGGTTTCAGCGCGTGCATTAATCAGCAACGTAAACTTGCGCGGGTCCTTCACCCATGACGGGACGAAGCCCCAGCGCATCAAACGAAAATGGCGAACACCGTTCTCGATGATGACGACAGGCACGGGCTGAGTAGGAGCGATATTGTAGCGCGCCGGGAAATTCGGCTGTTGGTCGTAGCCAAATACCTGTCGCATCGCCTCCGGCGTGGATGTAATGACGAAGCGTCCGCACATTCCGATTGTCAAACCTTGAGTCTTCAGGTCGTTTTAACCCGAAACGCCAACAGTGGCGAATATGAGCATGACGGCCCTGCAACCGGCGCAAGACGATCGCCTCGATTGGGAGAGCGCAAGCACAGGCCTTCCGGCGTCGGCTGAGGCGCTGACTGCTGCCAATATCAATCCGCGCACCGGCCTCGCCACCGACTACCTGAATCACTTCAACGAAGCGATCATGTTGCTCGAACTGATTCCGGACATGCCGGATTGCTACGAGCTGTTTCTGGAATGGCAGCCGCTCAGCTATGCCGAGCACTTCATCAAGTCGAATTTCAAGGGCCGCGATCTCGCCATCGCAGCATACGACGCCGCACCGTCCGCCGTGCGGTCCGACTTCGATGCGATCGTCGCCAAGATGAAGAAGATCCTTACCACCGTCGGTGACGCCATGCGCACCGTGCAGCAGGATGCGACACGCGCCACGCTGGCCGAACAGGCGGCCCGCTGGATCAAGCCGATGATCGGCACCGCCGGCGGCATCATCAACGGCCGTGACGAGCAATCCGACATCGACAGCATCATGGCACAGTAAGGCCGTTTCATTGTCCCAGCCTACGCATCCGCAGCTCGCCACCAGCGCCGCCATTTTTCGTGACGGCAAGGTACTCCTCGTCCGCCGCGCCCGCTCGCCGGGCAAAGGCCTCTACTCGCTGCCCGGCGGCCGGGTCGAATTCGGCGAGTCGCTCGCCGAAGCGCTGGCGCGCGAGGTGATGGAAGAGACCGGTCTCGTCATCGATATCGTCGGCCTGTCCGGCTTTCGCGAAGTGCTGCCGAAAGACGGCGTGGGCGGGCACTATCTCGTCATGCCCTTTGCCGCCCGCTGGGTGGAAGGCGAGCCCGAGCTCAATGACGAACTGGACGACTTCCGGTGGGTCGATCCCGCGGATCTCGGCCAGTACAGGACCACCGACGGCCTGGCCGCGATCCTGGCCATGGCGCAGGATCTGGCCGGCGGCTGACCGGCTCCGCCTTGCTTCGGCCGCCTCGAACGGGCATATCTGCCGGGCTCCCGGACCCATCATGCGCAAGCCGTTCCTCGCTTTTCTGTTCGCCATTACCCTCGGGTCCGCGCCGGCTTCGGCGCAGGATGGCGCTGCGCCGTTCGATGGCGAGCTGCAGCGGATGTCCGAAATCCTCGGCGCCCTGCACTATCTGCGCGGTATCTGTGGTAACAACGAAGGCAACAAATGGCGCAGCGAAATGCAGGCGCTGGTCGATGCCGAAACGCCGTCCGGCGAGCGTCGGGCCCGCATGATCGCGGCCTTCAATCGCGGTTATAATGGTTTCCAGCAGACCTATCGCACCTGCACGCCCGCAGCGAATACGGCGATCCGTCGCCATATCGAGGAAGGCGCGCGGATTTCGCGCGATCTCACCGCGAGATATGCCAACTGATGCGCAACATCGACACCATCTTCTTCGACCTCGACGGCACGCTGACCGATCCGAAGATCGGCATCACCGGCTCGATTCAATATGCGCTCGGCAAGCTGAACATTCCGGTGCCGACACAGGATCAACTGACCTGGTGCATCGGCCCACCGCTGCGCGCGAGCTTCGTCTCGCTGCTCGGCGGCGAGGAGCACGCCGACCGCGGCGTCGAACTCTATCGCGAGCGCTTCGGCACCGTCGGCCTGTTCGAGAACACGCTGTATGACGGCATCGTTCCGGTGCTGGCTGCACTTCACGGCTCCGGGCGCACACTCTATGTCGCCACCAGCAAGCCGCATGTATTTGCAGATCGCATCATCGATCATTTCGGCCTTCGCAAATATTTTGCGCGCGTGTTCGGCTCCGAGCTCGACGGCACCCGCGTGGACAAGAGCGACCTGCTCCGCTACGCGCTGCATGAAACATCGACCGATCCTGCCCGCGCCATCATGATTGGCGACCGTAAGCACGACATGATCGGCGCCGCGAACAACGGCATGGCGGCGATCGGCGCAATCTATGGCTATGGCGGGCGCACGGAGCTGACAGAAGCCGGCGCGAAGCATCTGGTGACGGCGCCGGCGGAGATTACGGCGCTGATCGACTAGGCTCCGCTGCCCACTCCGTCCCTCATCCTGAGGAGCGCGCATCGCGCGCGTCTCGAAGGATGGCCACGGAGCTCTAACATCTCATGGTTCGAGACGGCGCTACGCGCCTCCTCACCATGAGGGTTAGGAAACAGCCTCAGTGTTTATTGACCCCCATATAGCCGAACAGGAAGCCCGCCACCTTGCGCTTCTGGATCTCCTCGCTGCCTTCGGTGATGCGATAGCGGCGGTGATGGCGATAGATATGTTCGAACGCCTTGTGGCGCGAATAGCCCATACCGCCATGCACCTGCATCGCACGATCGGCAGACTCGCAGCACAGCCGGTTGGCCCAGTAGTTACACATGGACACCTTGTCCGACAACGTATGCTCGACCTGCGCCTGGGTGAGCTGATCCATCTCCCACGCCGTCTTGCGGATCAGGAGGCGCAGCATCTCCGCCTGTGTCGCCAGCTCGACCAGCGGAAACTGGATGCCCTGATTGCGCGCCAGCTCCTCGCCGAACGGTTTTCGTTCGCGCGCATATTTCACGCTCTCATTGATGCAATAGACCGCAGCTCCTAGCGAGCTTGCAGCCTGACGAATGCGATTTTCATGGACGAAACATTGCGCCAGTGAGAGGCCGCGGCCGATCTCGCCGAACAATGCATCCTCCGGCACGAACACATCTGTGAACGACACCCGCGGATGATCGGTGGGCATGTTGAAGGTCCACATGTATTCCTCGACCTTCACGCCATCGGCCTTCGCCGGCACGAGGAAGCAGGTGATGCCGCGCGCATCGCCGTCCTTGCCAGAGGTGCGTGCGAACAGCGCGCAATGCGTGGCCACATGCATGCCCGTGGTCCACATCTTCTCGCCATTGATCAGCCAGCCCTTGACGCCATTACGCGTGGTCTCGACCGCCGTGGTCTCCATATGCGTGGCATCGGAGCCGTGATCCGGCTCGGTCAGACCAAAGGTGATGCGATACTTTCCGGTGATCGAGCCTTCGATCATTTCCTTCTGATCGTCACGCCCGTAGCGATCGAGCATCGTGACCAATGGCAGATTGCCGACGATGGAGTGCTCGTTCTGCAGATCGTTGTGCAGGCCCAGTCCCTTGGTCGCAAAGTGTTCGCGAATAACGGCCATCCAGAGATTGCTGCCATCCTTGCCGCCATATCGCTTGGGAATGGCGAAACGCAAATGTCCCGCGGCGTCGGCGCGGTTCTTCGCCTCGCGCAGCAGCTTTTCCCAGTCGTGGCGCGGCAGTCCGCCATTGTCGAAATCGGTGCGCGCCCATTCGCGGCGGTGGTCGAAGAAGCGGATATTGTCATCCTGCTCCTCGAGCGGCTTGATCTCTCTGAGGATAAAAGCGTCGAGTTCGGCGAGATAGGCGACCAGATCGGCCGGCAAGGAGAAATCCACGGCGCTGCTCCCGATGTTTTATGCGAGCTTTGTTGCTCTTGTTAATCGGGCGATTAAGATGGCATCATCCGAGCAAGTCAAGCGCAGCACATTTATTCTGCGCAACGAAAAACACGTCAAAGCAAAACGGGAGGCCGCGATGGCTCTGCAATTCTCAACCGTCACCCGCAAGGGCCCGATCACCATCGTCACACTGTCGCGGCCGGAGGTCTACAATGCGCTGCACACCGATGCGCACAACGAATTGCATGAGGTGTTCAACGACTTCGCCAACGATCCCGAGCAGTGGGTCGCGGTGGTCACCGGCGCCGGCGACAAGGCGTTCTGCGCCGGCAACGACCTGAAATGGCAGGCCGCTGGCGGCAAGCGCGGCTGGAACACGTCGGGCTTTGCCGGCCTCACCGCACGTTTTGACTGCGACAAGCCGATCATCGCCGCGGTGAACGGCGTCGCCATGGGCGGCGGCTTCGAGATCGCGCTCGCCTGCGATCTCATCATCGCCGCCGAGAATGCCACTTTCGCATTGCCGGAGCCGCGCGTCGGCCTCGCCGCGCTCGCTGGCGGCCTGCAGCGCCTGCCGCGCCAGATCGGCATGAAGCGCGCCATGGGCATGATCCTCACCGCTCGCCATGTGAAGGCGCAGGAAGGTTATGAACTCGGTTTCGTCAACGAAGTCGTGCCGCAGGGCGAGGCGTTGAATGCGGCGCTGCGCTGGGCGGAGACGATCTGCCAGAACTCGCCGATGTCGATCCGCGCCTCCAAGCAGGCGATCCAGAAGGGGATGGCGGTCTCGCTCGAACAGGCAATCACCGAACAGCGCGATTATCCCGCCGTGAAGGCGATGGCGGCGTCGGAAGATTACATTGAAGGCCCGAAGGCATTTTCGGAGAAGCGCAAGCCGAACTGGAAGGGGAGGTAAACGCCAGGGCGTAGGATGGGTTGAGCGCAGGCGCGTAGCGCCGGAGCGATAACCCATCAGCCGAGCCCACCGCGATCGACGGACAGCATGGGTTGTCGCTCCGCTCAACCCATCCTACGTCTCCGTCTCTCTTCTATACGCCGCATAGTTCGGCTGATCGACGCTGAGCTTCGCCAGTGTCGTCTGCCACAAATGCTCCTGCACACCGGGAGTGGCGAGATCGATCTCGCCGCTCCTGATGCGATCGGCGAGAAGCTGGTTCAAATCCTTCAGCCCGCCTTCACCGAGAAGCGCTTGCAAGCGCTCCAGCTCCTCCGTTTCGCTTCTGTCGGAGAGTTGCCGCGTCACCAGATCGAGCGCGTTGATCGCCACGCGCAATTTAAAGCCCGCATGGCCGGAAATCTGTGGCGCGATATCGTTGCGGAGAAAATCCGCAACGGCCTTCACCAGTTCATCCGGCCTCGGTTCGTCCTGCATCACTCACCTCGCGGAGCAAGAAGCCTGAGCAGATCGATCTCCGTCTCCGATGCGCGGCGCCCGATCATCGCGCGCTCCATCGAATGATCCGGCCCGATCCGAAATCGCTGCATCATGCCGACGCACATCACGCCCCAGCGCAACGTGCCCATGACTTCCCAGAATTTTACACGCGCAGCATCGACCTTGACGCCGCTCGCGGCCTCATAGCCCGCGAACAATTCTTCATAGCTACCAAAACCGCCGACGGGTTTATCAATCCCGCCGAAGCGCCAGGAGTTCACGCAGATCCAGCCGAGATCCTCCATGGGATCGCCGAGATGCGCGAGCTCCCAATCAAGCACCGCGCGTACGCCATCGGCACCGATCATCAGATTGCCGTGGCGAAAATCGCCATGCACCAGCGTGACGCGCTGGGATGGACCGGGATCGTTGTCGCGCAGCCACCGCAAAGCGAGCTCGAAAACCGGCCGCGGCCAACCGAAATTATCGATCTCCTGCTGCAATTCGGCGATTTCTGTTGCGGCATCCATGCGTCGAAGTTGCGGCAAAGCAGAGGCAGGCAATCCATGGATGCCGGCGAGAATTTCCCCGCATTGCCGCGCCAGTCTCGGCCTGATGTCTGCGAATTCATCGTCGCGGAGAATCTTGCGCGGGATTGTCTCGCCAGCGACTCGCTGCATGATGAAACCGGCGCCAAGTTCGTCCGCTGCATTCAAAACATGCAACACCTTCGGCGACGGTACGCCTGCGTCATAGGCCAGTTGCATCAGCACGGCTTCGGCGTCGAGCCCGGCC
>JAEXHR010000390.1 GCA_023449855.1 Pseudomonadota bacterium | reverse complement strand
CGGCCGGCCGCGGCCGCGCGGCTCGGCAGGCGCATCCGGCTCCGCCGCTGCCGGGGGCTGCAGCCGGGCAACGATCTCACGATGGGTCCCGCGCAGGTCCACGTCGAGGGACTTGCCGGTGGCATTGTCGAAAATGATGATGGGATCGGTCATCCCCCCGGTGGCGATCTTCACGGCAACGGCCACCTCGGCCAATGGCCCAGATGCCAGCAGCTTGGGGCCGGCAAAGGCGGTATAGGGAGCTGTCATTGTCGTGTCGGTCGTCATGGCAGTTGGCCCGCTTTATTCATCAAGATAGGCGCTAATTATACCCGGATAATAAGCTCGTCAATATTGCCCGGGTAATATTTGCTCGCTTCAGGCCAGGAAAACCGCATGCTCATCGTCCACCATCTCAATAATTCCCGCTCGCAGCGCGTGCTCTGGCTGCTCGAGGAGCTGGGCGTGCCCTATGAGATCGTGCGCTATCAGCGCCAGCCGAACATGCTGGCACCGAAAGAGCTGCGCGCCATTCATCCGCTCGGCAAGTCGCCGGTCATCACCGACAATGGCAATACGGTCGCCGAGTCCGGTGCCATCGTCGAATATATCGTGAAGACCTATGGCAACGGCCGGCTGATCCCGCCGGACGATACGCCCGAGCGACTGCGCTACACATACTGGCTGCATTACGCCGAAGGCTCGGCGATGACGCCTCTCCTGCTCAAACTGATCTTCGGCATGCTGCCGAAGCGCGCGCCGTTCCTGATCCGGCCGATTGTCAATGCGATCTCATCCAAGGCGCTGGCGACTCTGGTGACGCCGCAGCTCAAGCAGCACATGGCGTTCTGGGAAAGCGAACTCGGCAAGAGCGAATGGTTCGCGGGCGATGATTTCACCGCGGCCGACATCCAGATGAGCTTCGCGCTCGAAGCCGCCGCAGCGCGCGGCGGGCTGGAGAACGGCCATCCGAAAGCGATGGCATGGCTCGCGAAGATTCATGCACGGCCCGCCTATCAGCGTGCGCTGGAAGTCGGCGGGCCGTATCAGGTGGGAAAGTAGATTTTCGCGTCATTGCGAGCGCAGCGAAGCAATCCAGAAGCCAAGTGGACAAGGCTGGATTGCTTCGTCGCTATGCTCCTCGCAATGACGGAGTATCAATGCGTCAGATACGGACAACCGCCTTCGTTTATCGGGCGGAAGGCGTCGTCGCCCGGAATCGTCGCGACCGTCTCATATAGATCCCAGGGCTGCTTCGACTCCGTCGGCTTCTTGATGCGCATCAGATACATGTCGTGCACCATGCGGCCGTCGTCGCGGACCTTGCCGCCTTGCGCGAAGAAGTCGTTGACGGGATTGGCGCGCATCCAGGTCATCACCTTCTCGGTGTCCGTGGACTTGGTCGCGGCGACGGCCTTGAAATAGTGGCGCAGCGCCGAATTCACGCCGGCCTGATAGGCGGTCGGCATCGCGCCGTGACGCTTGTAGAATTCCTGGCTGAAGGCGCGGGTCTCCGGCGTGCGATCCCAGTAAAACGAATCGGTGAACATCAGGTCATGCGCATTGGAGAGACCCATCGCATGCACGTCGGTGAGCGTCACTTGCAGCGCCACGATCTGCATCGCCTGCTGGATATTGAACTCGGCAACCTGATTGACCGCGGTCGAGAAATCGGAGCCGGCATTGGCGAGGCCGAGAATCTTGGCACCCGACGACTGCGCCTGCAGCAGGAACGACGAAAAGTCCGCCGTGCTGAACGGATGCCTGACAGAACCGATCACCTTGCCGCCCGCGGCGGTGACGGCTTTCGACGCATCGCGCTCCAGCGCCTGGCCGAAGGCATAGTCGGCCGTGAGGAAGAACCACGAATCGCCGCCGCGCTTGACGATCGCCTTGGCGGTGCCGTTAGCGGCGGCATAGGTGTCGTAGGTCCACTGCACCGATGTCGGCGAGCACTGCTTGCCGGTGATGTCCGAAGAGCCGGCGCCGGAGATCAGAAAGATCTTCTTGCGCTCGCGGGTGAGATTCTGCACCGCCAGCGCCACGGCGGAATTCACGCCCTCGGCGACCACATCGATATTCTTGTTGTCGATCCAGTCGCGCACGATCGCAGTGGCGACGTCCGGCTTGTTCTGGTGATCGCCGGAAATGATCTCGATCTTGCGGCCATTGACGCTGCCGCCGATTTCCTCGGCTGCCATCTGCGCTGCGATCACCGAACCCTTGCCATTGCCGTCGGCATATTGTCCGCTCATGTCAGTGATGATGCCGACCCGCAGCGCGCCGTCCTCGGCGCGAACCGCAGCGGTCGAACACATCAGCAGCACGCTCGCTGCAACGGCTTTCACGAAATTCGTCGTCACGTAGTTCCTCCCTGAAAGACCCCTTTGCGGGGCCACTGGCGGCGCGCCTGGCGCCGTCCGATGCCGGGAGGTTGCCGGGGGTGCGACATTTTGGCAATGCGTGGAGCTACCCGTGTTCGCCCGTCTGCCATGCGGAGGCGGGCGCTGTGTCGCCCTTTAGTTGCCGATGGCAGCAGCGCCACGCGTGCGTGGGTCCGGAGCTCCAAGCAAGCCGTCCGGCGCGACCGCAATGGAATTCGCAGAGGTCTGACCCATCGGCTTCACGATGCGGTGATCCATCGCGCGCAAGCCATCCAGCACCGGTTCCGCGAAGCCGTTTTCGATCCGCACCTCGTCGGGCAGCCATTGGTGGTGCAGCCGCGGAGCAGCGACGGCGGACATCAGGTCCATTTTATAGTCGATCACGTTCACGATGACCTGCAGTGTCGTCGAAATGATCCGGCTACCGCCCGGAGAACCGGTCACCAGCACAGGCTTGCCGTCCTTCAGCACGATAGTCGGTGTCATCGAGGAGAGCGGACGTTTGCCCGGCCCCGGCAGATTGGCCTCATAGCCGACGAGACCATAGGCATTGGATGCGCCTGGCGAGGCCGTGAAATCGTCGAGCTCGTTGTTGAGCAGCACGCCGGTGCCTTCGGGCACCAGGCCCATGCCGTAGCTGAAATTCAGGGTATAGGTGTTGCTCACCGCATTACCGGCTCTATCGACGACGGAATAGTGCGTGGTGTTCTGGCCTTCGCGCGGTGGCTTCGGCGTCAGAGCATCGCTCCATGGTGTGGCGCGTTTGGGATCGATGCTGCTGCGCTGTTTGGCTGCGTAGTCTTTCGAGATCAGCGCCGTAATCGGTGCATTCACGAAAGCGGGATCGCCGAGATAGCGCGCGCGGTCGGCATAAGCGCGCTTCATCGCTTCGATCAGCAAATGCAGTGACGGCGCCGCGCCTTGCTGCATCTCGCCCATCGGGAAACCTTCGAGGATATTCAGCGTCTCCAGCAGCACCGTGCCGCCGGACGAAGGCAGCGGCATCGAGACGATGTCATAGCCGCGATAGCTCCCGCGCACCGGCTCGCGGATCACGGGCCGATAAGTCTTGAGATCGTCGAGGGTAAAGATGCCGCCGGCCTTGTTGATGCCGTCCACGAGCTTCCCGGCAACCGGCCCCTCGTAGAAGCCGCGCGGCCCCTGTTGCGCGATGGCCATCAGCGTATCGGCAAGATCTGTTTGAACGAGTCTGTCGCCCTCACGCAGCGACGTTCCGTCCGCGCGTGAGAAAATCGGCTTGCTCGATGGCCAACGCGCAAGGCGGCGATGCCAGTCCGGCAGTGTGTCGGCGCCATCGTCCGTAAGCACGAAGCCGTCGCGCGCCAGCGCGATGGCCGGCTGCAGCAGGTCGGACAGAGTGAATTTGCCCGAGCCGTATTTCTCCAGCGCCAGCGCGAGACCGGCAACCGTACCGGGCACGCCGATACCGAGCGCACTGTCGCGCGATTTCGTAATGTCCGGCTTGCCGTCGTTGCCGAGAAACATGTCGCGCGTGGCGCTGCCCGGCGCCGTCTCGCGATAGTCGATGCTGACGTCCTCGCCCTTGGCAGTATGGACCACCATGAAGCCGCCGCCGCCGATATTGCCGGCGCGGGGATAGGTGACGGCCATGGCAAATCCCGTGGCGACAGCTGCATCCACGGCATTGCCGCCGCGCGCCAGCACATCGGCGCCGACCTGGGCGGACAGCCGTTCCTGCGCAACCACCATGCCATGGGTTGCGGCGATCGGCTTGAGCGTCCCCAGTGGTGCGGGAGTATAGTTGTCGCGCGACTGCTGCGCGTTTGTCTGCTCGCCCCACACCAGTATTAGTGCGAGTGCTGCAGCGCATGCACAACGCAGGAAAGCAGAACGCGTCATCGATCACCCCGCTAAAGCAGCGGACCTGATCGCTTCGCCGCCACGCATGCTATATGGCTTGAGAATCGTCTTTCACAACACGCGGTTCTTTCAGGAGAACGATCCATGGCGGACGTTGCCGCACCCTCTCATGTCGCGGCATTTCCGACGACGTATCCGCCGCGCCGCGCCGTGGTCAGCTGGATGTTCTTCGACTGGGCGGCGCAGCCCTATTTCAGCCTGATCACGACGTTCGTGTTCGCGCCTTATTTCGCCACGCGGGTCGCGGCAGATCCGGCCACAGGACAATCGCTGTGGGGCTTCGCCACCGCGAGCGCCGGTCTGATCATCGCGCTGATGTCGCCGGTGCTCGGCGCCATTGCGGATGCCAGTGGACGGCGCAAACCATGGATCGCGGGCTTCGGTGCCATCTTCGTGATCGGCGCCTGCCTCATGTGGATCGGCAAGCCCGGCGATCCCGCGCTCATCCTGCCGCTGCTGATCGCCTATGGCTTTGCGACCATCGGCGTCGAATTCGCCACCGTGTTCAACAATGCGATGATGCCGACCCTGGTGCCTCCGGACAAGATCGGGCGGCTCTCCGGCTCCGGCTGGGCGCTCGGTTATGTCGGCGGCATTCTCAGCCTGATCGTCGTGCTCGGTTTCATGGCCGCCAATCCATCGAGCGGCAAGACGTTGTTCGGCCTGACGCCGATCCTCGGTCTCGATCCCGCGACATTCGAAGGCGATCGCATCTCGGGGCCGCTGTCAGGCCTGTGGTTCGTCGTTTTCGTGCTGCCGATGTTTCTGTTCACGCCGGATTTTCCGGCCCGGGTTTCAGCAGGTAGCGCGGTGCGTGCGGGGCTCAGCGATCTCAGCCGCACGCTGCGCGAGCTGCCGAAACACAAATCGATGATGGCGTTCCTGATCGCCAACATGATCTATACCGACGGGCTTGTTTCGCTGTTCGCTTTCGGCGGCATCTATGCAGCCGGCACGTTCGGCTGGAACACGATTCAGATCGGCACTTTCGGCATCATCCTGGCCATCGCAGGCACCTTCGGCGCTTTCCTCGGCGGCAAGCTCGACGATGCCTTCGGGCCGAAGCGCGTGATCGCCGGCGCGATGCTGCTGTTGCTGTTCGCCATCGCCGCCATCCTGCTGATCGACAAGGAAACGATCCTGTTTATGAAGGTGACGCCGCCGCAGCCGAATGGCGGGCTGTTCGCAGCGCCTGCGGAGAAGGCCTATCTGCTGCTTGGTTGCCTGATCGGTATCGCCGGAGGACCATTGCAGGCCGCCTCACGCACGCTGCTCATCCGGCTGGCGCCGCGGGATCGCATTGCGCAGTTCTTCGGCCTGTTCGCACTGACCGGGAAGGTGACGTCCTTCATCGGCCCGCTGCTGATCGGCGTCGTCACCGCGGTGACGGCGAGCCAGAAGGCGGGCATGGCGGTGCTGGTCGGATTTTTCGTGGTGGGATTGGCGCTGCTCGCACGCGTGCGGCAGAGCTAGCTCTGCCGGCTTCTCCTCGTCATTGCGAGGTCGGGAAGAGCCGAAGGCTTTTCCCTGAGCGTAGCGACGAAGCAATCCAGTTCTTGGCTTCCTGGATTGCTTCGCCCAAACGAATTGGCTCTGCCAATTCGTCAGGGCTCGCAATGATGACTCTTAGTGCTTGAAGTGGCGCACGCCGGTGAACACCATGGCGATGCCGGCATCGTCGGCGGCCTTGATCACTTCGTCGTCGCGCACCGAGCCGCCCGGCTGGATCACCGCCGTGGCACCGGCCTCGATCGCCACCAGCAGTCCATCCGCAAACGGGAAGAACGCATCGGAGGCGACCACCGACCCCTTGGTCATCGGCTCGGCGAGCTTCATCTCCGCTGCCGCATCCTGCGCCTTGCGGGCAGCAATACGCGCGCTGTCGATGCGGCTCATCTGGCCGGCGCCGACGCCGACGGTGGCGAGGTCCTTGGCGTAAACGATGGTGTTGGACTTGATGTGCTTGGCGACACGGAACGCGAACTTCAGGTCGCGCAGTTCGGCCTCGGTCGGCTGACGCTTGGTCACGACTTTGAGGGTCATGTCGTCGACGACGGCATTGTCGCGGCTCTGCACCAGCAGGCCGCCGGCAACGGTCTTCGCAGTGAAGCCCGCAGCGCGCGGATCCGGCAGCGCGCCCGCCAGCAGCAGACGCAGGTTCTTCTTTGCCGCGACGATGGCGATGGCCTCGTCGGTCGCATCCGGCGCCACGATCACTTCGGTGAAGATCTCGGTGATCACCTTCGCCGTTTCGGCATCCAGCGTCTGGTTCAGCGCGACGATGCCGCCGAAGGCCGAGGTGGAATCGCAGGCCAGCGCCTTGCGATAGGCCTCGACGAGGTTGCTGCCCTCCGCCACGCCGCAGGGATTGGCGTGCTTGACGATGACGCAGGCCGCGGTGCGCTTCGGATCGAATTCGGCGATGGCCTCATAGGCGGCATCGGTGTCGTTGATGTTGTTGTAGGAGAGCTGCTTGCCCTGCACCTGCCGCGCCGAAGCGACGCCGGGTCGCAGTTCGGGCGTGCGATAGAAAGCCGCCGTCTGATGCGGGTTCTCACCGTAACGCAGCGCCTCGACCAGCTTGCCGCCGACCGCGCGGAAATCCGGCGCGTCGGTCTTGAGCTGTTCGGCGAACCAGTTGGAGATCGCGGCATCGTAAGCCGCGGTGCGCGCATAGGCCTTGGCCGCAAGGCGGCGGCGCAACGTCAGCGAGGTCGCGCCCTTGTTGGTGGCGAGTTCGTCGAGCACCGACTGATAGTCGGAGGGCTCGACCACGACGGTAACGTCGTCATGGTTCTTCGAGGCTGCGCGGATCATCGCGGGGCCGCCGATATCGATATTCTCGATGCAGTCTTCCCACGACGCGTTCTTCGCGACGGTTTCCTCGAACGGATAGAGGTTCACCACCAGCAGATCGATCTGCGCGATGCCGTGATCGGCCATCGCCTTCTTGTGCTCGGCATTGTCGCGGATCGCGAGCAGACCGCCATGCACCTTGGGATGCAGCGTCTTGACGCGGCCATCCATCATTTCCGGGAAGCCGGTGAGATCGGAGACGTCCGACACCTTGAGGCCCGCTGCCGCGATCGCCTTGGCGGTGCCGCCGGTGGAGACGAGATCGACGCCATGCGCGGCCAGCGCGCGGGCGAATTCGATCAGTCCGGATTTATCGGAAACGGACAAGAGAGCGCGAGTGACCTTGCGCGGGTGGTCGGTCATGACTGTGTATCCCATGGGAGAAGGCAGCCGCGTAGCACGGTTTGGCGGGGCACGAAACCGGGCCGGTTGGCATGCCAGCAATTTGGCGGGAGCTACTAACTCCGCCCCTCATCCTGAGGAGCCGCGCAGCGGCGTCTCGAAGGATGGTGGTAAAACTCATGCGCCAAGCCAGCTCATGGTTCGAGACGGCGCTTTCGCGCCTCCTCACCATGAGGGGCGGGAGTATGTTGAATTACAACGGTAATTCCGGTTCGCGCCGGGTATTTCGCCGGGCACTCGTCTGCGACGGCGACGAATTCGAGCGGGCGAAACTCCAGCGCACGCTGCCGGTCTGGCGGGCATCCTGGTGGATGACGATCTGGGCGGTCCGGCGCGGGCCGTCATTGCCGGCCAGGAACACGCTGTCCTCGAGATCGACCTTGTCGTCCAGCGCCTCGAAGGTCCAGACATCGCGGTTCGGCAGCACCAGCATGACACCTCTGGCGTCGCTCAGCCGGCTCGCTTTCACCGAGGGATGCAGATGAAAGCGGATCGCATAGTCGGTGTTGTTGCCCTTCAGCCGCGCGCCCGGCGCCGGGGCGACAATGTCCTCGCCCTCCAGCCGGCTGCCATCGGCGGCCATGTTGAGGATGCGGCGATGCTCGATACCGAAGCGCGATTTATAGCCGTCATGGGCGGTGGTCAGCATGGTGCCGTCCGCGGTCACCTCGCGATAGTTCTCAACCGTGTGCGGGCCGTTGGTGATCGGCGAGCCCCTGAGGAACTTCTTCATCGCGCCGCGTTCGACGAACTGGCTGGATGAGGCGTTATGATAGGTCACCGTCGAATGCGCCGGCGTCGAGCGCGCGAAGACGCGCCAATTGTCGCGCGAGGTCGAGGGCATGCCGCAATTGACGACGATGCGGCTGGCGCCGGAGGACAGTTCGAAAGCAAGCGTGCCTGCATGGGCCTCGTGGCTGACATCGGGTGGCGGCGGCGGTCCGGTGTCGATCACCACGGTCATGCTGCCAGCTTCGAGGCGCTGAAAGCCGGTATGCGGCATATGCGCCATCGGTACGCCATGGGTGTCGTCATAGGCGAGCAGCGTTGCGACCAGATGCGACGGCGTCGAGCTCATGCCGTTGAACAGCGCGAAATTGCCATCGCCATGGCGGAAGAAGCGCAGCATCGGCATCATGCGGTCGATCGCATTCAGCAAGGCTGGCGGCGGCGCGATATTTCGCGCAGCAAAGGTCTGGCGCAGCGGCAAGAGATCGATCAGCAGCTCGATCAGCGCATTCGGATTGCGCGAGACATGGCCGCCATCGGGCAGGATCTGTTTCTGCAATTCATCCGACAGCCGCTTCGCCGCGCCGCGGATATTGCCTGCCTGATTGGCGAGACACAGCGAAGCGTAGCACAGGGCGATCAGCACCTGCATTTTGGGCAGGCCATCGGCGGCGCTCGGCAGCGCATAGCGCAGCGCGCGGATTTCGCGCGCCAGCGTACGCAGATAGCGGCGATAGAATTTCCCGTCGGTATCGCCCAGCACCAGGGGCGCCTGCGACAACAGCGAAATCACGCGGCGTGCGACCACCTCCGGCCGGCGTCCCACCGGCCGCTTGCGCGCGGTGTTCGACATCCAGTCGTCGATCAGGGAACGCGCATTGGCGCGGGTGATGGCGGTATCGGCGGCGCGCAGATGGCGCAGCCAGCCGAAACCGAGCAGCGAGACTTCCCAGTCTTCCGATGGCGGTTCGAGATCGAAGATCGAGCGGCCGTGGCAGGTGACGATCTTGCCGGCGAAGACGAAGCGGCCGGCATAGATTTCGGCGGCGCGGGTCGCGTCGGTGGTGCGCAGATCATGCGGCGCAATCAGCAGACGATCGGTGCGGCCCGGCCATAACCGCGAGATCGCCGCCGAGCCGCCGGATGCACGCGCCAGCGCGCTCCGCGCGAAGCGGCCGAGGATCAGCCTCGAAATGCGTCTGCGATGAGCGACCACGTGCGCCTTGGTCCGGAACCTGGTTGGGATGGGAGACAGGAAAATACCGATGCGAATCCTTCTTAGCCGGAAACGCCGCCCGCACACAGTACAAGCAGGCGCCCTGTGGACGCCTGCCGAATCAACGGAATAACCCAGTGAATATCAGGATTTAATCAGTCGCGCTGCATAGAAGCCGTCGAGCCCGCCAAGCCGGGGATCGGCATGCGGCAAATGACTCGGCAACGTGCGCAAATCGCCATCGGGGGTGACGATCTCGGCGAGGCCGGCGACCTCGCCGGCGGTGGCCGGCATGCGGCGGATGCTGCTGTCGCGCGCCAGCAGATCGGCAATGGCGTGTTCGCCTTCGTCAGGTTCCATCGAGCAGGTGCAATAGACCAGAACGCCGCCGGGCTTCAGCATGGTCACCGCCTTGGCCAGCAGGCGGCGCTGCAGGGCGGTCAGCATGGCGATGTCGGCTTCCTGTTTCAGCCAGGCGACATCGGGATGGCGGCGGATCGTCCCGGTGGACGAGCACGGTGCGTCGAGCAAAACGCCATCGAAGCCTTCACCCGGATATTCGGTGCCGTCGGAAACGATGGTCTCCGCCTGCAGCGACAGCCGCGCGAGATTCTCCCGCAGGCGTGCCACGCGGTTGGGCGAGCGATCCACGGCGACCACATCGGCGCCGCCATGGGCGAGTTGCGCGGTCTTGCCGCCGGGCGCGGCGCAGAGATCGACGATGCGCTTGCCCTTGAGGTCGCCGAACAGCCGCGCCGGCAATGCCGCAGCGGCGTCCTGCACCCACCATTGGCCGTCGTCGAAGCCGGGCAGCATGGTCACCGAGCCCTGCAGCAGCGTACGCACGGTGCCGGTCGGCAGCACCTCGCCATGCAGGCGCGTGGCCCAGGCTTCGGCATCAGATTTCACGGTGAGGTCGAGAGACGGCTCGTGGCTGAGCGCGGCGGCGATATCGTGCGCTGTCGCCTCGCCATAATGTGCGGACCAGCGCGCCAGCAGCCACGGCGGAATGTCGAGGCTCTGGCCGGCCGTCTCCTCCACCAGCTCCTTGCCCTCGCGCGCGCAGCGGCGCAGCACGGCATTGACGAGCCCGGCATATTTCGCGGCGCGTCGGTCGGACTGCACCATGCGCACCGAGAGATCGACGGCGGCGTGATCCGGCACATCCATCCAGAGGATTTGCGCCGCGCCGATCAGCAACGCGCTTTGCGCGCGCGGCGCATCGCTGGGAATGCCGCGGTCGAGCAGGCGCGAGAGAATCTGCCCGAGCGTACCGAGGCGGCGGAGAATCGTCGCGACGAGGCGACGCATCAGCGCGCGGTCGCGGTCGGAGAGTGTCTTCAGGCCGGGGTGTGCAGCAGCGCCTTCGAGCTGGTCATCGAGCGTGCGGTGCTTCTGCAGCACGCCATCGAGAATGTCGGCTGCGATGCGTCGCGCGGCGAGGCCGGGGACCTCGGGGGGCGGTGCGTATTTCACTTGCGGCATGCAGCAACATCACGGTGGAGGAGCGGGGATGGCGAGAATTTCGGCCGGCGCCATCAGGCGGGACCGATTCTGTCGCACGCGAATATGCCAAATGTAAGAATCGCCCTTATATGCGCATATTCGCACAGTAAGCATGACCCCGAAAAGTGGTCGTCGGTTTTCGGATAGGATCATGCTCAAACAAGTGTCGATGCAAAATCGGTAACGCGTGCGGGCCGTTGCCGCTTATAAGGGGTGATGGAGATGAACGACAAACCAGCAGAACACTCTCTCGTTCCCGAGCCGGCGCCGGTGAAGGTGCTTTCGCCTGCTGCGCAGCGGGCTCTGGCCGAAGCCGCGGAGCGCCGTGCTGCAGCGGCAGCACCGACGTCTCATGCCAGGGAATTGCAGGGACCGGACGGTCCGGAGCCGACTCGTTTCGGCGACTGGGAACACAAAGGCATCGCGTCGGACTTTTGACGCGGCGGCTTTCCCGAACTTTCGATCGCCTGTAACGCCTGCTGACCCTATCGCGGAACCATGCCGCCAACCTCGCGCATCCATCATGCGTCGCCGTGGCGGGCGCGCCTCTCGCGCCTGTGGCCGTGGATATTCGTGCTCGGCATGGCGGCGGGCTCCGCATTGCCGCTGAAGCGCTGGTTGCCGAATGTCTTTCACGACCAGACCCAGGCGGAGCGCGACGCAACGACGATCGTGCAGCGCTCAGGCAGCCGCGACGATCGTCATGCGGTCGATGTGCTCTACACCGTCGACGGCGATACCTTTGGCGCCCGCGTGCATCTCGCTGATGGCGACGATCTCACCGCGCGCATCCGCTTGCGCGGCATCGATGCGCCCGAGCTGAAAGGCCAATGCACCACCGAAATCAGGCTCGCCGAAGATGCCACCGCAGCGCTGAAGCGGCTGCTCAAGGACGGCGGCGTGACGATCTACAATATCGGTCCCGACAAATATCCCGGTCGCGTGGTCGCCGATGTCGCGACCCGTCGCACGCCGAATGTCTCCGCCGCATTGCTGGGCGGCGGCTTTGCGCGCCGTTACGACGGCGGCCACCGCGGCGGCTGGTGCGACAAATGAAAAAAGCCGCGCATCTGCGCGGCTTTTCCTAAATCGGGATCGAGAGCGATCAGCGCTGGGTGACGACCACCGGCGTGCCCACCGAAACGCGCGAAAACAGGTCGGTGATGTCCTCGTTATACATGCGCACGCAGCCATAGGAGACATAGCCGCCGATCGACTTCGGCACATTGGTGCCGTGGATGGCATATTCGCCGCCGGCAAGGGTCATGGCCGCGACGCCCATCGGATTGGCGGGCGAACCGCCAGCGATCACGTCGGGAATGGCCGGATTGTCGCGCTTCACATCGGCCGGAGGCGACCATGCGGGCTGGCGATATTTGCCGTCGATCTTGGTGACGCCGGCCCACTGCTTGCCGGGCTTGCCGACACCGACCGGATAACGCACGGCGACGCCGGGCTCGACCACGAGATAGAGTTTGCGCTCGCCGGTCTTCACCACGATGGTGCCGGGTGCGTATTCGCCGCGGAAATTGACGACGCTGGGGGCTGCCTGTGCGGACGTGGCGGCGGCACCGGCAATCAGACTGGCTACCAATACACCTGCAAACTTCGACGACATCGATCTCTCCAGTTCGACTCGCCGGTATCGGCCGGGCGAGGTCGTTTCCGCCCTCATGGGCGAATACACAAATTGCAACGCGGGAATTCTCAACCGGCCGCGTAAACAGCCGGTCTCCATCGGCCAAAGAACAGTGCCGGGAGCGCCGCTTAATGAGGGGAACCGGGAAACAAAGTAAATGTCCGGGAAACAACACTCGCTCTAAATTGGACGGGAGCGGGAGGTGGGGATCTGACAACTGCGTGAAAGCACCGCCTGTAGCCCGGGTGAAGCGAAGCGTAACCCGGGGACCGGCGATGATGCTGAGGCTCTGAATCCCGGATTACGCTACGCTCCATCCGGGCTACGACTGCGCGTCACCCCAGCGTAAACGCCTCATGGATCGCCGATTGAACCGCGCCGCCGGTCACCGCGCCGCCGCCGGCCACATAGATCCAGTCACCGATCACGGTGGCGCCCACCGCATGGCGAGGCGTCAGCATGGGTGCATGGCTCTGCCAGCTGTCGGTCTTCGGATCGTAGCTCTCCATCTGGCCGAACACTTTCTCCTGCGTGATCTTGCCGTCGCGGATCACGCCGGATTCGCCGCCCATGGCGAACAGCCGGTCGCGATAGATCACGAGACCATGGCCGGAGCGCGCCACCGGCAGCGGCGCGCGCAGCTCCCAGGTGTCGCGCTCGGGCAGATACACATGATGCAGGTCGGTGTTGTATTCGAAGGTGTTGAACCGCCCGCCGATGACATGGATGACGCCGTCATAGGCAACACAACCCACATGGTCGCGGGCGCCGGGCAGCGCCTTGCGCGTCTCCCATTTGTCGGTCTTGGGATCGTAGACCTCATGCCAGCTTACGCTGGCGCGCTCGGCCGCGGGCTCGGAAGCGCCGCCGATCAGGTGGATCTTTCCGTTCAGCGCCACTGCCGCCCCGGCGCGTTCGAAGTGCTGCGCTGGCTCGGCACCGCCTATCTGGTCTGGCTCGGCATCAAGG
>JAEXHR010000288.1 GCA_023449855.1 Pseudomonadota bacterium | reverse complement strand
GATGGGTATCGCTGCGCTCAACCCATCCTACACCATTCGGATAGGTCAGTCTCGCTGACCCTCTTAGCCGTTGCGACACAGCGGCATTTGCGTCTAGAACAAGCCCGTCGCGCGGGGCAAGGAACCGTCAACGGTTTCCGACCACACTTCCAGGCGCGACCTCGAAGGATGACAATGCTGATTCGGAACGACAGGGCTGACATGGACACGGGAGCGATCATCGCCGCCCCGCGCGTCCTTGCGCCTGCGCTCCCGGCCCTCCTTCTCGGCGGTCTGCTTCTCCTTATCGGCCCCTGAGCGCCGACTGGGCAGTCATGCCTGGGCACTTAGGGGATGCGAACCGAACCAAGCAAACCCAAGACCCCGATAAATGGCGCCCACACAGACCGCGCCTCGACCATTAAGGAAAGTCCAATGACCGCCACCACGAAGTCCGAGAAGGACCGCGTTTTCATTTTCGACACCACTCTGCGCGACGGCGAGCAGTGCCCCGGCGCCACGATGACGTTTGAAGAGAAGCTGGAAATCGCCGAGATGCTCGACGACATGGGCGTCGATATCATCGAGGCCGGCTTCCCGATCTCGTCGGAAGGCGATTTCGAAGCGGTCCACGAGATCGCTAAGCGCTCGAAGAAGTCGGTGATCGCCGGCCTCGGCCGCGTCAATCCGAAGGACATCGATCGCTGCGCCGAAGCGGTGAAGCCCGCCGGCGATCGCGCCCGCGTTCACATGGTCATCGCGACCTCGCCGCTGCATATGCGGGTCAAGCTGAACATGACCCCGGAGCAGGTGATCGACGCCTCGGTGGCCGGTGTCACCCGCGCCCGCAACATGGTGAGCAATGTCGAATGGTCGGCGGAAGACGCCACCCGCAGCGACATCGATTTCCTGTGCCGCATCACCGAAGCCGTCATCAAGGCCGGCGCCACCACGGTGAACCTGCCGGACACCGTCGGCTACACCACGCCGGAAGAATACACCCGCATGTTCCGCACCATCCGCGAGCGCGTACCGAATTCGGATCAGGCGATCTTCTCGGTGCATTGCCATAACGATCTCGGCATGGCCGTCGCCAACACGCTGGCCGGCCTCGATGGCGGCGCGCGTCAGATCGAATGCACCATCAACGGCATCGGCGAGCGCGCGGGCAATGCCGCGCTGGAAGAAGTCGTGATGGCCATCAATGTGCGCAACGACAAATTCCCGTACTGGAACAATATCGATCCGACCACGCTGACCCGCGCGTCCAAGATCGTGTCGGCGGCAACCTCGTTCCCGGTGCAGTACAACAAGGCTATCGTTGGCCGGAACGCCTTCGCCCATGAAAGCGGCATCCATCAGGATGGCGTGCTGAAGGACGCCTCGACCTATGAGATCATGACCCCGGCCTCGGTGGGCCTGAAGCATTCGTCCATCGTGCTCGGCAAGCATTCCGGCCGCCACGCCTTCGTGCATCGTCTGGAAGAGCTGGGCTACAAGCTGGGCAAGAACCAGATCGAGGACGCCTTCATCCGCATGAAGGCTTTGGCCGACCGCAAGAAGGATATCTATGACGAGGATATCGAGGCGCTGGTCGATCAGGAGATCGTGCAGGCCCATGACCGCATCAAGCTGACCTCGCTGACGGTGATCGCCGGCACGCATGGCCCGCAGCGCGCGACCATGAAGCTGAATGTTGATGGTGCCGTGAAGATCGAGGAAGCCGAGGGCAACGGGCCGGTGGATGCGGTGTTCAACTGCATCAAGGCGCTGGTGCCGCATGAGGCGACGCTGGAACTGTATCAGGTCCATGCGGTGACCGAAGGCACCGACGCGCAGGCGGAAGTGTCCGTGCGTCTGGCTCACGACGGCCGCTCGATGACCTCCCGCGCGGCCGATCCGGACACTCTGGTGGCCTCGGCGAAAGCCTATCTCGGCGCGCTGAACAAGATCGTCATGAAGCGCGAGCGCGACAAGCCGGTACCGGTGGCCGCTGCGAGCTGATCGCTCCCAGCCGTCATTGCGAGGAGCGAAGCGACGAAGCAATCCAGTTCTTGGCTTTCTGGATTGCTTCGCCCAAACGAATTGGCCTTGCCAATTCGTCAGGGCTCGCAATGACGAGGAAAAATACGAAACGCGGCGTCGCAAGGCGCCGCGTTTTTGCATTGCAGTAAAGCTATTCCTGCAACCCCTGACCAATGGAGCAGTGGCCATCGCGCGCCGATGGCGATAAAGCTGCGTGTGGCATCCAAGCGCAGCGACGTTTTGCAACAGCTCGCGCGGCCAACAGGGAGAAAACCATGCGCCAAGTCACGACGCGCCAATTCATCTTCGCCGCAGCATCCGTCGCAGCGCTCGCGCTTGTCGGGCCGGCGCAGGCTCAGTCGCCCATCGTCATCAAGTTCAGCCACGTCGTCGCGCCGAACACGCCGAAGGGGCAGGGCGCCGACAAGTTCAAGGAACTCGCCGAGAAATATACGAATGGCAAGGTGAAGGTCGAAGTCTATCCGAACTCACAGCTTTACAAGGACAAGGAAGAGGTCGAGGCGCTGCAGCTCGGCGCCGTGCAGATGCTGGCGCCCTCGCTCGCCAAGTTCGGCCCGCTCGGTGTCAAGGAATTCGAGGTGTTCGATCTGCCTTACATCCTGCCGGACAAGGCGGCGCTGAATCGCATCACCACCGGTCCGATCGGCAAGGGCCTGCTGGCGAAGCTCGAGCCCAAGGGCATCAAGGGCCTCGCCTACTGGGACAACGGCTTCAAGATCATGACCTCGAACAAGCCGATGCATAAGGTCGCCGATTTCCAGGGGCTGAAGATGCGCATCCAGTCCTCGAAGGTGCTGGAGGCCCAGATGCGCGCGCTCGGCGCTATCCCGCAGGTGCTGGCCTTCTCGGAAGTCTATCAGGCGATGCAGACCGGCGTCGTGGACGGCAACGAGAACACCCCGAGCAACGTCTATACGCAGAAGATGCATGAAGTGCAGAAGCACATGACGCTCTCCAATCACGGCTATATCGGCTACGCCGTGATCGTGAACAAGAAGTTCTGGGACGGCCTGCCGGCGGACGTGAAGCCGCAGGTGGAAAAGGCGATGGACGAAGCCACCGCCTATGCCAACAGCCTGTCGCAGAAGGAAAACGACGACGCCATCGTCGCCATGAAGAAGGCGGGCACCACGACCTTCTACGAGCTGAAGCCGGAAGAGCGCGCCGAGTGGATGAAGGCGCTGGAGCCGGTCACCGCCGACATGGCCTCGCGCGTTGGCAAGCAGCTGATCGCCGATTTCCAGAAGGAAGCGGGCGCCAAGACGAATTGAGGTCTGGCCAGTAACAAGGACCCTCACCCTGAGGAGCGGCCCGCTTGGGCCGCGTCTCGAAGGGTGAGTGTGACGCACATGGTTCGAGACGCGCGCCAGAGG
>JAEXHR010000261.1 GCA_023449855.1 Pseudomonadota bacterium | reverse complement strand
TTGGTTCCTTCGACTTGTTGAGGTCGAAGGAACTGTAATTATCTGGAGTGAATTCATGGAAAACCGAAGGAAACCTGCGCCTCCCGCCGCCACGCTCGACATAAACTGCGACTGCAAAGAAGCCGTCTAATGTTGAGCTCAACATTACACGTACTCGCGCGGCGACAATTCGATATCCAGATTGGCCCTCGCCTCGGCATCCAGGGCGGCAAGCGTCCGGTCGAGCATCGCCTCGGCCGTCGAGACGAGCTGGATCACCACGCAATCACCGCGCGCGAGATCGGCATGAATGGCGGGGATCAGCGATGGCAGCTTCAGTGAAATCAGAAGCTGGGCAAAGAACCGCTGTTTGGTCGATTCGAAGATGGAGATCGCCGCAGCCTTCGCTCCGCCATTATAGGTCGATTTGCTGAAACTGTCGGTGATACGGGTCGCGTCGAGCGCGGCCTGCAGGTTGCGGTGAATGATACCCCAGGCATCCGCATAGGCATCGTAGATTGCGATCTGGTCCGGGGTTAGCTGGTGTTCGAGAATGTCATACTCGACGCCAGCAAAACTGAGCGCGCGTGCCGCATAAAGACCCTGTGCCTTCAGATCGCGGGCGATCAGTTCCATTGCCGCGATGCCGCCCCGGCGCAGGCTTTCGACGAAATCGCGGCGGTCGGAAAAGGCCGTTCCCGGACCCCAAAGGCCGAGCCGGGTGGCATAAGCCAGATTGTTGACGTCCGAAGCCCCCGTCGCGGACACGTAGAGAACGCGGGCGCGGGGTAGGAGATTTTGCAGTCGGACGCCGGCGATGCCCTGCTCGGATCCCTTGGAGGTGCCGAACCGCCCTTCCCCGCCAGCCACGCCGGCCATTTCATGGGCTTCGTCGAAGACGATCATGCCTTCATAGCCGTCACCCAGCCAATCGGTGATCTGTTTGAGGCGCGTGCCCTTGTCGCCCCGGCTCGACCGCAAGGTAGCATAGGTGAGGAAGAGCACGCCCTCACTGGCCCCGATCGCCGTTCCGAGCTTCCACTGGTTGAGATGCTGGAGATCGAGCGCAAGCCCGCCGACCGCAACCCAATCACGACGGGCATCTTCGAGCAGCGTTTCGCTCTTGGAGATCCAGACATGCTTGCGGCGGCCGCGCAGCCACTGGTCGAGCAAGATCGCTGCAACCTGGCGGCCTTTGCCAGCGCCGGTGCCATCACCCAGGAAGAAGCCGGTGCGAACCCCGCTGCCCGCCTCGTCGGGCGTCAAAGTGAGACCTTCATCCTTGGTCAGGAATCGGCCCGGAAGATCGCGCTCGAACGCATCGCCTGCGTAGATGACGGTCTCGAGCTGCGCATCCGAGAGTATATTTTCGGTGAGCAATCTCGGCGGCAGGATCGGCGCATAGCGTGTCTTGGGCGCTGCGATCGAACCCATGGCGATCGATTCCACGAGCGCCGTCGGGTGAGGCCGCGCTGCTGCCAGGGCGATCCGGCTCGGTCGATAGGGAAGGTAGAGCCCGGAGGGTTCACCGACCGGCGCCGGGGCGTCGAGCACCTCGAATGCGATGGGTTCCGCCGGGGCAGCCACGTCGATGCGCTTCGGTGCCAAGGGCTTGATGGCACCACGGCGGGCGCCGGCTAGCAGAGCTGACGGGCGCGATACCACCCGGCCTGGGCGTATGGACGACGTCGCCGCAGTGAGCATTGGGTGAAGGGAACAGGCATCGAGGGCTTCGTCTAAGGTTGCGCAGGCGATCGCGCTGGCAGGGACGCCTTCAACGCCCTTGTGCAGGAGGAGAAGCTGGACAGCTTGTGTCGTACCGTGCCGCGCATAGGCAGACGCTGGTAATTCGATCTGGCGGAAGAGCGTAGAACCGGCCGTCGCGATCTTCCATTCACTCGATTGCGGATCAACGCGGGTGGGAAGGATTGCGACACAGCGACCACCCGGACGCAGGCGCGTGAGGGCAGAGCGCAGGTGGCGAAGGCCGGCAACCCGATCACGGCCGCGGCCCTCACTGCGCGAGAAGGGCGGATTGATCAGGATGACATCCGGCACCAGATCGACGGGAAGGAGGTCGTCGATGAGCTCACCGTCATGGCCGAAGATGCGGGCATCGGGGTAAGCAGCCGCGAGCATGGCCCGGCGCCAGGGATCAATCTCATTGAGGATCAGACGAGCCTGGGCACGACGGGCGAAGATGGCGAGCAGGCCAGTCCCTGCCGAGGGTTCGAGTACGACGTCGCGCTCGCCGAAACCGGCGAGCCGAGTCGCGATCAGGGCGATCGATGCCGGGGTCGAGAATTGCTGGAGATCAATCTGCTTCTCGCTGCGTACGCTATGAACCGGCAGGCGCGCGACCATGGCGGCGACAAGCGCAAGCTGAGCCGGTGCCGCGTCCGGCAATGTGCTCCCGGAAAGGAAGAGCACCTGCCCCAGTTCGAGGACATCATAGGCATCACGGATCGACCAGTCCCCGCTCGCGGGTGTCGAGCCATAGGCGCGGGTCATGGCGCCGATGAGCGTGGGTCGATCGATAGAAATATTGCTCGCGATCTTTGCGGCGATCTCGCGCGCTGCGATGATGGCGGGGTCGGAGAAGTCGAGTTCAGGAACGGCGGAGGCGGTAGCGGACATGATGGGGCTCCTTGATGTCGCCCGATGGTCAGCACCGGGCCACCTCGCCGAAGGCCCCCTCTCCTCTCTACGATGGCTGGGTCAGCAGCTCAGACCTGTGGACCGAATTGCGGGCAAGCCTGTCGCGCAGGGCGTCATTCCAGTCGTCATGATCCTTTGGAAGCCAGTGTTCGACCTTGCGGCCGTTGGCAGAGAGATGGTCGTAGGCGCGCTCAAAGCATGTCCGTGCCGCCTCATTGCGCTGCCCGAACACGATGACCTGCCTGACGCTCGAGGGTATGCCGACATGGGCGTAGCGCTCGGCGCCGAGCACCGCCCAGACTGGCAGGTCGAACCAGTCGCGCGCTGATAAGGCATCTTCGATCCCTTCAGCTAATCCAAGCGTGTCTTGCGGTATGCCGAATTGCACACTGCCCGATCCCAGCAGCCCGAGTGCAAGCTTCGGCTTGCGAAACGGGCGATGCAGGATGTCGATGGGATCCAGAAACGTGCGATGGACAGCGACCAGTCCGAGTTCGTTTTTCACGGCGGCAATCATCGCCGGCAGACTTCGTCTATCCTTGCCCTTCCCGATGATAGTCGAGGGATTGAACCGCAACTCCGGTGTCGGGCTGAACACGCCTCGGGCGCTGAGATAGGTTTCAGCAAGCGTGCCATCGATAGCAACGCTGCGATGCCATAAGGTCTTGGCGAGACCGCTCAGATCGCGAGCAGGCGGGCGCGGTACGACGTGGACGGGGGCGCGGTCATGGAGACCTTGCCGATCTAGCGCCTTCAAGATGTCGATCGATGTGCAGCCGGCAAAGCATTTGAACAGGATGGCCTTCGTTCCCAAGCGCACGGAGAGGCTTGGCGATCGATCATCATGGGCAGGGCATCGACATTCACCGTGGGAGCCTGCCCATCGGCCGCCCAGACGTTCGACGATCTGCTTTGCGCGGGTTGCTGCATCTAAAGAGGCAGGCATAGGGAAACTCCTTCTCGAACCGGAAGCGCAAACCCGGCCTGCTCCCTCCCCTCTTCGCGGCGCTATGCTGATTTTGGTGCGAGGACACCGAATTCCTCGACGATCCGGTCTGTCGTGTAATGGGTCGTACCATCACGCTCGTAGGAACTGTCGCGCAGCCGGCCCGCTACCCGGACGAGATCGCCGACATGGACACGCTCTTCGATATACTTCCTCTGCCCCTCACTGAAGATCACGACGCGGTTCCAGTAGCTGTCCTCGATCCATTCATCGCCTTCACCACGGCGGCGGTAATTCGCGCAGACCGAGACATTGGTGACCTTGGGTTTGGCGTCGATTTCCCCGATCCGCCCTATAATCTCGAACTTTGCGAAGTTGATCATGGTGCCTCCAGCTTGGCGCTGAGCAAGCATGAATGAGCAAACGATCGGATTTCGCACGCCATATGACTGCTGAGCTGCCTTGGGCCGCACGGTACGGTAGCAGGACCTGGGCTCCTATCCCCCCAGTTGGAGGGATAGCCAGGGACGGAACAGCCATTCCCGGCTCGCGGGTTGGCGGTTGACCTTGGCGGACGAACTGGTCGCGACCGATGAACGGGATCTGGGTGTGCGATAGCTGCTGCCGCTGGCCATCGGGCACTACCGAATCACTTCCTTCCTAAAACCCCATCTATAAAAACGCCCGGCGCGCAGCGTCGGGGTGATTCTAAGATTCTAATGATTCTATGATTCAGGGCCGCTATCTGTTTGAAACTATAGACGGAATCAGCGTCTTACCTGACCTCGTGGGGGCTTTTGCCTGACTTCACGGGGGATATAACCTGTCTTGGCGGGGGCTCTATCCTGACGTCTTGGGGATCATCCTGTCTTCTTGGGGGGCAGTCAGAATCGTGTCCATATTATGCGTTTCTAGGCGCTTTTTGGCTGCTGTTCCACACGATCCGGCGGACAATCGCGACTCGGCGGAATCACAGGCCCAATGTCTGATTCGTACGGCAAAACTATCCTGACCTCTTGGGGGCCTCCAGACGGGTATAACCTGACCTGACTTGACGAATGAGGTCAGGACAGGCAGTTTCCAAGGCAGTGTGAGGTGAATCCCATGGGAGTGCCAGCGGAAAGCGTAGACGATGAAGGCGGCGAAGAGACTTCGGCCGCCCGTTCGATGCGCGTGGCTGCTGCGCTCGCTCGCAAAGGCGGTGACGAGTTCGCCAAACCCGGACGCCTCGTCGAGGTCCGCTTCGTCAAAGGGCAATCGCTCAGTCTGACCGCTTCCCGCCTCCTCGCCCTCATGATCCTGACCGCGGGCGGAGATGCCTGGCAAGACACGACGCATCGTATGCGAAAGTCGGACATCCGTCGCGGTCACAAGGGCAACGAACGCATTGTTGATATGCTTGAAGAGCTGCACAGAACGCTCTTCGCAGAGGATGACAAATCATGGCGCGGAAAGCGCGCCACGAAGCGTTTCAACCTCATTCAGGCGTCTTGGGAAGAGGTCGAGGATAACGACAAGGAAACGGGCTGGATCGAGTGGCAGTTCACGCCTGACGCCCGTCGGCTTATCCAGGAATCCGAAACTTATGCGGTGATGAACCGCCAGGCCGTGCTGGGGTTCAGGTCAGCCTACGCCCTGAAGCTGTACGAAGAGGGCGCCCTTCGTCTCCACCGACGGCAACCCGTTTGGAAAGTCGATATGGTGGGCTTGCGCGCGGCGCTGGGTATCGACCCCGACAAATATGCCGACTTTGCTCAGCTACGGCGCAAAGTTCTGACGGTCGCCAAGGCAGAGATTGACCAGCTCGCCCACTTCACCGTCGAATGGCAAGAGATCCGGCGAGGCCGTGCCGTGATCGAGATCGAGTTCCGGTTCGTCTCGAAGGATGCGCCGGCCCAAATAGCAACGGTCGACGAACTCGAGCGTCATTCTAAGGGACGGAAAGCCAGGCGCGACGATACCGTCGAAAAGGTTGTGGCAAGCGATAGTCCCCTTCCCCACAGTCCGACCGTCGACGGCGCGGACGTGGCGAATGTCCTGAAGAAGGTAACTGCTGCGCTGGTAAGCTCGGATGCGGCGTCCTCGAGCGGTACAGAATTGTGGGCACGGTTCCCCCGAGGCCGGCTGCACTTCGGGGCTACCGAGGAGGCGGCTCGTGAGATTGGAGTGCGCTACGGCGGTGGCTGGGACGTCGACATGATCGCCGAGGCCTATCGCGACAATATGGGCGCTCGATTGAACACCCTGTCCGGTACGAAACTCGAAAAGTCCTGGAAGGGCTGGTGCGAAGCCTTTTTCAATCGGCGAGGCCGGCCATAACAGCACAAATTGCAGCCCTGCAATTTGTGCCACACAGCATCGGTCAGGCGGTCACACGCCCCTCACTGCATCGCCGAATATCACACGGTCTAAACCCAGACACCGCTCCATTGATCGGAGCGCCTCATCCAGCTCCTCGCCGGCATGAGCAGGCGCATCGCTCTCGAACGTCTTTTGTTGAACGAGTAGCGCCTTCGCTTTCCGGTCCGCCTTCAGATCGACCCGTGCGACGATCTGCTCATCAAGCAGGAACGGCAGGACATAATATCCATAGGTGCGCAGCGGCGCAGGGACGTATATCTCGATCCGATAGCGTATGCCAAAGAGGCGTTCCGCGCGGTCGCGTTCCCAGATCAATGGATCGAACGGCGCTAGCAGGGCGGCATGGCGTGCTCGGCGAGGACGCCTCGCCTCTCGGTGCAACCATGTTGGCTGGTCCCACCCATCAATTTTCACGGGCTGAAGGACGCCCTCCTCCTCAAGCTGCGTGATAGCTGGCTGGGCCTCTGCTGGAGAAAGCCGGAAATAATCACGCATATCCTTTGCCGTTGCTACGCCAAGGGCGCGCGCGCTGTGCTCTATGAGTTGGCGTCTGGCTGCCGCAGGTTCCGGAGTGGGGAGAGCGAGGATCGTCTGGGGCAACACGCGCTCGGTGAGATCATACACTCGCTCGAAACTCGCACGTCGTGTCGCAGTGGTGATGTGGCCGGACCAGAAAAGCCACTCCAGCGCCACCTTGCTGTCACCCCACTCCCACCAGCCTGCGCGTCGCTTCCCACTTTCAATATCGGATGCAGCGAGTGGTCCCTCGTTGCGGATGCGTTCCAGGATCGAGAGCGCGTCCGCCCGCCGATCGCGAGCGAATATGCGCAGACCTTTCCATCCAGTCTCGCCGGCGTCTGCCATTGCCTGTCGCCATCGCAGCAACGGCTGGAGGGGTAGGGGGATCAAGGACGCTTCGTGCGCCCAATATTCGAACAGCCGCCGCGATCGGAGAGGCCCCCAGGCGTCGGCCTCCAGCAACTTCGGATCAAAAACACCAAGGCGCGAATAGGCCGGAAGATAGTGTGCTCGCGTCAGCACGTTGACGCTGTCGATCTGATGGAGACCAAGCCGAGCGATAGTACGTCGCAAATGGTGAGCCCTGACAACAGAAGGCATGGCCTCACCAAAACCTTGGGCGGCAAGGGCGATGCGTCGGGCAAGCGCGGGGGTGAGGCTCTCTTTCATTACGACACATATCAACGCGGTCACTTGCGACCCGCAAGGATGAACGTCACGCTACCATCGATCCTGTGCCCCCACCGAGTCAGGTTGCGGGCGGAAAGCGCGTCTGGCACAAATTGCAGGGCTGCAATTCCTGCAATGAAGGCGTCGAACAGCCCCCAAGAGGACAGGATAGGAGTACGGGCTGGCAATCCGACGGTCTCCATGGTCCAACTGTCAAATTTCGGGCGGATATTGACCAAAAAGTGAAAATCGAACATGGATGCCCCAGACTTTAACAGGAGCAGCTATGGCGTCCGCAATTGATGAAGTGCGGATGGGGGAAACACTCGATGTTGCGTCGCTCGCTGCTCGGTCTTCCTCTGTCCTTGAAAAGCTGCGCAACTCGGCTCGAAGTGCGCGCGCCGACGAGCGGCGAGAACCGACGTTTCAGATCGGAAAGGCCGCCGATCTGGTGGGGCGGACGACCGGAGCGATTCGCGAGGCCGAGAGCGATGGCCGTCTTGTGCCACCTCCGCGGACAGAGAGCGGTCGGCGCATGGGATACACGCTTGCTCAGTTGAACGACATGCGTGGCGCCTTCGGAACGCGGCCATGGCGCGATCCAAGCGACCCCTGTTCCGTCATCGCGGTCCAGAACTTCAAGGGTGGTGTCGGCAAGTCGACCGTCTCGGTCCACATGGCGCAATATCTGGCGATCCGCGGCTATCGTGTCCTCCTGATTGATTGCGACAGCCAGGCGTCGGCAACGACCCTCTTCGGCTATGTGCCTGATCTCGATTTGAACGAAAACGACACGCTCTATCCGTATTTGCGAGAGGGCGAACGCAAGTCGCTCGATTATGCGATCCGTAAGACCCATTTCGATGGGCTCGACCTGATCCCGGCTAACCTGCGTCTCTTCCAGTCGGAATATGAACTCGCGGCGCGCATGGCGCGGGGGCAGGGGGCTCTGCTCGATCGAATGGCGCAGGGTATCGCCTCGGTGCAAGATCTCTACGACGTCGTGATCCTCGATCCGCCGCCAGCCTTGGGAGCAATCTCCCTATCGGTTCTCAGGGCAGCCAACGCTCTGGTGGTGCCGGTTCCGCCAACCGTGATGGACTTCTCTTCGACGGCAGCGTTTCTCGCCATGCTCGACGAGACCATTCAGGAACTCTCGACGCACGATCTCGCGCCGCAGCTATCCTTCCTGCGCTTCGTGGCATCGAAGGTGGACGAGGGCAAATCGATGCAGAAGGGCCTGCTCGACCTGATGCGGCAGGTTTACGGAACCGCCATGGTGCGCTCGCCGCTCAAGGATTCTGCCGAGATCGATAACGCTACCGCCCGTCTGATGACCGTTTACGAACTGGACGGACCGATGACGAGCAAGACGGTGCGTGATCGCTGCCTGACCTATCTCGATGGCGTGAATGCCGAGATCGAGCTTGATATTCGTAAGACCTGGCCCAGCCATCTGAGCCGTTTGCGCAAGGATGGGTATGCGTGATGGACAAGAATTGCAGCCCTGCAATTTCGGCAAATAGGGGGGCAAAATGAGTTCGAAGAACAAGAGTTTTCTAGGTGATCTGGCGTCCTCTGTGGAGCCTAGCGCCGAAGGCCAGGAGCGTGGTCCGCGTTTGGGAGTAGGGGTCCTTGGTGGCCGCAACAACCGCTTGGCCGAACTTGCTTCCGGTGCGGTGGTGAATAATCCGCAGGAACTCGTCGATCCGGCGCGCTGCCGGATTTGGGAGCGACATAATCGGGACTATGGCGCACTAAGCCGTGAGCGGTGTGACGATCTGATCGAGAGTATCCTCGCGCAGGGCAAGCAGGAGGTCCCCGCGATCGTTCGGCGCATTCATGATGAGCCGGACTATGATTTCGAGATCATCTGCGGGGCTCGCCGCCATTGGTCGGTGTCGTGGTTAAGGGCGAACAATCACCCCGAAGTGCGCTACCTCGTGGAAGTGCGCGATCTGACGGATGAGCAGGCATTTCGCATTTCCGATCTGGAGAACCGGGCACGCGAGGATCTGAGCGATCTGGAGCGAGCACGGGACTATCTCAAGGCACTCGACCTCTATTATGGCGGCAGCCAGAAAGAGATGGCGAGGCGGCTGAACCAGTCCGAGGCGTGGGTCAGCCGATATCTTGATCTCGCCAGATTGCCTGAAGCGGTCGTCGCGGCTTTCCCGGATCCTTTCGAACTGAAGATCTCGCATATAGGCAGTCTGAAGCCTGTGCTGAAATCCGACGATGATCGCTCGCGCGTGCTCGCTGAGGCGCGTCGTCTGTTCGAAGAACGCGCGGCAGGTAGCGAAGGGTTGCCCGCCAACGCTCCTGAGACGATCCGCGCCCTGATCGCGGTTGTGGGCCCGGCCGCCGCGCGCAAGAAAGAACCCAAGCCGGCAAAAGCCCCCAAGAGGACAGGATCGGATTCCGTGGTCGTGCATAGCCCTGGCGGCACGGCTCTGCTTCGCGTCGATGGAAAGGACAGGCGTGGCGTGACGCTGACGCTCTTCCACAAGGGCGGCGGTAGTCGTGCGGAGGCCGAGGCCGCATTGCGCGACCTTCTCGATAATCACTGGCCTCAATAAGGGTGGCCGCGCATCTCTCTCGCTTGGCTGGCAAGCTTCGCCGCTCCTTGTGGCGATATCTTCAGAAGCCGTGCGATCGCAGGGATGCGGATGCCCGGATAGGCTGCCTCTAGTCGCATGAGGGCAGGGAGCTTACTGCGCCGGGTGACGCCGAGCTCCTTGGGAAGATTGGCATCGAGCCTTTCAACGGCATCAAGTTCTTTCAGGCCAGCCAGCGCGGCGTCTCCAAGGCGCTTTTCGAGGTCACCGGCAAGATCGCGTGCAGTGAGGCCGAGGAGCTTTGGAAGGCACACGAAAGAGGGAATGATCTGGGAGGTAAATCCTGCGGCGAGGAGCGCTGCTGGAAGGTGGCAGGCTAACAGCCAGATCGTGCCAAAGGTTCGGGGATCGACGATAAGCTGGCGCCCGTCCAGCGTCGCTAGGGAGCGACCGCCGACTGGTGCGATCTCGAGTTCTGCGTGGACCTCCAATAGGCGCTCTGCAACTGCCAGAAGGGTAGGGGCTGGATATGGTTCGGCCAACCTTCTCTTGGCCGCTCGAAACGCCGATCCAAAGAGCACGAGGTCGTCGCGGCCCCAGATCCGTGCCTCCTCTCGATCGTCGAGCAGCAGGCGCAGCGCGTTGAGCGTCGCCTTGGCCACGGCATCGCCTTCTGCTTCCTGTGCGAGCAGCACGAAGTGCGCGAGTGCTGCGACAGACATAGGGTCATTCAGGCCCTCGCTATGGCGAGGAGGAGGGCTCCGGCCTGTAACCCAGGCAAGTATGAAGCGCCCCGGGTTTTCAGGAGGCAGTTTTCATTGGGCTATGCAGCCATATCGAGGTTCTCGAGGGCTGCATAGTAATTGTCTTCGGCTTCAGCGGGCGGGATGTGCCCGATAGGGCCGAAGAGG
>JAEXHR010000384.1 GCA_023449855.1 Pseudomonadota bacterium | reverse complement strand
CAGCGACGAGGCAAAGGCGACGGTGCCCCAGCGCGAGCAGCGGCCATAGGTCGGCTTCAGGCCGACGATGCCGGTGAAAGCGGCGGGCTGGCGGATCGAACCGCCGGTGTCGGTCGCGGTCGCACCGAGGCAGAGCCCGGCAGCAACGGCCGATGCCGAGCCGCCAGACGAGCCGCCAGGCACGAGGTTGACGTCGGAGCCTTCACGGCGCCACGGATTGATCACCGGGCCGAAGCACGAGGTCTCGTTGGCCGACCCCATGGCGAATTCGTCATTGTTGAGCTTGCCGAGCATGACGGCGCCGTCGCGCCAGAGCTGCGCGGTCACGGTGGACTCGTAAGGCGGCACGAAATTGCCGAGGATCTTCGAGCATGCGGTGGTGCGCACATCCTTGGTGGCGAACAGGTCCTTGATGCCCAGCGGGATGCCGCCGAGCGGACCGCCCTCGCCTGTCGCGATCTTCGCGTCCGCCACCTGCGCCATGGCGCGCGCCTGCTCCGGCGTCTCCAGCACATAGGCATTGAGCACGCGCGCGTCTTCCATCGCCTTCAGATGCGCATCGGTGAGCTCCACCGACGTGAAAGACTTGTTCGCAAGGCCATCGCGGGCCTCGGCGAGCGTGAGCGACGTCAGATCTGTCATCTATTTATTGACCGGGCTGCAGAAGAAGGGAGAGAGCGTCTTGTCGTTTTCGGGGGCCTCGCCGTTGAACATGGCGCGGCGCTTCTTGTCGTCCTCGATCTGCGCAGCCTGCACCTTGTCGAGAATGGCATCCATCGCCGCGTCCACATCCTTCATCTCGCCCTGACGCTCCATCTGGTCGAGATAATCCATGTAGAGGCTATAGGCCTTCTCATCGTCGCAAAGCAGGCACATGGTCGAATCCTGTTTCGATTACTCGACGACCTTCGGCACCAGGAAGAAGTTGTCGTCGGCTTCCGGTGCGTTCTGCGTGACGAGATCGACGATCTCGCCATCGGTCACCGCGTCGATGCGCTTTTTCATCTCCATCGGCATCACCGAGGTCATCGGCTCGACGCCGTCCACGTTCACTTCCTGCAACTGCTCGACGAAGGCCAACATGGCGTTCAGCTCGCCCTGCAGATGGGGAACCTCTTCCTCCTTGACCGCGATGCGCGCGAGATGCGCGATACGGCGAACGGTGGCAGCATCAACCGACATTTATATAGGGCCTCTGGGCGAAATCTGCCTGCCCTATAGCAGACAGAGCTTTCGCGCCGCAACCGCGGCCGGGAACCGGCCGTAGGGCGGATGAGCCGAAGGCGTAATCCGCCGTTCTTCGCCACACCGGCTCGGCCGGCGGATTACGCTCCGCTCATCCGCCCTACGGCCTAGAGCTGCGCCATCCGCGCAAGCCCGTCAGCCGCCAGTTTTCGCGTCAGTTCCGCAGCCGGCATCTCGCCGCCGAGTTTCACCGCCTGCCCGGCCCACAGATTGGTGAAATCCACCTTGCCGCCCTTCTCCGCCGCCACCTTGAGCGGGCCGAGCGCCGTCGCCGCATGCGGGAACGCCGGTGCATCCGGCGAGACCGGGCCGACTTCGCGCATCACGCGATTGATGACGCCGCGGGCCGGACGGCCCGTCATGACATTGGTGATGACCGTGGTCTCGTCAGACGCCGCCTTCAGCGCCGCGCGATTCGGCGCACCCATCGTCGTTTCCGGCGTGCGCAGATAGGCGGTGCCGATCTGCACGCCTGCGGCCCCGAGCGCAAAGGCCGCCGCGATGCCGCGGCCATCGGCGATACCTCCAGCAGCAATCACTGGCAGCTTCACCGCATCCACCACCTGCGGCAGCAACGACATGGTGCCGGGCTGGGTGGCGATGTCGTCGGTCAGGAACATGCCGCGATGGCCGCCGCCATCGGCGCCCTGCGCGATGATGACATCGGCGCCGTTCTGCTCGAGCCAGACGGCTTCGCGCACGATGGTGGCCGAGGCCAGCACGACGGCGCCCGCCGCCTTCACGCGCTTCAGCAGCGCCGGCGCCGGCAGACCGAAATGGAAGCTGACAACCTCGGGCTTCAGCTCCTCCACCAGCGCGCACATGGCTTCATCGAACGGCGCACGGTTGGCGGCATTGTTCGGCGCGGCGGGATCGACGCCATATTCGCTATAATAGGCGCCCAGCCGCTGCTTCCAGCGCGCTTCGCTCGCCGCATCGGCTTCGACGGCGGTGTGGCAGAAATAATTGAGATTGACCGGGGCCGAGACCTGCTGACGGAACACCTGCACCTGCTCGCGCGCCTTGTCGGCCGAGATCATGGCGCAGGGAAGCGAGCCCAGTCCGCCGCCCTGGGCGACGGCGATCGCCAGCGTCTGGTCCTGCACCCCGGCCATCGGCGCCTGCACGATGGGGGCTTCAATCTTCAGCAAATCGATCAAACGACGGTCCGGCCACATCACAAAACAACCTGTTCTTTGCGTGAAAATGCCATCCGATGTTGCGGCATCCTTGCGGCAACCGTGGGACAGGCTAGAGACGGGCCCGCGCGCCGTTGCCGGGTCGGAAACAGCCTTAACACGGCACCGCAGCAACGGCCATTCACGGCGATGCGAGCCCGCGGCGACGTTTGACCACAGCGCGGCCCATGCTATTGGCGGCACATGCCCGCTCCCATCCTCCCCCTCGTCGACGCCGCCGCGCATCTGCCGGCCCGCGGCGGCCTGATCGGCCTCGATCTCGGCACCAAGACCATCGGCGTCGCGGTGTCCGATCCGGATCGCCGCTTGGCGACCGGCGTCGAGACCATCGAACGCAAGGCCTTCAAGGCGGATGCGGCGCGGCTGCTGTCGCTCGCCGCCGAGCGGAATATCTGCGGCATCGTGCTGGGGCTGCCGATCAATATGGACGGCAGCGAGGGACCGCGGGCGCAATCGACGCGGGCCTTCGCGCGCAACCTCGCGCAGCTCACCACAATGCCGATCGGGCTGTGGGACGAGCGGCTGTCCACTGCCGCCGTCGAGCGCGAGCTGATCGCCAACGATGTCAGCCGCGCCAAGCGAGCAAAAGTGATCGACCAGCATGCGGCGATCTTCATTTTGCAGGGCGCGCTGGACCGCCTCGCGACCCTCACGCGCTCGCCGGATATTCGCTGACCATGCTGACCGTGTTCGCGGCGCTGGTGCCGGTGTTCCTGCTGATCGTGCTCGGCTTCGGTCTGCGCCGCTCGCTGATGAAGCAGGACATCATGTGGATCGGGGTCGAGAACCTCGTCTATTACGTACTGTTCCCTGCCCTGCTGATCCACAGCCTCGCACGCGCCAATCTGAAATCGGTGCCGATCCTCGGCGTCGGCGGCTCGCTGCTGCTGGCCGTGATCGCGATGTCACTGCTCTGCCTCGCGCTGCGGCCTCTCCTCGCAAAAAGCATCGGCCTCAGCGGCCCGACTTTCACCTCGCTGTTCCAGGGCGCGACGCGCTGGCAGACTTTTGTGGCGCTGTCCGTCGCCGGCAATCTCTGGGACCAGCTCGGCATCACGCTGGCATCGGTGGCCATGGTGGCAATGATCCCGCTGCTCAATATCCTCTCGGTCTGGGTGCTGGCGCATTACGCCTCGCCGCAGAAGCTGGCCTGGCCGGCACTGCTGCGGACCATCGCCAAGAATCCGCTGATCTGGGCCTGCGTGATCGGCCTCGCCATCAATGTCACGGGCCTGCCGATGCCGCGGCCGGCCCATGAATTCCTCGATGCGCTCGGCCGCTGTTCCCTCGCGATGGGACTGCTGGTGGTCGGCGCCGGGCTGCAGCTCGAAGGCCTGCACAGGCCGGGCGCGGCGGCAATGCTCACCGTCGTTCTGAAACTGGCTGTGATGCCGCTGATCGCCATCGGCCTCGGCGTGACCTTCGGCCTCAGTGGGACCAATCTCGCCGTGGTCGCCTGCTGCGCAGCGGTGCCGTCGGCCTCGAACGGTTATGTGCTGGCGCGGCAAATGGGCGGCGATGCCCCGATGCTGGCGCAGGTGTTGACCATCCAGACCGCGCTGGCCGTGCTGACGATGCCGGTGTTCATTGCGTTTGCGGAAACGTAGGGCGGATTAGCCGAAGGCGTAATCCGCCGCGGAGTCTCAGCCATGAATTCGGCCGGCGGATTACGCTACGCTAATCCGCCCTACGGTTACGCCGATATCACCCCATTGGCGATCAGCAGCGTCTGTACCGTCGCGGCAAAATTGTTCAGCGCGTGAAGATAGATCGTCAGCCAGGTCGAGCCGCTGCGATGGCGCAGCCAGCCGAACAGCAGGCCCATGCTGAAAACCTGGGTGAACAGAAACGGATCGTAATATTGCGCATGCATCGCGGTCCACACCAGCGATGACGCGACGATGGCGCCGGCCGGCCGCAGGAACGATTCCGACCAGCCGCGATAGAGAAAACCGCGCGCGAGAATTTCCTCGGTGATCGCAGCGCCCGCCGTCAGCGCAATCACCAGCAGCCACAGCGTGCCATCGGCGCGCGAGGAATTCACCACGTCGAGCATGAAGCCCGGCGCGGATTTGTGCCCGGTCAGTTTCGCCAGCACCTCCCATGCGCCGACCAGGACGACCAGCGCCACGGTGCCGATCAGCACATTCTTCCACGAGGTGCCGCGCAGCCCGAGATAATCGGTAAAGGAGTTGCGCGCGATGCGGATCGCCAGCCACAGCGCGAGACAGACTGCAGGCAATCCCATGATCACCGACAGCGCCACGGTGGTGCCGCTGCTGACCGCCTTGACGATCAGGCCGAGATCGATCGGCTCGCCGCTTCTGATCACGTCGACGGCGACCACCGTGAGCTGACCGATGGACATGGCCGCGAAAGCGAGCACGCCCCACAGCGTCGTGCCCCAGAACTTCCAGACCCGCGGCGGCTTGGACGCGGGCGGCAGGTCGGTCGATGCGGGCGCTTCGATCACGCTCACAGCGGCAACGCCCGCTCGAGCAGACCGCGGGCCTGCGCCTCGGTGAATTCGGATGCGCCGTAGAGCATGCTGCGCGGGCCATCGAGCCGCGTGCGCGCGAACAGTTCGGCATGCGGCGGATGAATCATGTTGAGCGCCGCGGTCGCCGCCAGCATCGCCAGCGCCTCCACCGCCTGCCGCGCCGCGCGTTCACTGTCCGGACGCAGCAGGCAGCGGATGACGAAAGACGCGACATCCGACGCGCCGGGAAGACCATGGGTTTCCATCATCAGTTCTTGCAGCACGCCCGTGGCCGCATCGCCCTCGCGCGACAGCGCGCGGAGGACATCGAGGCACATGACATTGCCGGAGCCTTCCCAGATCGCATTGACCGGAGCCTCGCGATAATGCCGCGCGAGAATGCCCTCTTCGACATAGCCATTGCCGCCGAGGCACTCCATCGCCTCATAGAGGAAACCGGGCGCGGATTTGCAGACCCAGTATTTCACCACTGGCGTCAGGAAGCGCATATAGGCCGCCTCGGTCGGATCTTCCGGCGCCTGATCGAAGGCGCGGCACAGCCGCATCACCAGCGCCGTGGTCGCCTCCACATGCAGCGCCATATCGGCGAGCACGCTCTGCATCATCGGCTGATCGGCGAGATGCTTCTGGAACACGCTGCGATGACGGGCGTGATGCAGCGCATGGACGAGGCCCGAACGCATCAGGCCGGCGGAGGCGATGGCGCAATCCTGCCGCGTCAGTTGCACCATCTGGATGATGGTGCGGATGCCCTTGCCTTCCTCGCCGACGCGCAATGCATAGGCTTCGTTGAACTCGACTTCAGACGAGGCATTGGAGCGATTTCCGAGCTTGTCCTTGAGGCGCTGGAAATTCAGCGCATTGAGCGAACCGTCCGGGCGGAAGCGCGGCATGAAGAAACAGCCGAGCCCGCTCTCTTCCTGCGCCAGCACGAGGAATGCGTCGCACATCGGCGCCGACATGAACCACTTGTGGCCGGAGATCTGGAACGCATCGCCGTCGCGCTTCGCAAAGGTGATGTTGCTGCGCACGTCGGTGCCGCCCTGACGTTCGGTCATGCCCATGCCAAGCGTCATGCCCGATTTCTCGAACCACGGCTTGAAGCTCGGGTCGTAAGTGTCGCTGCCGATGATCGGCATCGCCTGCGCCAGCACATCCGGCTGCGACGCCAACGCGCCGACGGCCGCACGCGTCATCGTGATCGGACAGAGATGTCCGGTCTCGACCTGCGCGGCCATGTAGAACTTCGCCGCGCGAATGGTCTCGGATGCACGGCCCTTCGGCTTGCCATCAGAGGTCCAGGTCGAATTATGGATACCGGCGGCGACACTCGCCGTCATCAGTTCATGATAGGCCGGATGAAACTCGACCTCGTCGCGGCGATTGCCGCGCGCATCGAAGCTGCGCAGTTTCGGCGTGTTCTCATTGGCGAGCCGCGCGCGCTCTGCCATCTCCGCGGAACCCCACAGCTTGCCGAAACCGGAATGCGCGATGAAGGCGCTGGAGGCATCGTTGAAAGCCAGCGCATCGACCAGCGGCCGATCGAGCTCGAACAGATTGACGTCCTCGAAATCAGGCGACTGATTGAGCACCGCATGCTTGGCTGACGTGGCAGAGGTCATCGGGATGTTCCGGCAGAAAGAGCGCGTTGCGAATCATTTTACGCTGGATCGTGCCTCAATACGAGGCGCCGCAGGATGGGTAGAGCGCAGGCGCAAAGCGCCGGAGCGAAACCCATCGGCGGAGCTTGCCGCAGGCGACGGACAGCATGGGTTTCGCTCCGCTCAACCAATCCTACGGCAGCTCAGCCCGGCTCGTTCATATCGAGCGGCCGCTTCAATTCGCCGATCAAGTCGTCCGGCTGGCGATAATAGATCTCCGACCAACCGGCACGGGCGCCGCACAGGAAACGTGTATTTCCGACAATCACCACATCGGGCATGACGATCAAATCGGTCACATCGCCATCCTCGACACGATACACGGCACCGGTTCGCTTCATTCCGGCTTCCGGCTGTGCCAGGCTGCACAAATGCCCATTCGCGCCGCTGGCATAGCCTGCGATCCGTCCGTTGCCGGTTCCGAGATTTTCAACCGCGACTTCGTCCTCCCTGTAGCCGCGCGCCAGCAGATATTTGCGCATCAACACAGCAGCGTCTCCATCCGGCAGACGCAGCGGAGCATCGCTGGTGTAACGGCCATTTCCGACAGCCATGGGCGGTGCCTTCGGCGCGAGCGCCTTGATGCGCGCCACATAGGTCTGCTCGATACAGCGTTTCAATTCATACGCCTTGCCGGGAGCTTCGGCGCAAACATTGCGCTGGACGAGCCATTCGGCCTGCGCCCTTTGCTCAGTGGCGCTGCGCTCACTCCGTCGCCACAACCAGTTCAGTCCATTGTCAAGCGCCGCCAATTCCGGACTGCTGCAAACAGTGCGTTCGGCGACGGTCCGCGCGCGGGTACAATCGAAGCCCGGTCGCCCCTGCTTGCTCATCAGCGCGATGAGCGCCGGCAATTGCTGCAGCTCGTGCCCGGTGAAGGTGACAGACCGACGGTTCGAACGCGCAGTTCCCGGCACGAATGTGGCCCGGCCATGCGCGCCGACGCCTGCACCGAATTGCGCGAGATCGAACACCGATCGATCGCCCGATCCGTAACCGAGCGGTGTGGCCACCCCGTCAAGCCTTGCGGTGCCGAGGCCAGGCGTGTCGCAACAGAACGAGCCGATCGCCGCCCCGCGCAAATCCGCCCCGACAATACTTGCAAAGGACACGCTCTTCTCGAGACAGGCGGGCATTTCGTTGCAAAATGTACTGGCCCCGCGCATGTCCGCGCCATCGATGCGGATCGGCCCGATCGCATCTTCGATTACGATCCCCCGTGCCGACGCATTGGAAAAATTCGCATCGTCGAGTTTGGTGGCGCCGCCAATCAAAGCGCGGTCGAGGCGAGCGCCGGTGAGATCGGCATCGCTGAGTTCGCTATCGCAAATCAACGCCCCGGTGAAATCGGCGCCGACGAGTCGCGCGCGTCGCAAACTCACCTTGAAGAACGTCTTTCCGGCGAAGCTTTGGCCTGACAGGTCGCGGTCCGACCAATCCTGCCAGGCGATTTGATCCTTTGCCTCGGCGCGTTTGACGGTGGACGATCTGGCGCCATTCTCCTCGTCGGCAGCGAGATCGGTACATGCTTGGAACGCGCCTTTCGGCGGCATCGGCCATGGCGCTGCCGGTACCTCGTTATCTGCGGCCATCGCCGACGGCGTGCGCCCGCATAGCAGAACGGCGATAAACAGCAGCAAAGCGAGATTTTTGATCATGATGATCCAGCCTAACGGCAGCAGCAACTACAGGTATCAATCTTACACCACACCACACAACTCCAGAACCAAAGTGGCGAATGACGCTACGCTTCATCCGCCACTTCGGAGTACCCACACTCCTCCCTCATTGGTGAGGAGCGGCCGCAAAAGCCGCGTCTCGAACCATGCATGGCCGGCCTCCGGCGCTTTGCCGCCATCCTTCGAGACGCCGCTGCGCGGCTCCTCAGGATGAGGACGGAGATGGGAAGAAGTGAGCCCTAAGCAGCTCAGCGTTGAATCGGAAAATCATACGCCGTCGTACCGACGCCAGGCATCGAGAAGTGCCACCACTCCTTCGTGTAATTGACGAAGCCTTGCTTGCGCATGCTCGTCACGAGAATGTCGCGCCAGCGGCGCTGGGATGCGGTAATGGCGCGTGAGGCGGTATGCGCCTTGGCGTCGGAACAATCGTACCCCGTTCCCATATCGACGCTCGCTTCCGGCGCGCGCTGCGCTTCGGGGGCGATGCAGTTGCCATAGGTCTTGCCGGCATCGAATGGCGCAGATGCAACCGCACGCAGATCGACCAGTGTGAGATCGACGGCGGCGCCGGTGGAGTGGCCGGAGCGTTCAGCGATATAGCCGAGGCGAAACAGGTCGGCCTTGTTGAAGGAGGGATTGTAGCGCTTCTGAGCCGGTGTCTCATTGCCGTCCTGCGCCCAGGCCACCATGTCGCGCGAGGCGCGCGCGGGGCGATAGCAGTCGAGCATCTTGAGCGACAGGTTTTGCGGCTTGAGCTCCTGCTGCACGCGCGCCAGCGCCTGCCCGACGGAACGCTTCACCACACATTCTGCGGCGTCATATCCGGACAGCTTGCGGCCGACGAAATTGTTCACGCCGGCATAGCGGATGTCCTGCTGAATGCCGGGATCGAGATCGCGCAGGAACACGAAATCGTCAGGCAGCGCTTGCGCCGACGCGGGTGCGGAGATTGCGAGAAGCGCTGCCGCGAGAAACCCGCGCATCACCGGACAGGCTCCGAATTCACGGTCAGCTTGCTCAGCGCGGTGTCGCTGTAGCGGCTGCCGGGATAGACGTCGTCGATGGTGAATTTCAGCCACTGCGCCTCGACGGGTTTTGTGAGCATCCATGTCTGCACGCCCGAACGATCTTCCAGCTCGAGCGGAATGCGCTCGCCTGATGAGGTCTGCAACAGCAGGCGGCGGACACGGCCGTTCTTGCGATAGATGTCGTCGTCCTTCTGATAGCCGTTGCGGAACACGAAAGAGCGGACGCGGCGCGGGCTGTCGAATTCGACGGTCACCCATTCGCCAATACCCTGCCCTTGCCGCCCCTCGACCCAGGCCACGCCCTGCGGGCCGCTGAACAGATTGGCCGGGCCATAGGCATTGCTGAACTGGCCGGGCAGCACGGAACTGACGCAATAGGTCTCGGCGCCATTGCGGGCGCAGATCTCATTGGGCGCGCCGGGGCGCGGCGCGACGGCGGCGCGTTCGGCCTCGACCTGTTTCGGCGCGACAGCAGCGACATCGGCACGCGGTGGCGGCGGAGCTGTCGCAACCTTCGGCGCTTCCATCGAAACGCCCGCGAGATAGATGCGGCCGCCGAGCGTCTGGTCGTAATAGGCCGGGGTCTGTTCGTGTGGTGCAGAATTGCCGGCGCGGTCAGTGGCACGCAGCGCCAATGCGGCGACACGCTCGCGCGTCTCCACTGCGAGATCGCCGAGATGCAGGTTCGGCTTCACCAGCTCCTCGGCAAAGATGCGGGTGAAGACGGAATTCGGTTCGGGATCCTTGTCTGTGAGGCGATCCAGTGCGGTCTGCCCGATACCGGCGGAATAGATGGTGAAGATGCCGCGCGCGGGTTTGGCGTCGGCAAGGCCGCGCGACGAGCCGATGGAACGGCCGGCATTGCGCGGAAACGGATTGTCACGGCAGGCATCGATGACGAGCAGCGCGACGCTGACCGATCTGGCCTGGATTTCGGCGATGATGTCCGGCTCGGCCAGCGAGGCGCCGCGCACGCGGGCTTCGGCGCCTTCGTTCACCGCCGGCACGTCGCTCGGGACGAGATAGTTGACGCCGCCGATGGCGACGCCGTGGCCGGCGAAGAAGAATGCCGCCGTGTCGCCCGGCGCAAGTTTCGCGGTGAAATCGGACAGCCGGTCCACCATGCCCTGGCGGCCGAGATTGGTGCCGATGGTGACGTCGAAGCCGAGCGAGGTCAGCGCCCGGCCGATGGTGCGGGCGTCATTGACCGCCTTCTGCAACTGCTGGGCGGCGGGCATGTTGGCATAGACGTCATTGCCGATCACCAGCGCCACCCGCCTGGCATGGGCGGAGGTGGACACCAGCAACAGCGCGAGGCTGAACAGTACGGACCATCGAGACATTTGCGTCATCCCCCTCATCTCTGGCCCGTAGCCCGGATGGAGCGCAGCTTAATCCGGGATTCAGCGCCTCGGCAATTCGCCGGTCCCCGGATTGCGCTGCGC
>JAEXHR010000216.1 GCA_023449855.1 Pseudomonadota bacterium | reverse complement strand
GGAGAGGGGACCCCCACCTGCAAATTTGTGCCTTCAACTTCTTCCACCGCGATGCTCTATTCCGCCCGCATCGTGCCGCAAGTGGTTGGCGGCCATAACAATTCCGCACGATGGAGTTTTCGGGAGTGATCGATAAGCGCGTAGCCAGCATGGCCGAAGCCGTGGCTGGCGTGAAAGACGGGGCGACCGTTCTGGTGGCCGGCTTCGGTACCGTCGGGATTGCAGACGATCTCCTGGAGGCGCTGCACGAGCAGGGTGCGACCAATCTCACCATCGTTCATAACAATGCCGGCAATGGCGATGTCGGCCTCGCCCGGCTGATCAATTCCGGCCGCGTCAGCAAGGTGATCTGCTCCTATCCGCGTTCGGGCGACTACAGCGCGTTTCTCAATGCCTATCGCAACAAGACGCTGGAACTCGAACTGGTGCCGCAGGGCATCATCAGCGAGCGAATGCATTGCCACGCCGCCGGGCTCGGCGGCTTCTTCTCGCCGGTGACCGCGCATACCAAGCTTGCCGAGGGCAAGGAGACCCGCGAGATCAACGGCGTGCTGCATGTGCTCGAACAGCCGCTGAAGGGCGATGTTGCGCTGTTGCGGGCGAAGAAGGCGGATCGCTGGGGCAATCTCGTCTACAACCAGTCGGCCCGCAATTTTAATCCGATCATGGCCATGGCCGCCGATCTCAGCATCGTGCAGGTGGACGAGATGGTCGAACTCGGCAGCATGGACCCGGAAGCGGTGGTGACCCCGAGCATTTTCATTGATCGTATCGTGGTCGTAGGAGCCAAGGATTTGGGAGCAAAGGCATGACGTCGACTTACAAGCCGCTGAACCGCGATCAGATGGCCTGGCGCGCCGCGCAGGATCTGCAGGAAGGCGCTTACGTCAATCTCGGCATCGGCATGCCCACCCGGGCGGCGAGTTATGTGCCCGACGGCCGCGAGGTGATCTTCCACAGCGAGAACGGCATTCTGGGCCTCGGCCCGAAGCCGGAGCCGGGCACCGAAGACGAGAACCTGATCGATGCCGGCAAGAACTACACGACCCTGATCAAGGGCGGCGTGTTCATGCATCATGCCGACGCGTTCCTGATGATCCGCGGCAAGCATCTCGATGTCAGCCTGCTCGGCGCGTTCGAAGTCTCGGAGCAGGGCGATCTCGCCAACTGGACCACGGAAGACCCGTCCTTCCCGCCCGGCGTCGGCGGCGCGATGGATCTGGCGGTCGGCGCCAAGGAAATCAGGGTGATCATGGATCACACCGACAAGGGTGGTAAGCCGCGCATCCTCAACAAGTGCCGCCTGCCGCTGACGGCGCCGGGCTGCGTCAAGCGCATCTACACCAATCTGGCCGTGATCGACGTCACCGAACAGGGCCTGTTCGTGCGCGAGATGGTCGAGGGCATGACCCTGGAGAAGCTGCAGGAGCTTACCGAGCCGAAGCTGCAGCTCGCCAATGACTGGCAGGCGCTGAACCCGCCGGCGATCGCGGCGTAAGGTCGAGACTGTAGGGTGGGCACGGGCGCTTAGCCCACCCTACACACCGGGCCGACCGGCCGAGCTTGGCGGCGACATACTGCCTCAGGCCTGCCTGCTAACCCTACAACCTCCAGAGTCTCCGGTAACCGTTTACTCGCCCTTAGCTTATCTGCCGTAGCTTTGGGCACTCGATCCGGGCGCGGGCTGCGCCGGGATACGAGGTGTTGGGAGTGAGAAACGGGGGGCCAAAGGTGGCAACGACGACGCTTGTCCAGAAGAAGTCTGGATCTCTGAAGTTTCCTACTCTCAGGTTCCGCGCCAAGGTGACGCTCGGCTTCGCCGCCGTGCTGCTGATCTCGGCGATCAGCATGGGCATGGCCTATCTCGGCTTCGAGCGCATTGCCGAGGGCGTCGTCTCCTACCGGACCACCGTCGCGGAATCCGGCCTTGCCCGGAACATCGACCGCGAACTCACCTCCTATCAGGCACTGGCGCGCTATTACGTGCTGACCAGCTCCGAAGCCGATGCCAAGGCGGCGAAGGCGGCCGAAGCGGCGCTCAAGGATGCCATTGACCAGTCGATGAAGGCTGCGACGGATTCGGCGCGCCTCGACAAGATCACGCGCCTGTCGCGCGAGTTCACCACCTTCACCAAGATCTTCGCGGATATCCTCAAGGTGAAGGGCGAGAACGACCAGATCGCGGCGAACCAGCTCTCGCGCACCAGCCTGATGCTGCGCAACAAGATCGACGATCTCGGCGACACCGCCATCATGGCCGGCATGGCCACGGTGCAGGATCAGGTGAAGGAAATCACCACGCAGTTCATCACGGCGACCTCGCTGGTGAACACCTATATCGGCAAGGCCGAGGACAAGACCTCGAATGCGGCATCGGCGCGCATCAAGTTCCTGCAGAACCAGTTCGCCACCGTCTACGCCAATGACGACAAGATCACCGGCAAGGTGAAGGAGATCGTCGCCGACACCAAGCTCTATGCCGACGCCTTCACCAAGTTCGTCGAGAACACCAAGAAGGTCGACGGTCTCGCCAAGGAGATGTCGGAGAGCGCCGCTGCGATCACCAAACTGTCCAGCGAGATGAAGTCCGACATGCTGTCCGAACAGCACCGGATGGAAACCGAGTCGGACAAGACCGTCACCGATACCAAGCAGCTCGTGATCATTCTCGGCATCGGCGGCTTCGTGATCGGCGCCGTGCTCGCCATGCTGCTCGGCCGCGGCATTGCCAAGCCGATGACCGAAATGTGCGCCGCGATGCGCAAGCTCGCCGCTGGCGATTTCGACGTGGTGCTGCCGGGTCTCGGCCGCCGCGACGAGCTCGGCGACATGGCGGGCGCCGTGGAAGAATTCAAGGTGCAGGCGGTGGCCAAGGCCGAACGCGATGCCGCCGCGCAGGAAGAACAGAACCGTGCCGCCGATCAGATGCGCCGCAGCGAGCTGATCAAGTTTGCCGACCAGTTCGAATCCGCCGTCGGCTCCATCGTGTCGAGCGTGTCGGTGTCGTCCGGCCAGCTCGAAAGCGCTGCCAATACGCTGACGCGCACCGCCGAGACCACCGAGCAATTGTCCGGCCAGGCTGCCGCGACCTCGGATGAAGCCTCGTCCAACATGCAGTCGGTCGCGACCGCGACCGAAGAACTGTCGCTCTCGGTCAACGAGATCGGCCGGCAGGTGCAGAATTCCAGCCGCATCGCCGACAGTGCGGTGGAGCAGGCCCGCCTGACCGACTCCCGCATCGGCGAGCTCTCCCGCGCCGCCCAGCGCATCGGCGATGTCGTCGATCTCATCACCGCGATTGCCGAGCAGACCAATCTTCTCGCGCTCAACGCCACCATCGAAGCGGCGCGTGCGGGTGATGCCGGCCGTGGCTTCGCGGTCGTAGCATCCGAAGTGAAGTCGCTGGCCAGCCAGACCGCCAAGGCGACCGAGGAAATCTCGACGCAGATCGCCGGCATGCAGAATGCGACGCAGGAGTCTGTCGCGGCGATCAAGCAGATCGGCAACACCATCGGCGAAATCTCGGGCATCGCCTCGGAGATCGCCAGTGCGGTGGAGCAGCAGGGCGCAGCCACGCGCGAGATCGCGCAGAACGTCCAGCGCGTCGCGCATGGCACGCAGCAGGTCGCCGGCAACATCACCGAAGTCAATCGCGGTGCATCGGAGACCGGCGCTGCTTCGGGTCAGGTGCTGAATTCGGCGCAGACGCTGTCGGCGGAAAGCACCCGCCTGCGCGCCGAACTCGACCGCTTCATGGAAAACATCCGGGCGGCGTAGTTTCTTGTAGCCCGGATGGAGCGCAGCGAAATCCGGGGACAGGCGGAGTCATCGAAACTCCGCCTGCATGTGTCACGTCGTCTGGTTCCCGGATTACGCTACGCTCCATCCGGGCTACGGCATCCTCACTCCGCTGGCACGGCCACCGGCTCCGCCGCCATCTGCACCGCTCCAAATCTCTCCGCCGCGAACAGCCCCGCTGCCACCAATACATAGGCCAGTGCGACGCCCGGTGTGACGCCGAAGCCGACGGCTTCGCCATGCATGAAGCCGAACCAGGTCATGACAGCGCCGGCCAGCGCGAAACCCGCGGCCTTCGAGAACTCGCGGTCGATGATGAATACGCCGATGGCCCCGAGCACGAGGCCGCCGAGGATCGAGCCGCCGCCCATCACTTCGAGCCCGTGATACAGCACGCCCTGCTGCGGCAATGACGCAATCGCTGCGGCTTTCACTTCGCCGACCTTCTCCGCCGCAAGCCCCGCCGCCTGCGCTGCAGTCACGGTGGCGCTCAGCATGGTGTCGATCTGCAGCTTGCCCCAGGCGGCGAGATGCGGCGTGAAGGCGAGCACGATGGCCGGCGCATGTTTCAGCGGCGTGGTCTGGAATGCCTGCGCGCCGATCAACATGCCGATATAGAGCAGGATCGGCGAGATCGCGACCACGGGCACCAGCGCCAGCAGCACCGCGATGAGGCCGAACCACGACAGTGCGACAACCATCAGGCCGGTGGCGGCGGAATAGCCGATGCGGCCGCCCATCGCCTTCCAGCCGGGATGGCCGATATAGACGGCGTTGATGAACGGGTTGCCCATCAGGCAGCCGATCAGCGACACCACGCCATCGGCAGTGAGCACGCGCGTGGTCGGATAGTCGTCGCCCGCCGCCTCCGCGGACTCCACATTGTCCATCGCCTCGACGAGATCGTAGATGCCGAACGGGATCGCCGTGACGAGGATGATGCCGAGGAACTCGAAGCCGGAGAACACATAGTTGAACGCCGGGATCGGCACCGAGAAGCCGAAATTGGCGAAGGCATCGCCGACGCCCTTCACGCTCAGCCCGCCGATGCCGATGCCGAACAGGTTCGAGCCCCAGGCGATGATCATGCCGACCGCGATGGCGATCAGGCCGGCCGGAAGATTGCGGAAATAGGTCACGCCGCCGAACCAGCTCAGCATGATGATGGCGAAACAGATCAGACCGATCTGCGGCGTCATGTACATTTCCAGCGCCGGTCGCATCGAGATGAAGGTGACGGAGACGCCGGCCAGCGTGCCCAATAGTGCGGCCCGTGGCGTGATCTTGCGGATGTAAGGCGCGATGAAGCCGCCGATCATCAGGATGAAGCTCTGGAAGAACACCCAGACGAGACCGGCCGACCAGCCCTTCAAGGGATCACCGGTCTTGATGGTGATCGGCAGCATGATCACGAAAGTGACGATGAACATGTGCGGCACGCTGACGCCCGAAGGCAGCGCGCAGACATCGCTGCGTCCGGTCTTCTGTGCGAGGCGATAGGCGAGATAGGCGTAATACAGTGTCGAAAGGCACATCATCAGGCCGAGCGCCGGCAGGATGCGGCCGAACACGAGGCTGTCCGGCATCTTCAGCACGAAGCGCAGCAGGCCGGTCAGCACCAGCATGTTGACCAGGATATTGGTGCCGAAGCCGAACAGCGCATTCCAGTCGCCGGGTGTCCATAGCGCCGGCTTGAAACCTGTTGTCGTCGCAGTTCCCACGCTCGTTGTCATCGCGATGCTCCCGCCGCTCGCTTGTTTGAAGTCCCCAATGCGCTTTCTGACTCGTTGATGGCGTCGATCACGGCGGTTGAGTCGGCCACCCAACCAAAGATGCCGCCCTGGGCCTTGATCATCTTCAGGCCCATCTCGTGGAATTCGGGAAAGTAGGAGGCGCAGCCGTCGGCGATGACGATGCAGCGATAGCCGCGATCGTTGGCCTCGCGCACGGTGGTGTTGACGCAGACCTCGGTGGTGACACCGCAGACCAGCAGCGTGTCGATCTCGCGCGCCTTCAGGTCGGCCCCTAACGTCGTCGCGTAGAACGCACCCTTGCCCGGCTTGTCGATGACGATCTCGCCTTCGACGGGATAGAGTTCGGGGATGATGTCGTGGCCGGCCTCGCCGCGAATGAGGATACGACCCATCGGGCCGGGATCGCCGATGCGCAGCGACGGTGCGCCGCGCTCTATCTTGGCGGGTGGGGCATCGGACAGGTCGGGCAGATGTCCCTCGCGGGTATGGATCACTGTCATCCCGTTGCCGCGCGCTGCAGTCAGTAGCGCAGCGATGGGCGCGACGGCGCTGGCAAGCTGCGAGACGTCATTGCCCAGCGTCTCGCCGAAGCCGCCCGGCTCCATGAAGTCGCGCTGCATGTCGATGATAAGCAGGGCCGTGGTCGCCAGGTCCACATCGATCGGGCCTGGTTCCGCCGCGACTACAGTTGTCCCCGTTGCATCCGCCATTGCGTGGTCTCCCCGAGCGCGTACAGCGCAGGGAGATCAAGCAAGGCGTGTGCCATTGTGTACAATGCGCGGATTATTTTAGGCCGCAAATACAGGACTATAGATTCCAGAGGGTTAGGCGTGACGGATCGTTTGCCCAAAAAATGGTCTGCGCCGTCTTGCCTAAAACGCAGTCCCCGTAGCCCGGATGGAGCGCAGCGCAATCCGGGGACCGGCGTTTCAATTATCTCTGCTGTCCCTGGATTACGTTGCGCTCCATCCAGGCTACAGGCTCAATCCCATCCCGTCCCTGCGATCCCCGGATTCGCGTAGACGATGCCGCCATCCACAGCGAGCGTCGTGCCGACCACATAGTCGCCGGCGCGCGAGGCGAGATAGATCGCGGCTCCCGCCATGTCCTCGTCGGTGCCGATGCGCCCGGCCGGCACCTTTGTCGCCACCTCGTCCGCATGGTCGCGCGCGGCCTTGTTCATGTCGGACTGGAACGGGCCCGGGGCGATGGCGGTGACAACCACATGATCCTTGATCAGCTTGGCCGCCATGCGGCGCGTCAGGTGGATCAGGCCGGATTTGCTGGTGGCATAGGAATAGGTCTCTAGCGGATTGACGAAGATGCCGTCGATCGAGGCGATGTTGATCACCTTGGCCGGCTGCTTTGCCGAACCCGCCGCACGCAGCGGCGCGGCCAGCGCCTTGGTGAGGAAGAACGGCGCCTTGACGTTCAGCGTCATCACCTTGTCCCAGCCGCTTTCGGGAAATTCGTCGAAATCCGCACCCCAGGCCGCGCCCGCATTGTTGACGAGAATGTCGAGCTTCGGCTCGCGCTTCTTGATCTCGCCGGCCAGCATCTCGATGCCGGTCATGGTGGAAATGTCGATCGGCAGGGCGATGCATTCGCCGGAATATGTTTCGCTCAATTCCTTCGCTGTCGCCTCGCAGGCGGCCGCTTTTCGCGCGGTGATGTAGACCCTTGCGGCGCCCTGGCTGAGAAAGCCGGCCGCGATCATCCTGCCGATGCCGCGTGAACCGCCGGTGACCAGCGCAACGCGGCCCTTGAGCGAAAACAGATCCGTGAACATGACGCCTCCCGTTTTGTTGTGTGTTTGCGGTGATCGTAGCCCGGATGAAGCGAAGCGCAACACGCTGTCCCTCATGGTGAGGAGTGCGCTCTTGCGCGCGTCTCGAACCATGAGTTGGCTTGACACAGAGCTTGCGGCCATCCTTCGAGACGCGGCCTGCGGCCGCTCCTCAGGATGAGGGAAGTGTCAGGTGGCGGCGCTACCACTTGCTCTAAATCAAAGCCGCCATTCCCCATCGGCGTAGGCTTCGTCTGCCGGATCGATCCGGCGGCCCGTTCGCCCGAAGGAGGCAGCCATGAAGGCCCATGAGATCATGACCCGCAATGTCGTCACCATCGCGCCCGATGCGTCGATCCACGACGCCGCGAAGCTGATGATCGATCATCATGTCAGCGGGTTGCCGGTGGTGAATGCGGACGGCAAGTTGATCGGCATCGTCACCGAGCGCGACTTCCTGCGCCGGCAGGAGATCGGCACCGAGGTCAAGCGCCCGCGCTGGCTGGAATTTCTGCGCGGCCCGGGCCGTCAGGCCGTCGATTTCGTGCGCGAGGCGGGCCGCAAGGTGCATGAGATCATGACGCCGGACGTGCTGTCCGTGGTTCCGGATGCCGAACTCGCCGATATCGTCGAGATCATGGAGCGGCATCGCATCAAGCGCGTGCCGGTGGTGGAGGGCGATCGTCTGGTCGGCATTGTCAGCCGGCACAATTTCGTCGTCGCGATCGCCGATGTCACGCGCAACACGGCCGAGGTCGGATCGAGCGATGCGCTCGTCCGCCGCCGCGTGCTTGCGGTGCTCCGCGCCCATGAATGGGTGCCGGCCGGGCTGGATGTGCGGGTGAAGGATGGCGTGGTCGATATCATCGGTTTCATCACCGACGAGAAGGTGCGGCAGGCCATCGTGGTGGCGGCGGAGAATGTCGCGGGCGTCACATCCGTGCGCGAGCATCTGTGCTGGGTCGACCCGATGTCGGGGACGTATTTCTCGCCGGACGATGCACGCGGCGGACTGACGGGCGTGTGAGAGAGAGCGCGTAGGATGGGTTGAGCGCAGCGAAAACCCATGCTGTCCGTCCTCGCGGCAGGCTCGGCCGATGGGTTGTCGCTCCGGCGCTTGCGCGCCTCCGCTCAACCCATCCCACGATCGCGAACTATCCCTGTCCGACCCGCTGGAAACCATTCCACATCGCTGTGGCCGCGCCCGATGTCAGCACCGGAAGATAGCGCGCGTCCTGATAGTTTCCGTTCAGCGACACGCGTGGGAGCGCGGTCAGTTGCGCCGAGTTTTCAGCGGCGATCACGCCCGGCCGCGTCGTCACGGCGGTCTGGAAACCGGCCGCCTGTGCCAGCGCGAATTCGCGGGCGCCAGCGGCTGCACGGTCGCCATAGGGATAAGCGAGATGCACAGCGGGCTTCTGCAGCGCGTTCTCGATATTGGCGCGGCTCGCGGCCAGTTCGTGCGCGGCCACAGCCTCGGTCTGCTTGGCGAGATTGCAATGGGTCAGCGTATGCGCGCCGATGGTCAGCAGCGGATCGGCGGCGAATGGTTTCAGCTCGTCCCAGGAGAGGCAGAGGTCACGGCTGATCGCTTCCTCATCGATGTCGGCCTGCTTGCAGAGCGCCGTCATTTCGCGGCGCAGATCGGGCTCGCCGAGGCTGCGCAGCCAGCCGTGCAGGCGGTCGAAACCCATTTCCTTTTCCGGTAGCGTCGCCGTGGCGAGGCGAACCATGTTGCCGTCGATCGGCGCTTCCAGCCGCTCGGCCGTGGCGACCACGCGCTCCAGCGCAATCCACCACAGCCGTCCGGTACCCGATGCAAAATCGCTGGTGACGAAGACGGAGAACGGCGCGTCGAAATCCCGCATCGCCGGCAGCATGTGGTCGCGGTTATCCCGGTAGCCGTCGTCGCAGGTGAAACAGGCGAAACGGCGCGAAAAGTCCTGTTCGAGCAGGCGGCGCCGCATCTCGTCCGGCGTCACGATATCGACATCGGTGGCGCGCAGATAGGCCAGCGTCGCGCGGAGGAAATCGGGCGTGATCTCGAGATGGCGATTGGGCTGGAACGCGCCGGCATGGGCCGGCCGGACGTTGTGCAGCATGAAAATGGTGCCGACGCCGCCGAAGAATGGCCGCAACATCCGATGCGCGCCGCTGAAATACAGAGCATCCAGCCCGGCACGAATGATCGTGTTGCGAATCTGCTTCATCTTGTGACCTAGCAAAGGGGCGCGATCCACGGACATGATCAGAAACGGTTGAACAAAGCGTTATTCCAATACCCGAGGCTGCGCCAGTGGGCGGCCTTGATTTCAGTTTGACAGTCCCGCAAGGGTTTGTTTTCTCTCTGCTTCCATTCCGCGGGACATCGAATGCACGGTTTTTACAGGTGGAGCGCCAAATGGTGGCCTGGGCTCATTCCACTCGCCATCCTCTGGGTGGTCGCCGCCTGGTTTAGCACGTCTCCCCTGGAGGCGGACCTGACGGCGAGCAGCACAGCTGCGCTGAAAAGCACCGTTCTTGATAAAACGCAGATCACCGTTGCCGGCCGCGATGTGACCTTCGCCGCCGAAGCCTTTTCCGAGGAAGGTCGCCGCAGCGCAGTGTCGTCGGTCGAGGCCGCGCCGGGCGTGCGGCTGGTCAATGACGCCACGCGCCTCGTGGCCGAAGCCAAACCGTTCGTCTGGGTCGCCGAGCGCGACAATGTTCGCGTCACATTGTGGGGCACCGCGCCGCTGCCGGCCAGCAAGGCGCGCATCGCCGAAGCTGCGAAGGCCGCGCTCGCCGGAACCGAGGTCTCCGACCGCATGGGCCTCAAGCGCGGCGCGCCGCCGCGTTTCGATGCCGCCGCCGTGTTGCTGCTCGATCAGGTCGCCAAGCTGAAGGAAGGCAAGGCGACCATCATGGACACCGCCGTCAGCCTCAGCGGCATGGCGCGGGATCTCGGTGGCCGCGAAGCCATCGCCGCGGCGCTGAAGAATTTGCCGGAAGGCTTTATGGTCGCTGCGAATGACGTGAAAGCGCCGCCTTACGTGTTCCAGGCCAACAAGGATCCGGTGGCGAATACGCTGACGCTGTCGGGCTATGTGCCGGACAACAACGTCCACGCCGCGCTGGTCGCCGCCGCGCAGCGCAAATTCACGAATGACAAGATCGTCGATAATCTGAAGGCCAGCATCGGCGCACCCGGCAATTTCGCGCCGGCGGTGACGTCGGCGCTCGGCGCGCTGTCGCGGCTCTCGACCGGCACGCTGGTGGTCAACGACCGCGAGGTGAAGCTCTCCGGCGACGCGCTGTACGATGTCGCTGCCGAGCAGATCCGCAGCGGCCTCGGCAAGGAGCTGCCGCAAGGCTGGACGACGAAGCCCGAGGTGACCGTGAAGCCCGCAGCGGCGCCGGTGGATGCCAGCGTGTGTCAGCAGTTGTTCGCGCAGAACCTGACCAAGGGCCGCGTCCGTTTCGAGACCGCGAGTGCCAGCATCAATGCGGACTCGGCGGGATTGCTCGACCGGCTGGTGGAAGTCGCCATGCGCTGCCCGGCGACCAAATTCGACATCGTCGGCCATACCGATAGCGACGGCGATCCGGCGTTCAATCAGACGCTGTCGGAAAAGCGCGCCGCGGCGGTCGAGGACTATCTGATCAAGGCCGGTTTGCCGGGCGATCGTTTCGAAGCCATCGGCTACGGTGCCACCCTGCCGCTGGCCGGCAATGACACCGAAGACGGAAAGGCGCAGAATCGCCGGATCGAATTCGTGGTGAGGCCGAATCCATGACCATTCTTGCAACGCTTCTCTGGGGCTGGCTGCTCGGCGCTTTCCTGATCGGCTTTGGCATGGGCTGGATCGCCGTGGTCTATCGCGGCCCGTCGGTGCCGCGGGCCTGGATCCAGAGGCTGTCGGTGCTCGCCGTCATCATTGTCGGCATTGCCGCGGCGAAACTCGTGCCCGGTCGCTTCGGCTATTGGCTCGATCTCGGTCTTGCTCTGCTCGGCTTCTATCTCGTCGGCTGCGCCATCGGCTCCTGGCTGCGCGACATCGTGGTAACGCGGCAGCAAGTGCGGTTTCGGCAATGATCGCGGATATCGGCAAAGCGATGCTCGATCACTACCGGGCGTTCGGTCGCTACAACCGCTGGGCCAACGGCCGGCTCTACGACGCCGCGGCCGGGCTGGATGACGCCAGCTATCGCGCCGATCGCGGCGCCTTCTTCAAGTCGCTGCATGGAACGTTCAATCATCTGCTGGTCACCGACCGCATCTGGCTGAAGCGCTTCACCGGTATGGGCGATGCGCCGAGCCAGCTCGACGCCATCCTGCACGATGATTTCGCGGGTCTGCGCGCCGCCCGCGAGGCCGAGGATATGCGCATTCTCGGCTTCGTCGATGGCCTCGACGAGGCGCAGCTTGCCGGCACCATCAAATTCCGCCGGGTCTCGACGCCCGAAGAGTTCGAGGAGCCGTTGATGCCGATGCTGGCGCATTGGTTCAATCACCAGACCCATCATCGTGGCCAGGCGCACGCGATTTTGACTGGCCTCACCGGCAAGGCGCCGGAATTGGATCTTTTATTTTATCAACGCCTCGCCGCCAGATCGGTGGTCTAAAGTCACGAAAGTCTCATCGCACTATGGGAGCCTCCGTGAGGCCGGCATTTTGCCGCAGCGCTGCCGCAAGAAGTGCGGGTCATTTGTTCAGTTTCGCCGAATATATTGCGCCGAAATTGCCCCATTCGACGTTGTCCTGATTCCGTTTCGTGTCGAAACCCGCTACGACGGAATTGCTGGAAACGGCAGTGTGAAAGTGATGAGGTAGCGGTTCCGCCACAGCGGGTCTGACAAACTGGCCGATGTCCCAGAGGCTGGGATCGCATTCGAGGTTGAGATGCTGGAAGCAATACGCAGGACGGCCACGTTTCTGCGCGAGAAGCAAATCCTGCACAAACTCGGTGTCCTCGCCAGCGTCGCGGTAATCGCGATTGCCTGCTGGATGCTCTATCACAAGCTGCGCAATGTCGACACCGCGCGCGTCCTGAAGTTCATCGCCGAGACCGAGCCGCGACTGATCGTGCTCTCGGCGCTGTCGGTGACCGCGGCCTATTTCACGCTCACTTTCTATGACTGGTTCGCCGTCCGCACCATCGGTCGCCGCGACGTGCCGTATCGCATCAATGCGCTCGCGGCTTTCACCAGCTATTCCATCGGCCACAATGTTGGCGCGTCAGTCTTCACCGGCGGCGCGGTCCGCTACCGCATCTATTCGGCATGGGATTTGTCGGCGGTCGATGTGGCCAAGATCGTGTTTCTCGCCGGTCTCACCTTCTGGCTCGGCAATCTCGCCGTGCTCGGCATGGGCATCGCCTATCACCCGGAAGCCGCGAGCGCGATCAATCAGGTGCCGCCTGCGGTCAACCGCATCCTCGCTTATGTCGTGCTCGCGGGCCTTGTCGGCTATGTGATCTGGGTGTGGATGAAGCCCCGCAGCGTCGGCCGCGGGCCTTGGTCGGTGGTGCTGCCGGGCGGGCCGCTCACTCTGCTCCAGATCGTCATCGGCATCGTCGATCTCGGTTTCTGCGCGCTGGCCATGTACATGCTCGTGCCGAACACACCCGGTGTGGATTTCGTCACCGTGGCGGTGGTGTTCGTCGCGGCGACGCTGCTCGGCTTCGCCAGCCATTCGCCGGGCGGTCTCGGCGTGTTCGATGCGGCGATGCTGGTCGGTCTGGAGATGATGGACCAGGAGCAGCTGCTGGCCGGCATGCTGCTGTTCCGGGTACTTTATTACCTTGCGCCGTTCTTTATTTCAGTCATGTTACTGACGTTTCGCGAGCTTATTGTTGGGGCGCGATCAAAAAAGCTGCAGCCGGTCGCAGCCGAAGCTCCGTCTGCTGCGGGTCGAACCTTGAACGATCGCGGCGGTCCGGCCACCTGACATGAGCGGGCGTCCGCAGCAGGCTGAGGCTGCCAAAAGAGATAATGCCCAGATGGCCATCGAAGCTTCCCCACCGTCGATGTTTTCCCCCTGGCCGGATCGGTTGCGGCACGCCGCGATCATCCTGCTCGTGGCGGCGCTGGCGCTTGCCGCTCTGGTGTTCTTCGGCGAGTTGACGCCGCTCCGTGCCGGCATCGTGTTCGCCTGCATCGCGGGCGCCGCGCTGGTGCCTTGGCGCTTGCATGATAGCGACGCCAAGCGCGATGAGGCGCTGGTCAATCCGGTGGAACAGCCCGCGGTGCGCGCCGTGGTTGGCGGCATTCCGGATCCCGCCGTGTTGCTCGACCGTGCCGGGCGCGTCATTCATCTCAATGCCGCCGCAGCCCAGTTGGCTCCGGCGCTGCGCAAGGGCGAACTGGCGCAATTCGCGCTGCGTTCGCCGGAAATCATCAGCGCCTTGCGCGAGGCCATCGCCAATACCGAGCCGCGCCGCACTTCCTATGTCGATCACGTGCCGGTCGATCGCTGGATGGACCTGATGATCACGCCGGTATCCGTGCCGACCGCCTTCGGCGGCAGCGACACCTGCATGCTGATGAC
>JAEXHR010000197.1 GCA_023449855.1 Pseudomonadota bacterium | reverse complement strand
GGCGGGAGAGGGAGAAGAACGGTGCGCTCACTTCGAAGGCCCACCATGAGCATCCCGTCCGACGCCCGCCTGTCCGCCCTGTTCCTCGATATGCTCGCTGCCGAACAGGGCGCCGGCGCAAACACGCTCGACGCCTATCGCCGCGACCTCGAGGATTTCTCCGAATTCGCGGCCCGCGCCAAGGCCAGCTTCGGATCGGCGGACACCGAGCTCCTGCGCGATTATCTCGAAGACCTCGACGACCGCGGCTTCAAGTCCACCACCATGGCGCGTCGGCTGTCGGCGCTGCGCCACCTGTTCCGGTTTCTGCTGAGCGAAAACATCCGCGCCGACGACCCAGCCGCGATCCTGTCCGGACCGAAGCGCGGCCGCAGCCTGCCAAAGGTCCTGTCGATCGCCGACGTCGATCGCATGCTGGTGCAGGGCCGCACCATGGCCCAGAACACCGAGGCCACGCTTCCGCAACGGCTGCGCCATGCGCGGCTTTATTGCCTGTTGGAGGTGCTCTACGCCACCGGCCTGCGCGTCTCCGAACTGGTCTCGTTGCCAGTCACCTCCGCCCGGCGCGATGCGCGCATGATCGTGGTGCGCGGCAAAGGCAACAAGGAACGCCTGGTGCCGCTCAATGAAACGGCCAAGGCAGCGATGGCGGACTATCTTGCCGTGATGGCCGAGGCGAACAAAGCTCAGCCAAAAAAGGGCGCTGCACCAAAATGGCTGTTTCCGTCGTCGGGCGAAAGCGGTCACCTCACCCGCCAGCACTTCGCACGCGACCTGAAAGACCTGGCCAGCGCCTCGGGCATCGCACCGCGGCTGGTATCGCCACATGTGCTGCGCCACGCCTTTGCCAGCCATCTGCTGCACAATGGCGCCGACCTGCGCATCGTGCAGACGCTGCTCGGCCACACCGATATTTCAACGACGCAGATTTACACCCATGTGGTGGAAGAGCGCCTCAAGAGTCTCGTGCGCGACCTGCATCCGCTGGCGGAAACGTAACCTCCGTAGGGCGGATGAGCGAAGCGTAATCCGCCACCGTCCTTCGCCACACGCGCTCGGCCGGCGGATTGCGCCTTCGGCTAATCCGCCCTACGGCGGAGAGTATTGAGCGTCTCTAAAATGCCGTCCTTGGACTACGGCCGGGCAATCGCCACATCCGCGCTATCTCGAATTCAGCCATGGATTGCACCTTCTTGAGCAAACACGACATTATCCGCGTCCGTCACGAGCTGCGCCGGCGCCTTCTCACCGTTTCCGCCACCGAACGCCTCACCCCGCAGATGCAACGCATCACGCTCACCTCGCCGGAGCTGCAGGACTTCGTCAGCGCGTCCTTCGACGATCACGTCAAGCTGATCTTCCCTGGCAGTGGCGACACGCCCGAGATGCGCGAATACACCCCGCGCAGCTTCGACACGGCGCGCAACACGCTCGTCATCGACTTCGCACTCCACGAGGCCGGTCCGGCGACGGCATGGGCGACCGATGCGAAGGTCGGCGATACCCTGCAGATCGGCGGCCCGCGCGGCTCTGCGGTCATTCCCGACGATTTCGACTGGTATGTCCTGATCGGAGACGAGACCGCCCTGCCCGCCATCGGACGCCGCCTCGAGGAGCTACGGCCAGGCGTCCCGGTCGCGAGCTTCGTCATCGGCGACGCGCAGCAGATCGCAACGAAGGCCGACTGGTCATCGCAATGGATCGCCCGCGACGGAATGAACGACGATGCGGCGCTGTTGCAGGCGGCGCTTGAAAACTTCGCCTTCCCCCAAGGCGACGGCTTCGTCTGGATCGCAGCCGAAGCTCAGGTCGCGCGCCATTTGCGCAGCTATGTCACCGGCACTCGCGGACACAACAAGTCGTGGACCAAGGCCGCCGGCTACTGGACGCGCGGCAAGGCCGACACCAGCGAGAAGTCGATCGAGGATTGATCCTCAGCGCGACGGCGGCCCGGCGTTGCCAAGATCGGCGACGCCGTCGCGGCGCATGCCCGAACTCGGCACCAGCACCGGCTGCAGCGCCGGGATGAGCTTGGCCCGCTCCCGCTTCGCCGGAATCGCGCGATAGACCTGTTTGCTGGCCTCGACGATGTGCAGCCCGGCAAACGGCAGCGACAGCGCCGCGCCGACGCGTTCCCACACCAATGCCGAGCGCAGAAACCAGCCCATGCCCACCGGCGGCATGAACAGCGCCTCGCTCCAAGCCGTTGGCGTGAACCAGGTCTGACGCAGGAGCTGCGTGATCTGTGAGCGCGAATAAGGTCGGCCATGGCCGAACGGCGTCGAATCCGAGCGCGTCCACACGCCGCGGCGATTCGGGATCACCGCAATCAATTTCCCGGACGGTGCGAGCACACGCCAGATCTCGCGCAAAAGCCCTTCGGGATCGTCGGACATTTCCAGCGCATGGACGAGGATGATCCGGTCCACCGCCGCGTCCGGCAGCGGCAGCGACATCTCATCGACCAGAGTCGCCAGTGCCGGTTTTGCCGTCGGCCATTTCAGGACACCCTGCGCCGCAGGCATGAAAGCGATACAGCGTTCGGCATTTTCCCGGAACAGGCCAAGATAGGGCGTGGGATAGCCGATCCCGAGAACCCGCTGGCCCTCCGCATCCGGCCAGTGCGCCTTGATGCCACGATTGATCAGGCGCCGTGCCACGATGCCGAGGCGGCGGGAATAGAAATCCCGGAGGTCGATGACATCGATGGTCATGCCAGCCTTCTACCACGCCTGATGCAGCGCACACGCCCCCCAATCGCGCATTGCCCGGGAAGCGTTAACGCCATATGTCAGAAGTGCTGCGTCGTTCTGAATCACGGAGAGATCATGGCCGCTGAAATTCGCGTGTTCCCCTGCCTGTCGGACAATTTCGGCTATCTGATCCACGACCCGCAGAGCCTGAAGACCGCGGCCATCGACGCCCCGGAAGCCGCGCCGATCATGAAGGTGCTGCAGCGCGAAGGCTGGAAGCTCAGCGATATCCTGGTCACCCATCACCACGCCGACCATGTCGGCGGCATCGCCGAGCTGAAACAGACCTATGGCTGCAAGGTGACCGCACCGCACGATCAGGGTACCGCGATTCCGCATGTGGATGTCCGCGTCGGCGAGGGCGACACCGTACAGGTCGGCGCGCTGATGGCCCGCGTGCTGGAGACCCCCGGTCATACGCTCGACCATATCTGTTACGTGTTCGACAGCGAACTCGCGCTGTTCTCGGCCGATACGCTGTTCTCGGGCGGTTGCGGCCGGGTGTTCGAAGGCACCTATCCGATGATGTGGCAGTCGCTGAAGAAGTTGCGCACGCTGCCCGACGACTACCGCGTCTATTGCGGCCACGAATACACCGCATCGAACATGAAGTTCTGCCTCGGCATCGATCCCACCAACGAGGCCCTGAAGAAGCGCGCCGACGAGGTGACGCAGCTCCGCGCCGTTGGCAAGCCGACCATTCCGGTGCTGCTCGGCCTCGAAAAGAAGACCAACGTCTTCCTGCGCGCCGACGATCCGGCCATTGCCTCTGCCGTGCGCCTGAAGGGCTTCAGCGAGGACGACGTGTTCGGCGAGCTCCGCGAGCGCAAGAACAAGTCGTGACGATGCCGACCGCGGCCGAGATCATCGCCACGCTCGGCCTGCAGCCGCATCCCGAAGGCGGGCATTATCGCGAGACGTTTCGCGATGCCCGCACGGATGCCGCCGGGCGTACGGCGTCGACCGCGATCTATTTCCTGCTGGCTGCAGGCGAGCGCTCCCACTGGCACCGCATCGATGCCGTGGAGATCTGGCACTATCACGCCGGCGCGCCGCTGACGCTCGAGATCGCTGACGACAGCGGACAAAGAGCGATCACGCTCGGCCCGGACCTCGCAGCCGGACAACAGCCGCAGGGCATCGTGCCACCTCACGCCTGGCAGGCCGCTGCCACGACGGGCGACTGGACACTGGTTGGCTGTACGGTCGCGCCCGGTTTCGATTTCGCGACATTCGAACTCGCGCCGAAAAACTGGGAGCCGTAGGGCGGATGAGCCGAAGGCGTAATCCGCCGTTCTTCGCCACACAAACTCGGCCGGCGGATTACGCTTCGCTAATCCGCCCTACGCTAGCGATCGCTTCGTAAACATGTCCTTTGCTGCAATAAGCCCCCCGCCTGCGATCAATGCCGCGGCGACGGCGATATTCGCGCTCGCCTGCGCGAAACCCGCGGCGATGAGAAAGCCCGTGGACAGCAGCGGCGTTGCGTAGGACGCCGCTCCGAGCACGCGGATGTCGCCGCGCTTCATGCCGATATCCCACGTGTAGAAGGCGGCACCGACAGGACCGACGCCCAGCGCGATGACGGCGAGCCATTGCAACGCCGTCTCGGGCCACACCGTGGTCTCGATGGCGAGATGCACAATGGCAGCCAGCAAAGCCGTGACGAAGCAGAAGCCAGCAACGGCATCGGTCGGCACCGCTTTCAGCCGGCGCGACATCACCGAATAGGCCGCCCAGACAAAAGCCGCGCAGAACGCCGCGAGCAACCCGCCGGCATGACCGGACCCGAGGCTGAGCGAAGCATTGCCCCATAACAGCAGCACCGTGCCGGCAAGACCAAGCACTGCGCCGATGACATGATGCGGATACAGCCGCTCGCCGGGCAGAAACGACGAGAACAATACGATCAACAGCGGCCACAGATAGTTCAGCAATCCCGCCTCGGCGGGCGGCGCAAAGCGAAGGGCGACGAAATACAGCGCGTGATAGCCGAACAGGCCGCCGACACCGACCGCCCATGTCAGCGGCGATTGCCTGAGCGCGCGGATCGCATTCGGCCGCCAGATCCAGCTCAAAGCCGCGGCCAACGCGCCGATGGCAAAAGTCATCGCGGTCAGCTGGAATGGCGGCATGCGCCCGCTCGCCACCGTCATCACGGACAGCAGCGACCACATGAGGATGGCGGTGAGGCCGATGAGAGTGGCAGTGCGTGAGGTCATGCTGGCCCTGTGTCACAGGCCAACTCTGGCCCTCATGGTGAGGAGGCCGCTTCTTCAGCGGCCGTCTCGAACCATGAGATGCATGCACATCCTTCGAGACGCCCGCAAGAGCGGGCTCCTCAGGATGAGGACGGAGAATGTCTTCGCTTACGCGTGATACTGCCCGCCATTCACCGTCAGCGTCGAACCGGTGACGAAGCCGGCATCGTCCGCCGCGAGGAACAGCACGGCACGCGCGATTTCCTCGGGCTCGCCCAGGCGGCCGACGGGAATCAGCGGAAGAATGCTCTTCTCCAGCACATCCTTCGGCACCGCCTGCACCATCTCCGTGTTGATATAGCCGGGACAAATCACGTTCACGGTGATGCCGAGCTTGGCGTTCTCCAGCGCGAGCGCCTTGGTGAAGCCGATATCGCCGGCCTTGGCAGCGGAGTAATTGACCTGACCGAACTGGCCCTTCTGGCCGTTGATCGATGAAATGTTGATGACACGGCCGAACTTGCGCGACCGCATCCCCTCGATGACAGGCTTGGTCATGTTGAAGAGCGAGCCGAGATTGGTGTTCACGACTGCATGCCAGGACTCGGGTGTCATCTTGTGAAAGGCACCATCTTTGGTGATGCCGGCATTGTTGACCAGCACTTCCACCGGCCCGAGTTCGGCCTCGACCTTCTTGATTCCTTCAGCGCAGGCCTCGAACGACGAGACGTCCCATTTGTAGACGGGGATGCCGGTCTCGCTCTTGAACTTCTCGGCAGCAGCGTCGTTGCCGGCATAGGTCGCGGCAACCTTGTAGCCCGCGTCCTTCAACGCCTTGCTGATGGCTGCGCCAATGCCTCGTGTTCCACCGGTCACCACTGCTACGCGCGCCATGTCGTCCTCCCAAAATCAATTCTGAAATTATAGTAGCGAGTTAAGCTGGCGCTACGATGAACATCAAGAAAAAACGCCCGGCGCATTGCGCCGGGCGTTTTGATTTGATCGACGATGCAACGTCAATCGATGTGTGCAGTGCAATCACGCGCCGAAGTTTTCAGCGCGTGCCGCCCTTTTAGTCGCGTGCAACGCACATCGCGATGCCCATGCCGCCGCCGATGCACAGCGTGGCAAGGCCCTTCTTCGAATCACGCTTCTGCATTTCGTGCAGCAGCGTCACGAGGACGCGGGCGCCCGATGCACCGACCGGGTGACCGATGGCGATCGCGCCGCCATTGACGTTGACCTTGGACGTATCCCAGCCGAGGTCCTTGTTCACAGCACAGGCCTGCGCTGCAAAAGCTTCGTTGGCTTCGATCAGGTCGAGATCGTTGATCGACCAGCCCGCCTTTTTCAGCGCGGCGCGGGATGCCGGGATCGGGCCAGTGCCCATGATCTTCGGATCGACGCCGGCCTGGCCCCACGACACGATGCGGGCGAGCGGGGTGAGGCCTTCTTTGGCGGCCTGCTTGGCGGTCATCAGCACCACGGCGGCAGCGCCGTCATTGATGCCCGACGCCGAACCGGCGGTGACGGTGCCTTCCTTCTCGAAAGCCGGCTTCAGCTTGGCCATGGCTTCGAGCGAGGCCCCGTGACGCGGATATTCGTCGGTGTCGACGATGGTGTCGCCCTTGCGACCCTTGATGGTCACGGGAACGATTTCGTCCTTGAACTTGCCGGCCTTCTGCGCGGCTTCCGCCTTCTGCTGCGACGCAACGGCGAATTCATCCTGCTGCTGGCGCGTGATCTGGAACTGGCGTGCCACGTTCTCGGCGGTGTTGCCCATGTGATAGCCGTTGAAGGCGTCCCACAGACCGTCCTTGATCATGGTATCGACCAGTTCGGTCGAGCCCATCTTCACGCCGCCACGCAGATACTGCGCATGCGGAGCCATGCTCATGGATTCCTGACCGCCGGCAACGACGATGTCGGAGTCACCGTTCATCAGCGCCTGATAACCGAGAGCAACAGTGCGCAGGCCGGAGCCGCACAGCATGTTGACGCCCCAGGCCGAGGTTTCGACCGGAAGGCCGGCCGCGATCGCCGCCTGACGCGCCGGGTTCTGGCCCTGCGCCGCAGTGAGGATCTGGCCCATGATGACTTCGGAGACGCGGGCGGGATCGAGCTTCGCACGCTCGAGCGCGGCCTTGATGGCGATGGCGCCGAGATCATGCGCTGGCGTCGTTGCGAAAGCGCCGTTGAAGCTGCCGACCGGTGTGCGGGCGGCGCTGACGATGACGACATCGTCTGACATGGACATCTCCTGTTGTTGTTTTGAAGTGGGCTTGTTCGACTTTCATCGCGCCGAGGCGGCTGGTGCCGCTTGGCGCGCATCCTCTTAAAACTGGTGTCTCCGTGTCAATTGGACCTGCGGCCATTTCCGACCGCAGCGCACCAAAATTGGCACCAATGTCGCATTGCATAGCACAATCATGCCGCGATTTTAACCGTGACGCACAAAACGGTAGCCGAGGCACTTTGAAAGTGCTTACTTTATTGCATTGCGTTGTTCGACCACCCAATCCGATTGGCCTTTTTGGCGCATTGCCGAAAGGTTTCCCGTCACCGGTAGGTAAGTGAGCCATGGCGAAAACAGATCAACCGACCACCATCAAAAAATATGCGAACCGCCGGCTCTATAATACCGGGACGAGTACGTATGTAACGCTGGAAGACCTCGCCGCCATGGTGAAGGACGGCGAGGATTTCCTCGTCTACGACGCCAAGACCGGCGACGACATTACCCGACAGGTGCTCGCGCAAATCATCTTCGAACAGGAAAACAAGGCCGGCCAGAACCTCTTGCCGACCACGTTCCTGCGCCAGCTGATCCGCTTCTACGGCGACAGCATGCAGATGGTGGTGCCGAAATATCTGGAACAGTCGATCGATTCGCTGACGCGCGAGCAGGAGAAGTTCCGCAAGCAGATGACGAACACCTTCGGCATGACCCCGTTCGCGCCGCTGGAAGAAACCGTCCGCCGCAACATGGAGCTGTTCCAGCAGACCTTCTCCATGTTCAAGCCCTTCGTGCCGCCGCGTGGTGGCAGCGCTGCAGAGCCGGAGAAGGCGCCGGAGCCGGCCCCTGCCAACGGCGACAATATCGACGACCTGCGCCGCCAGATGAAGGATATGCAGGACCGCCTCGAACGTATGTCGCACGAGCCGAAGAGCGAGTAAGGCTCGGTCCCGTAGCCCGGATGGAGCGCAGCGAAATCCGGGGATTCAGAGCCTCAGCATATCGCCGGTCCCCGGATTGCGCTTCGCTCCATCCGGGCTGCAGATCATCGGAAATCGGGCTGTCCGCCGATCGTATCGACGATACGGTCGGCGTTCTCATGTGATGAGCCGACATGTCATGGCAAAGCCCGCTGCACCGCTCCATCTCGACCGGCTGGAAACGCCGATCGGCACGGCGCTATTGGTGACGAATACGGATGGTGCGCTCTGCGCGCTGGACTGGACCGACTACGAAGATCGCCTGAACACGTCGCTCCGCCGTTATCTCGGCTCGGCGCCGCTCGTCGATGCACCCGCCCCTGACATGATTCGCCGGGCGCTCACGCGTTACTTCGGCGGCGATCTCGATCAGCTGAGCGCGGTCCCCTGCCATATCCCCGGCACGGACTTTCAGAAGCGAGTCTGGACTGCGCTGCGCAATATCCCTGCCGGCACAACACTCAGCTACGGCACCCTCGCCGCACGGCTTGGTTCACCGGCAGCGATGCGCGCGGTCGGTCACGCCAATGGATCGAATCCCCTGAGCGTGGTCGTGCCCTGCCATCGCCTGATCGGCGCTAACGGCGCGCTCACAGGTTACGGCGGCGGCATAGAGCGAAAACGCTGGCTGCTCCGGCATGAGGGCGTGGAGGTGGCCTAACACTCAGCCCCTCATGGTGAGGAGGCCGCTTCTTGGCGGCCGTCTCGAACCATGAGTTGCCGGCGCTCCGAGCTCGCGGCCATCCTTCGAGACGCCGCTACGCGGCTCCTCAGGATGAGGGGAGGAGTTACGCTGCCGGCTTCTCGACCGTCTCGCTATTGGCGAGCAGATGAATCAGCGCCCGCTTGATCGCGGCCTGACGTGTGGGCGCGGTGATCTGCGCACCAAGCAGATCGGTCACATAGAACACGTCACGCGCGCGCTCGCCGAAAGTCGCCACATGCGCCGAAGCGATGTTGAGGTTGAGCTTCGAGATCGCCGTAGTCAGTTGATACAGCAGGCCCGGCCGGTCGAGGCCTGAGACCTCGATCACCGTATAGCGATCCGACCACTGATTGTTCACGATCACCTCGGGCTCGACCGTGAAGGCCTTCAGCGCCGCCTTCTTCGAGGAGTTCGACGACGTGCGCTTCGCTACCGTTTCCGGCAAACGCACCTTCCCTTCGAGCACATCCTCGATCATGTCGCCGATCCGCGTTGCGCGGCGGCCTTCGTCATCGTCGCGGTCGTATTCCCGGGAGATTGCGATCGTGTCGAGCGCACGTCCGTCGGTGGTCGTATAGATCTGCGCGTCGACGATGTTCGCGCCGGCCGCGGCGCAGGCGCCGGCGATGATCGACAGCAGCCATGGATGGTCGACCGCGAGAATCGTCAGTTCGGTGACGGCGCGCGCCTCGTCGAAGCCGACATTGATCGCCAGCTTGTGGCCGGCCTGTTCGCTCGCCTGCAGGAAGCGCGCGTGGCGGATCTTGCGCTCCAGATCGACCTTGAGCCAGTAGGCCGGATAATGCCGCGAGATATAGGCGCTGAGCTGCTGCTCCGGCCACTCCGTGAACGAGCGGCGGAATTCGGCCTGCGCCACGGCGATCCGCTGGGCACGGTTCACTTCCGAGAAGCCGCCGGTCAGCACCGGCTCGGTCTCGTAATACAGCGTGCGCAAGAGCTGCGCCTTCCAGCCGTTCCACACGCCCGGACCGACGCCGCGAATATCCGCCGTGGTCAGGATCGTCAGCAGCTTCATCTGCTCGACCGATTGCACCACCGCGGCGAAATTCTCGATGGTCTTGGCGTCTGACAGATCGCGTGACTGCGCCACCGTGGACATCGTGAGATGTTCCTCGATCAGCCACGCCACCAGATCCGTATCGCCAGCGTTGAAGCCGAGCCGCGGGCACAGCCGCCGCGCCACCTTGGCGCCGGCGATGGAGTGATCTTCCGGCCGTCCCTTGGCGATGTCGTGCAACAGCACGGTGATGTAGATCACCGCGCGATGCTCCGGACGGATCTTGCGCATCAGATCTGACGCTAGCGCGAACTCTTCGTTGCCGCCGCGCTCGATCTCCTGAAGGATGCCGATGCAGCGGATCAGATGCTCATCCACCGTATAGTGATGATACATGTTGAACTGCATCATCGAGACGATGCGGCCGAAGGCGCGAATGAAATGACCGAGCACGCCGGTCTCGTTCATCCGCCGCAGCACGATCTCGGCATTGTCCGAGGTCAGGATCTCCATGAAGATCTTGTTGGCCTCGGGATCCTCGCGCACCTCCTGGGTGATCAGCCGCAGCGAACGCGTTGCCGTGCGCATGGCGTCAGGATGAAAGGCCAGATTGTTCTTCTGCGCCAGGCGGAAGAAGCGCATCAGATTGACCGGGTCTTCCTTGAAGACATCCGGTGCGGCCAGATTGATGCGGTTGTTGTCGATGATGAAGGCGTCGCTGCCGGGCACGCGGCGGCGCTTGTTGTCCGGCCGCAGCTTGGCCATCATCCGCGTCAGTGCCGGCGCCGGCTTGGCCTGCTGGTCTTCCAGCTTCGCGCACAGGATTGCAGTGAGGTCTCCGACCTCCTTCGCGATCAGGAAGTAGTGCTTCATGAAGCGCTCGACGTCCTGCATGCCGGGATGCGAGGTGTAGCCGAGGCGCACCGCGATCTCGCGCTGCAGATCGAAGGACAGCCGTTCTTCCGGCCGCCTTGTCAGGAAGTGGATGTTGCAGCGGACCGACCACAGGAAATCCTCACAGCGCCGGAAGGTGCGATATTCCTGCGCGTCGAACACGCCACGCGCCACCAGTTCCTTGCTGTCGCGCACGCGATAGACATATTTCGCGATCCAGAACACCGTGTGCAGATCGCGCAACCCGCCCTTGCCGTCTTTCACATTCGGCTCGACCAGATAACGCGACTGGCCGCCGCGGCGATGCCGCTCCTCGCGTTCGGCGAGTTTCGCCGCGACGAATTCGGCGGCGGTGCCCTGCACCACTTCGGCATCGAAACGGGTGACGAGCTCTTCGTACAGCTCCTTGTCGCCGGCAAGAAAGCGCGTTTCGAGGATCGCCGTGCGGATGGTCATGTCGCCGCGCGCCTGGCGAATCGATTCATCCACGGAGCGGGTGGCGTGGCCGACCTTCAGCCCCATGTCCCACAGGCAATAGAGAATGACCTCGGCAACCTGCTCGCCCCAGGCGGTCTGCTTGTAGGGCAGGATGAACAGGAGATCGATATCGGACTCCGGCGCCATCAGCCCGCGGCCGTAGCCACCGGTGGACACCACCGACATGCGCTCGCCGCTCGACGGCAGAGGGGAATAATAGAGATGCTTGGTCGCTGCGTTGAACAGCAGGCGGATGATGTCGTCCTGCACGTCGCAAAGCCGCTCGGCGCAGCGCCGGCCGTGGCGGTCCTTCAGCAGCACCGCCTCGGCCGCTTCACGCGCCGTCATCAGTTCGGCCTTGAGCAGCTTCGCAAGCGCGGCACGAAAGAGATCGTTCTTGCCGCGATGTTCCGCGGCGAGCGCATCGATCTCGGCCGCTATCCGCGCCGTATCGAATTCAACTTCGGTAGCCGTCTCGGTCTTGGGCACAGCACTGTCCATAGGCATCCCGGATATCGGACGGCGCAGGCGCTGTCACGGTGATTGTCAGCCAACAGTTAGTTCATGCTGGCATTTGCGCAATCGAAGAAACGACATCCTCACAGCGAGCGCTTCGACGTGCGATATCTTCTCGTTGACGAAATCGCATAAGCAATTGAAATTAAATGATGTTTCCGCACCGCAACGTACCGATGCCCGGCAGCTTCCGGCAGCCGGCGCGGACGCTGCTGCCGCGCAACGAATGATATCCGAGGGGAGAATTCATCATGTTCACGATGTCACGGCGCGCGGTCGCCGGTCTGATTGCCGCCGCAGCGCTGCTGCCCGCCACCGCTTTCGCCGCCGAGCCGCTCAAGGAGATTCGCCTGGATTGGGCGACCTATAATCCGGTCTCGATCATCCTCAAGCAGAACGGCCTGCTGGAGAAGGAATTCGCCAAGGACGGCGTCAAGATCACCTGGGTGCAGTCGGCGGGCTCCAACAAGGCGCTCGAATTCCTCAATGCCGGCTCGATCGATTTCGGCTCGACCGCCGGCTCGGCCGCGCTGGTCGCCAAAATCAACGGCAATCCGATCAAGTCGGTCTATGTCTATTCGCGACCGGAATGGACCGCGCTGGTGACGACGAAGGACTCCAAGATCGCCTCCGTCGCCGACCTCAAGGGCAAGCGCGTCGCCGTGACCCGCGGCACCGATCCACACATCTTCCTGGTCCGCGCGCTGCTCGACGCCAAACTCACCGACAAGGACATCACCCCGGTGCTGCTGCAGCATGCCGACGGCAAGGCGGCGCTGATCCGCGGCGATGTCGATGCATGGGCCGGCCTCGACCCGATGATGGCGCAAGCCGAAGTGGAAGACGGCGCCAAACTGTTCTTCCGCAAGCCCGAGGCCAATACCTGGGGCATCCTCAATGTGCGCGAACAGTTCCTGAAGGACTATCCGGATGTCGCCCGCCGCGTGCTCGCCGTCTATGAAGAGGCGCGGAAGTATTCGCTGGAGAATTATCCCGAGCTGAAGAAGGCCTTCATCGGTGTCACCAAGCTGCCCGAGGCCGTGGTCGACAAGCAGCTCAAGGAGCGCACCGAGCTCACCCACAGCCGCATCGGCGCACCGCAGCGCGAGTCGATCCTCGCCGCCGGCCTTGCACTGCAGCAGGCTGGCGTGATCGACGCCAAGGTCGACGTGAAAGCGACGGTCGATGCCCTGATCGACGACCAGATCCCGCTGCCGAAGAGCTGATGAGCATCGCCCTCGATACGCCTGCGCCGGTTGCGGAAGCTCCGGCGCAGCAGTCCCTTTACGGAGGCTGGCAGCGCTTTGCGCGGCCGGCGCTCGGCATTGTATTGCCGCTGACGCTCGCCCTCGCCTGGGAAGCCGCCGTCTGGCTCGGCTGGTCGAACGGCCGGCTGGTACCGCCGCCCTCGCGCGTGCTCACCACCATCGCCGAACTCGCACGCAGCGGCGAACTCTGGAAACATATCGCCACCACGCTGTCACGCGTCGCCGCCGGTTTCGGCTTCGGCGTCATCGCCGGCACGCTGCTCGGCGCCATCTCGGGCTATTGGGGCATCGCGCGCAGGCTGCTCGATCCCACCGTGCAGGCGCTGCGCGCCATTCCCTCCATCGCCTGGGTACCGCTGTTCATCCTGTGGCTGGGCATTTTCGAGACCTCGAAAGTCGCGCTGATCGCGGTCGGCGTGTTCTTCCCGGTTTATCTCGGCGTAATGGGCGCCATCCTCTCGGTCGATCGCAAGATCGTCGAGGTTGGTCGCACCTTCCGTCTTTCCGGCCCCGCCATGATCCGCCGCATCCTGCTGCCTGCGGTGCTGCCCGCCTATGTCGTAGCGCTGCGCGTCGGCCTCGGGCTTGGCTGGATGTTCGTGGTCGCCGCTGAATTCATGGGCGCCTCCGAAGGGCTCGGCTATCTCCTGATCGACGGCCAGCAGCTCGGCAAGCCCGCGCAGATTCTCGCCGCCATCGCCATCTTCGCGCTGCTCGGCAAGACCACCGACTGGCTGATCGAGCTCCTCACCGCCCCGCTGCTGCGCTGGCAGGATGCATTCCGACCGGGCGGAGAAACCTGATGCTCACCCTCGACAAGGTCGGCAAGACCTATCCCAACGGTGTCCATGCGCTGGAGCGCTTCACCGCGCACATCCAGCAGGGCGAGATCGTCGCCGTCATCGGCGGCTCCGGCTGCGGAAAATCCACGCTGCTGCGCGCCGTCGCCGGGCTCGACCGCGCCTCGACGGGCGCCATTCGCATCGACGACATCGATATTACCGCCCCGCATGAGAAGATCGGCATCATCTTCCAGGAGCCGCGGCTGCTGCCGTGGCTCAACGTCGCCGACAATATCGGCTTCGGCCTGGCCGATCTCCCGGCAGCCATCAGGCGCGAAAGGGTCGCGCAGGCGCTGGCCCGCGTCGGCCTCTCCGACAAGGCCAAAGCGTGGCCGCGCGAACTGTCCGGCGGACAGGCGCAGCGCGTCGCCATCGCACGTTCGCTGGTGCCGCAGCCGGAAGTGCTGTTACTCGACGAACCGTTCTCCGCCCTCGATGCCTTTACGCGCCGCGATCTGCAGGACCACCTGCTCGCTCTCTGGGCCGATACACGGCCGACGCTGATCCTCGTCACCCATGATGTGGACGAAGCCGTGGTACTGGCAGACCGCGTGCTTGTCATGCGGCCGCGACCGGGCCGGCTGTTCGCGGAGATCGATGTCGGCCTCGCGCGCCCGCGCGATCGCGCATCGCCATTGTTCGACGCCGTGAAGAAACGCGTGCTGACGGCGCTTGACCGTTCGCTCGATCGCGATGTGCCCGATGACGCACCTGCCGAGGCCGTCGGCGCGTGGTGGTGACATCGTCGCTGCATGTGATTAAAAACTGCAACTAACAAAGCTCAGGGAGAAACATCATGGACGCCGCAACGCTTCGCGCGACCCAGGCCCCCATCAAGGAACGCTACAAGACCGATCCCAGAGCGGCCTTCATCACGCTGAAGGCGAAGGGCTCGATCGACAATGACGGCATCGCCTGCAAGGTCGAGACCGGTCGCCAGATCGCGGCTGCCGGCCTGCATCCGGCGACAGGCGGCTCAGGCCTCGAACTCTGCTCCGGCGACATGCTGCTGGAAGCGCTGGTCGCCTGCGCCGGCGTCACGCTGAAATCCGTCGCCACCGCTTTGGAAATTCCCCTGACGTCCGGCAATGTCGTCGCCGAGGGCGATCTCGATTTCCGCGGCACGCTCGGCGTCGACAAGGAAGCCCCGGTCGGCTTCGCCGAAATCCGCCTGCGCTTCGACGTCGAGACCGACGCGCCGCAGGACAAGCTCGATCTCCTGCTCAAGCTCACCGAGCGCTATTGCGTCGTCTATCAGACCATCAAGAACGGCCCGAAGGTGTCGGTGGCGCTCAACAGGATCTGACAGTCCTGCTCTGTCATGGCCGGGCTTGTCCCGGCCATCCACGTCTTGTTACACGAGACAAAGTGGATGCTTGGCGTACTGCCGAGCATGACAAGAAGAACAAGAAATGTCCGCAGACGTCGCCTTTATCGCCGTTCTGATCTTGCGCATGGCGATCACCGCCGCCTTCGTGATCTCCGCCTCCATCATCACCGAACGCTCCGGGCCCGCCATCGGCGCGCTGGTGGCCACGCTGCCGATCTCGGCCGGTCCGTCCTACGTCTTTCTCGCGATGGATCACGACGCCGGTTTCATCGCGCAGGGCGCGCTGGCGAGCCTGCCGATCAATGCGGCGACCATGTTTCTCGGTCTCACCTATATCTTCCTTGCCCAGCGCAGCAATGTCGTCGTCAGTCTCGGCTGCGCGGTCATCGTCTGGTTCGCACTGGCCATGCTGATAAGGATGATCGACTGGACGCTTTTCGGCGGGATCGCGGTCAATGTCGTCACCTTCGCGATCTGTCTGCCGCTGATGGCGCGGTTTCGCCATGCCAGGATGCCGCTGATCACCCGCCGCTGGTATGACATCCCGCTGCGCGCCGCGCTTGTCGCCACGCTGGTCGGCGCTGTCGTCACGCTCTCCGCCACCATCGGCCCAACCGGCAGCGGCATTCTCGCGCTCTATCCGATTGTCTTCACCAGCCTGATGCTGATCCTGCACCCGCGCATCGGCGGCCCGCCCACCGCCGCTGTGATCGCCAATGGCGGCTGGGGCCTGATGGGCTTTGGCATCGCCGTTGTTGCCATGCACGTATTGGCGCTGCGCTACGGCTCGGCGATTGCATTGAGCACGGCGCTGCTGATCTGCATGGCGTGGAATCTCGGCCTGTGGGGGTGGGGCCGGAGAAAAGCGCGGTATGTTTAGTCTCTGCCGTAGGGCGGATTAGCGCAGCGTAATCCGCCGCAGAGTCTCAACTATGAACTCGGCCGGCGGATTACGCCTTCGGCTAATCCGTCCTACGATCGCGTTCAATTCTTCGGCAATTTCGCCTTCAATGCATAAAGCGCATCCAATGCCTCGCGCGGCGACATCTCGTCGGGATGCAGCGCCTTCACCGCTTCCATCAGAAGATCGGCCTCGCTCGGCGGCCGCTCTTCTTCCGGCGCACGCGAGGTGATGGCGAACAGCGGCAGGTCATCCACCAGTACCTTGGCGCCCTGCCCGCGATCCTGCGCTTCCAGCTTCGCCAAGACTGCCTTGGCGCGCGTAATCACTGCCGGCGGCAGGCCGGCGAGTTTTGCCACCTGAATGCCATAGGAGCGATCCGCCGAACCCGGCAGCACCTCATGCAGGAACACGACATCGCCGTGCCATTCCTTCACCCGCACCGTGGCATTGAACAGCCGCGGCAGTTTGGCCGAGAGCTGCGTGAGCTCGTGATAATGCGTCGCGAACAGCGAGCGGCACTTGTTGCTCTCATGCAGATGCTCGATCGCCGCCCATGCGATCGACAAGCCATCAAACGTGGCCGTGCCGCGACCGATCTCGTCGAGGATCACCAGCGCGCGCTCGGTCGCCTGATTGAGGATGACGGCGGTTTCCACCATCTCGACCATGAAGGTCGAACGCCCGCGCGCGAGATCGTCGGCGGCGCCGACGCGCGAGAACAGCCGATCGACGATACCGATGCGCGCGCGCGAAGCCGGCACGAAGCTGCCGATCTGCGCGAGCAGCGCAATCAGCGCGTTCTGGCGCAGGAAGGTCGATTTACCGGCCATGTTCGGACCGGTGATCAACCAGATCTGGCCGGACTTCTGCCCCGGCCCCGGCGACAGATCGCTGGCATTGGCGATGAAAGGCTGGCCATCGCGGCGCAGCGCCTGTTCGACCACCGGATGACGGCCGCCCTCGATAGCGAACAGCAGCGACTCGTCCACTTCCGGGCGGACATAGTTGTCATCCACCGCCAGCTTCGCCAGCGCCGTCGCCACATCGAGCTGTGCGAAAGCATGCGAGGCCGCATAGAGATCGTCGGCATCTTCGGCGACCATCGCCGCCAGCCGCTCGAAGATTTCCAGCTCGAGGCCGAGCGCGCGGTCGCCGGCATTGGCGATCTTGGCTTCGATCTCGCCGAGTTCAGAGGTGGTGAATCGCACCTGCCCGGCCAGCGTCTGGCGATGGATGAAAGTCGCATTCAGCGGCGCCGACATCAGCTTGTCGCCATGCTGCGCGGTGACCTCGACGAAATAGCCGAGCACGTTGTTGTGGCGGATTTTCAGCGCCTTGACGCCGGTGTCCTCGGCATAGCGCGCCTGCATCGAGGCGACCACCAGCCGCGAGGCATCGCGCAGATTGCGGGTCTCGTCGAGCACGGGCTCGAAACCTTCGCGGACGAAGCCGCCGTCGCGCTTCATCAGCGGCAGTTCGTCATCGAGCGCGCGGGCGAAGGTTGCCGCAAGCTCGCGCGACGGCCGGCGCAAGCCGGCCATGGCGGCGGCGATTTCCGCCGGGGGATTGTCGACGGCACCAAGACGATCAAGCACCTGATCCGCCGCGACAACGCCATCGCGGATGCAAGCGAGATCGCGCGGACCGCCACGCCCGACGGACAGACGTGCCAACGCGCGCGACATGTCCGGCGCGCTCTTCAGCGCGCTGCGCAGATCATCGCGCAGGCCGCTATCGGCCACAAAGCTCGCCACCGCATCATGGCGCCGCGCAATCGCCGCGGCATCCGTCAGCGGCGCCGCAAGCCGCTGTGCCAGAAGGCGCGAACCGGCAGCCGTTACGGTGCAGTCGATCGCATCCAGCAGCGAGCCCTTGCGCTCTCCGCCGAGCGTGCGCGTCAATTCGAGATTGGCGCGGGTCGCCGGATCGATCGCCATGGTGGTGCCGATGGCCTCGCGGGTCGGCGGCGACAATGGAATGCGCTTGCCGATCTGCGTGCGCTCCACATAGGTGACGCAGGCGGCAGCGGCTGTCGCTTCCAGCCGCGACATCGCGCTGAGGCCGTCCATGGTGGCAACCGCGAAATAGTCGCACAGCCGCCGCTCGGCCGTGGCGCCGTCGAACACGTCGCGTGTCAGCGGCGTCACCGCCGGCAGTTCGCGCAGCAGCTGGCTGAGATCGGGATCGCCATAGAGCGCATCCGTGACGATCACTTCATTGGGATTGATCCGCGCCAGCGTCGCGCCGAGTTCGCCGGTCGCACATTCGGTGACAATGAATTCCGCCGTCGAGACGTCGATCCAGGCAAGGCCGATGCGGCCCTCGCCGCTCGATCCCTTCGCCCGCGCAATCGCCATCAGATAATTATTGGCGCGCGCATCCAGCAGGTTGTCTTCGGTCAGCGTGCCCGGCGTCACCACGCGGACCACGTCGCGGCGGACCACGCTCTTGCCGCCGCGCTTCTTCGCCTCGGCCGGATCCTCCATCTGCTCGCAGACGGCGACACGGATGCCGAGTGCGATCAGGCGGTGCAGGTATTCATCCGCACGCACCACAGGCACGCCGCACATGGGGATATCCATGCCCTGATGCTTGCCGCGCTTGGTGAGCACGATGCCGAGCGAACGCGACGCCAGTTCCGCATCTTCGAAGAAGATCTCGTAGAAATCTCCCATCCTGTAGAACAGCAACAAGCCCGGATTGGCGGCCTTGATCTCGAGATACTGTTCCATCATCGGCGACACCTTGGTGTCATCCGTGCGGGGGGCGGGCTGTTCCGGAGCGGTAATGGCTTGCTGGATCGTCATGGCGGCGGACGCTAGCAAATTTTACCCGGCCGATCCCATCCGCAGCGGCGCGAAAGCTTGCGTTTTCCCCACCGCAGCGCACAGTTGACAAGTCAACTGCAACTGCCTATCCGCATCCTTGGGTGTGACAATCCACGCGTCAGCCATGATTTGACCGGGTCAGCGGGCCTTCCTACAAACCACCGCGAAAATCCGGCAAATGCGCGGATCCACCCAGGAGGAAGATGATGAGCGATGTGTTTATTTGCGACGCCGTGCGCACCCCGATCGGCCGTTTCGGCGGTTCGCTCGCCAAGGTTCGCGCCGACGACCTCGCCGCCGCTCCGATCAAGGCGCTGAAAGAGCGCAATCCGAACGTCAAATGGGACGAAATCGACGAGGTTTTCTTCGGCTGCGCCAATCAGGCCGGTGAAGACAACCGCAACGTCGCCCGCATGGCCGCCCTGCTCGCCGGCCTGCCGGAAACCGTTCCCGGCCAGACCCTGAACCGCCTCTGCGCCTCCGGCCTCGATGCCGTCGGCGCCGGCGCCCGCGCCATCCGCGCCGGCGAGATCGATTTCGCCATTGCCGGCGGCGTCGAATCCATGACCCGCGCGCCGTTCGTGCAGGGCAAGGCGCAGGAAGCCTTCTCGCGCTCGGCTGAAATCTTCGACACCACGATCGGCTGGCGCTTCATCAATCCGCTGATGAAAGCCCAATACGGCGTCGATGCGATGCCGGAAACCGGCGAAAACGTCGCGCAGGATTTCCAGATCTCGCGCGCCGACCAGGACGCCTTCGCTATCACCTCGCAGCAGCGCGCCGGCAAGGCGATCGCGTCGGGTTATTTCGCCGAAGAAATCATCGCGGTGCAGGCGCCGGGCGGCAAGGCCGGCCCGATCACCGTGGACAAGGACGAGCATCCGCGCCCGGAAACCACGCTCGAAGGCCTCGCCAAGCTCAAGCCGATCGTGCGCAAGGACGGCACCGTCACCGCCGGCAACGCTTCGGGCGTTAATGACGGCGCCGCCGCCATGATCCTGGCTTCGGCCGCCGCCGTGAAGAAGTACGGCCTCACCCCGCGTGCCCGCATCCTCGGCCTCGCTTCGGCGGGTGTTGCTCCGCGCATCATGGGCATCGGCCCGGTGCCGGCCACGCAGAAGCTGATGGAGCGCCTCGGCCTCAAGATCAGCGACTTCGACCTTATCGAACTCAACGAAGCCTTCGCTTCGCAGGGCATCGCGGTGCTGCGCCAGCTCGGCGTCAAGGAAGATGCTGACTTCGTCAATCCGCATGGCGGCGCCATCGCACTCGGCCATCCGCTCGGCATGAGCGGCGCCCGCCTGGCGCTCACCGCCGTGCACGGCATGGAGAAGCGCGGCGGCAAGCTGGCGCTCGCCACCATGTGCGTCGGCGTCGGCCAGGGCGTCGCGATGGCGATCGAGAAGTTGAACTAAAAACCAGGTCCACAAGAACGCCGCCGCGGACACCGCGGC
>JAEXHR010000179.1 GCA_023449855.1 Pseudomonadota bacterium | reverse complement strand
GGAGTGGGGGGAAACACCCCACCCGTCTCGGCGGCTTCGCCGCCGATCCACCCTCTCCCACGAGGGGAGAGGGAAACAAGATCACCCGTTCACCACCTGCAGGCCCGGCTGTGCGCCAAAGCCGGCCTTGTGCGCATAGCCCTTCACGATGGCCTCGCGCTGGGCGTAGCTCAGCACGTTGTCGACATTGTCGAAGCCATCCGGCGCGATCTGCTCCACGGCATCGATGACGCCTTCCGGGCCGCCGCGACGGTTGGCACGCACGATCTCCGCCGTCATCGGCAGGCGCTTGCGCTCATAGGCCATCAGGGCCTGGCGCGGATGCTCCGCATGGGCCAGTGCATCGGCCAGCGCGCGGGCATCGAGGATCGCCTGCGAGGCACCGTTGGAGCCGACCGGATACATCGGATGCGCGGCATCGCCGAGCAGCGTGACGCGGCCGCTCGACCAGTAAGGCAAGGGATCGCGGTCGCAGCAGGGATATTCCCAGAATTCCGGCGTTGCTGTGATGAGTGCGGGCACGTCGATATGCGGCACCTTGAAGCGCGCCACATGCGGCATCAGCTCTTCGCGCTTGCCGATGCGCGACCAGTCCTCGCGACGCGGCGGCAGCGAGCCGCCCTCGCCGGTCTTCACCAGCACGGCCCAGTTGGTCAGGCGATTGCCGGGCGTCTCGCCCTCGGCAATCGGATAGACCACGACCTTGGCATGCAGGCCGCCGGCGACGATCATCGAGTTGCCGGTGAGGAAGGACGGCCAGTCGCGCGCACCGCGCCAGAGCATGAGCCCGTTCCAGATCGGACCGCCTTCGTTCGGGAAGATCGTGCTGCGCACCTTCGAGTGAATACCGTCCGCGCCGATCAGGATGTCGCCGCGCGCGGTCTCCACATGGTTGTTGTCGCGGTCGAAGAAATAGGCGGTGACGCCGCCTTCGTCCTGCGTGAAGGAGACCAGCTTGCGGCCGGTATGGATCGCTTCCTTGCCGAGGCGCTCCTCCACCGCCTGATGGATCACGCTCTGCAAACGGCCGCGATGAATCGAGAATTGCGGCACGTCGAAGCCCGCGCCATAACCGCGCTTCTCGCGCCAGACTTCCTGACCGTGACGGTTGAGATAGTGCAGCTCATCGGTGCGGATGGCGACGGCATCGAGCCTGTCGAGCAGACCGAGGCCGGTGAGTTCGCGGATCGCGTGGGTCAGCGTGTTGATGCCGACACCGAGTTCGCGGATCGAATCTGCCTGTTCGAACAGCTCGCAGTGGATGCCACGTGCCCGCAGCATCAATGCCGTTGTCAAACCGCCAATGCCACCACCGACGATGATCGCTTTCATCACACCCTCCACTCACTCATATCGTAGGATGGGTAGAGCACAGGCGCGCAGCGCCGGAGCGAAACCCATCAGCAACACGGTATGGAATTGATGGGTTTCGCTACGCTCTACCCATCCTACAATTACCGGTTAACGTCGCATGCCCAATCATTCGGCTGCAAGAGGCTTTGCCGCTTCGGCGCGCATCTCGGCGCGGGTTTTCGGCTTAGCCTTAATTTTCAGGTCGTCGAAATCCTGCCGGTCGCGCACGCTGTTACGGAAGATCTGGTCCTTGCCCGGCATATATTGCGGCGGCGCATAGGCATTCTTTGCGCCATACCAGGCTGCGGCCTTGATGGTGAAGGATGGATCCGTGAGATGCGGACGGCCGAGCGCGACGAGATCGGCGCGGCCGGCGGCGAGGATCGTATTGACCTGATCGGCCGTGGTGATGTTGCCGACGCACATGGTGGCGACATGAGCCTCGTTGCGCACCTGATCGCAATACGGCGTCTGGAACATGCGGCCATAGATCGGACGCGACTCCTTCACCGTCTGGCCGGTGGAGATATCGGCGAGATCGACGCCGGCTTCCGCGAAAGCACGCGCGATCTCGACAGCGTCGTCGCCGGTGTTGCCGCCTTCGGCCCAGTCGGTGGCGGAAATGCGCACCGACATCGGCTTGTGCTTCGGCCAGGCTTCGCGCATCGCGTGAAACACTTCGAGCGGGAAGCGCAGGCGGTTCTCCAGCGCGCCGCCATATTCATCGGTGCGCTTGTTGGTGAGGGGCGACAGGAAGCTGGCGAGCAGATAGCCGTGCGCCGTGTGCATCTCCAGCATGTCGAAGCCGGCGCGATCGCCGCGGATCGTGGCGTCGACGAATTCCTGCTTGATGCGATCCATGCCGGCGCGGTCGAGTTCGCCGGGCACCTGGCTGTCCGGGAAGTAAGGCAGCGGCGATGCCGAAACGATGTCCCACGCGCCTTGGGACAATGGGCGATCCATGCCTTCCCACATCAACTTGCTGGCGCCCTTGCGGCCGGCATGGCCGAGCTGCAGGCAGATTTTCGCTGCCGAATTGCCATGGACGAAATCGACAATGCGCTTCCACTGCGCTTCCTGCTCGTCGGTATAGATGCCGGCGCAGCCGGGCGTGATGCGCGCGTCCTTGCCGACGCAGACCATCTCGGTGAAGACGAGACCGGCGCCGCCCATGGCGCGCGCGCCGTAATGCACGAGATGGAAGTCGTTCGGCATGCCGTCCTTCGCCGAATACATGCACATCGGCGAGACCACCGCGCGATTGGCGAGCACCATGTCGCGCATCCTGAACGGCTGGAACATCGGCACTTCGGGCTTCTCGACATCGACGTCGAAGCCGGCGGCGCGCACCTGCCTGGCGAACACCTTGTCGACCTGCTTGACGAAATCCGGCGCACGCATCGCCAGATTGTCATAGGTGATCGCCTTGGAGCGCGTCATCACGCCGAAGGCGAATTGCACGGGGTCGAAATCCCAGAAGCGATCGACATGTTCGAACCAGACCAGCGAGACGTCGGCGGAGTGCTGGATCTTCTCCACTTCCTCGCGGCGGCCGGTCTCATAAGCGAGCAGCGCGGCCTCGACGGTCGGCGCCTTGGCCATGGCATCGGCGAGCGCGATGGCGTCTTCCATCGCCAGCTTGGTACCGGAGCCGATGGAGAAATGCGCGGTCGCCTTGGCGTCGCCGAGCAGGACCATATTGTCCCTCACCCAGCGCTTGTTGCGCATCATCGGGAAATTGCGCCACATGGAGCGATTGATCAGCAGCTTGTGGTCGCCCAGGAAGTCCTTGAAGATCGCATGCATGCGATCGGCGGATTCCTGCTCGCTCAGGCCTTCGAGGCCGGCGCGCTGGAAGGTCTCGGCATCGGTCTCGAAGATCCAGGTCGAGCGGCCCGCTTCATACTGATAGGCATGAGCGATGAACGGACCCCACTCGGTTTCCTGAAACAGGAACGTGAAGGCATCGAGCGGCTTGGTCGAGCCCATCCAGGTGAACTTGTTGGTGCGCAGGTCGATCTCGGGCGCGAAGTGCTCGATATATTTGTTGCGGAAGTGGCTGTTGATGCCATCGGCCAGGAGGACCAGATCGCAATCGGCGAAGCGCGACTCGTCGGTGATGTCGGCTTCGAACATCAAATGCACGCCGAGCTCGCGGGCACGGTCCTGCAGGATCAGCAGCAACGTGCGGCGCGAGCAGCCGCAGAAACCGTTGCCGCCGACGCGGTGCTGGGTGCCACGGAAGTGGATGGCGATGTCGTCCCAGTAGGCGAATTCCTGGGTGATGCGCTGATAGCTGGGAAGATCGTGCTTCTCGAACGTGTCGAGGGTGGTGTCGGAGAACACCACGCCGAAGCCGAAGGTGTCGTCGGGGCGGTTGCGCTCATAGACCGTGATCTCGGCCTGCGGCCGCTGCTTCTTCAGCAGGATCGCCGAATAGAGCCCCGCCGGTCCGCCACCGATGATCGCGATCTTCATGTCAGCCTCCGCAGTCCTATTTGGCAGTCGTCCTGATGCGAGATATTTTAAACCTAAAGTAATTTCTGGCAAGCCTGATCAATCGGCATTCGGCTGGCTTTGATGCACATCAAAAGGTCATCGGGCCGTAGCCCGGGTGAAGCGGAGCGCAACCCGGGGACATCAGTTTCAACTGGCTCGACATCCCCGGATTACGCTGCGCTCCGTCCGGGCTACAGGACCTCAATTCCCCTCGAATACCGGCTTCTGCTTGTTCGCGAAGGCATGATAGGCCCGCGAAAAATCCTCGGTCGTCATGCACAGCGCCTGCGCTACAGCTTCCGCCTCGATGGCTTCCTCGATGGACATCGCCCATTCCATCGACAGCATGCGCTTGGTCATGGTGTTGGCATAGGTCGGACCTTCGGAGATCGATTTCGCCAGCGCCTGGGCCTGCGCCAGCACTTCCGCCGGTGCGACGATGCGGCTGAAGAAGCCCCAGCGCTCGCCCTCCTCCGCGCTCATGAAGCGGCCGGTATAAAGCAGCTCCGAGGCACGGGCCTGGCCGATGATGCGCGGCAGGATCGCGCAGGCGCCCATATCGCAGCCGGCAAGACCGACCTTGTTGAACAGGAAGCCGACCTTGGCGCCGGTGGCCGCAAGGCGCATGTCGGAGGCCATCGCCATGATCGCGCCGGCACCGGCGCAGATGCCCTCGACAGCAGCAATGATCGGCTGCGGGCAGGCACGCATGGCTTTCACGAGATCGCCTGTCATCCGCGTGAAGGCCGTGAGGTCTTTGGTGTTCATCTCGATCAGCGGGCCGATGATCTCGAACACATCGCCGCCCGAGGAGAAATTGCCGCCGGCGCCGGTGACGACGATGGTGGTCACCTGATCGTCGAAGGCGCAGGCACGGAAGAAATCGGTGAGCTCGCGGTAGCTCTGGAAGGTGAGCGGGTTCTTCTTCTCGGGGCGGTTCAGGGTCACCGTCGCGACGCTGCCGTCCACGCTGAGCAGGAAATGCTCGGGCTTGTAGCCGGCCAGCGGCAGCGTGACGGAATTGGCAATGGTGTTCTTGACGAGTGCGGTCATGACGTCTCCCTGAATGCGTCTTCTGTATTGGTTACGGCGAGCCTACACCTCACCGCCGGCCACGGCGATGCTCTGCCCGGTGATGGAACCTGCGCCACTGCCGCACAGCCACAGCACGGCGTCGGCGACTTCTTCCGGCTTCACGAGGCGGCCCTGCGGATTGTGTTTAGCGAGTTCGGCAATGGCTTGCTCGCGGGTGCGACCGGTCTTGCTCATGATATTGTCGATGGAGCCTTCGAGCAGATCGGTCTCGGTGAAGCCCGGGCACACCGCGTTTACGGTGACATTCTTGGTGGCGACTTCGAGCGCCAGCGAGCGTACGAGGCCGACAACGGCATGTTTTGCGGCGACATAGGCGCTGACATAGCCATAGCCCTTGAGGCCTGCCGTGGAGGCGACGGCGACGATGCGTCCCTGCTTGCGCGCGACCATATCGGGCAGCACCGCATGAACGGCATGGACGACGCCCATGAAGTTTACATCCATCATACGCTGGAACAGTGCGGCATCGGATTTGAGGAACGGCGCGGATTCGGCGGCGCCGGCATTGGCGACGAGGATGTCGATGGGCTGGCGTTTTGCCGCCTCGGAAATTGCCGCCTGCATCGCGGCCTGATCGGAGACATCGGCAGCGAGCGCATGATGCGCATCGCCCGCGGCGACCACCTCGTCCAGCACGGCACGATTACGGCCCATGATGGTGA
>JAEXHR010000173.1 GCA_023449855.1 Pseudomonadota bacterium | reverse complement strand
GTGCCAGCCGCCGCCGCCGAAGCGCGGGCCGCCGCCATGCCAGCCGCCGCCTCCGCCACCAAAGCGCGGACCACCGCCACCCCCGCCGACGACGACACCGCCGCCACCGGGGCTACCGACGACGACGCGCTTCTCGATCGCGAAGCTCGGCGTTGCCATGCTGGGGATTGCCACCGCCGCGAGTGCAGCAACGCTCAGGATCTTCAAACCAGTCATCGTCTTCTCCTATCTGGATATGTTCCCAACAGTCTCGCGCGGGCCATGTTCCGTCGTCTCACCGCATATCTGCAGGCCATTTCGCACTTCGCTCGATGTACAAGGCATGAACAAAACCGTTCATGGCCTGCGACTTAGATGGCATTGCAGAATGGAAGCCGGAAAGTGGGTTCACGAACAGTTGCGAGCGACCTTGCGTCGCGCGGGCAACTGGACATTTGGCAGCCCGGATGGCATCAACAGGCCGACGAATTCCCTGGAACGGCTCAAAATATGAAACAGTTTTTGCTGAAATTCTTCACCTGGTGGAGCGGCTCGACCTTCGGGACCGACCTCTGGACCAGCCGATTCGGCGAACTGGTGGGCACCGACGAGCAGGGCAACCGCTATTACCGCACCAGGGGCGGCAAGATCGATCCGACGCTGGGCTTCGAGCGCCGCTGGGTGATCTATAACGGTTATGCCGAAGCAAGCCGCATTCCGACCGGCTGGCACGGCTGGATCCACCACACCACCGATGTGGTGCCGAGCGAGACCTCCTATACGCCGCGCGAATGGCAGAAGCCGCATCAGCCGAATCTGACCGGCACCCCGGCAGCCTATCGTCCGTCCGGCTCGACGCTGGCCTCTGGCCGTCGCCCGAAGGCGACCGGCGACTATCAGGCCTGGACACCCGGCTCGTAATTGCGAGCTGTGAATTTGAAAAAGCCGCGCATGGCGACATGCGCAGCTTTTTTTGTAGCCCGGATGGAGCGAAGCGTAATCCGGGGACCGGCGTTTCAATTGGCTCCACATCCCCGCATTGCGCTACGCTCCATGCGGGCTACGCGCCCATATGCTCCGCGGCGCGCTTCACTTTTGCTTCGCGTTGCTTCCATCCGCCGGCCCGCTCGGTCAGGCCGGCGACCACATCTGCCGGTGCAGTCTCGGGTGAGCCTGCATCGAAGGGCGGCGCCGGATTGTATTCAATGCCGAGCTGGATCATCTCGGCGGTTCGACGGTCGAACATGATCGAGACCAGTGTCAGCGCGAAATCGATGCCCGCGGTAACGCCGCCGCCAGTGACGCGGTTGCGATCCACGCTGACGCGCGACGTGTCGAGGATCGCGCCGAACAGCGGCAGGAATGGCCGCGCCGACCAGTGCGTCGCTGCGCGATAACCTTTCAGCAGACCGGCCGCGCCCAGCACCAGCGCTCCCGTGCAGACGGACGTAACATAGCGGGCGCCTTCGGCCTGCTTCCGCAGGAAGGCGAGGGTCTCCTCGTCGAGCATCGCATCGTCGGCACCGGCGCCGCCGGGCACGCAAATCACGTCGAGTTGCGGGCAATCGGCAAAGGTCGTGGTCGGCAGGAATGTCAGCACGGTGTCGCTGGTGAGCGGCTCGATGCGCTTCCACAACAGATGCACCTGTGCGCCGGGCATGCGGGAAAGCACCTGCAACGGTCCGGTGAAATCGAGCTGGGTGACGTTGGGAAAAAGGACGAAGCCGATCTGGATGGGGGTGGTCATGGCGATCTCCCGGCACGCGCCGAACATGGTGCGCGGCGTTGGCAGCCTGCCATGGGCGTGCGGTTTCAGCCAGCCCGCGCAAACGCGGCGTTGATCCGCGATCAGTGCTTGGGCATCTGCGCCACCGCCAGCAACGCCGCCACATAGCCGTAGGGACCAAGCCCGCAAATCACGGCGGTTGCCGCCTGCGAGAGTACCGAGTGGCGGTGATACTTGTCGCGGGCGTGGATGTTGGAAATGTGCAGCTCGACGATCGGGCCCTCGAATGCCTTCAGCGCGTCCAGGATTGCAATCGAGGTGAATGAATAGCCGGCCGGATTGATGATGATCGCGTCGGCATCCTGCCGCGCCGACTGCACGAGATCGACGAGTACGCCTTCGTGATTGGATTGATGAAATGAGAGCGTTAGACCCGACGTCTCCGCCTGCTGCTGGCAGCTCGCTCTGATCTGGTCGAGGGTGGTGGTCCCGTAAATATGCGGTTCCCGGACGCCGAGCAGGTTCAGATTGGGGCCGTTCAGGATCATCACACGTTTCATTGTCCTATTTGCCTTTCTGCTAGCCGCCCAGCCATTTGGCCGGCACCAGCACGAGCGACGGGAATAGCGTCAGCAGACCGAGCACCACGAGCTGCGCGATCATGAAGGGCCAGACGCCGCGCATGATGTCGTCCATGCTCACCTTCGCCACGCCGGACACCACGTTGAGCACCACGCCGACCGGCGGCGTGATCAGTCCGATCGCGTTGTTGATGATGAACAACACGCCGAAATAGACCGGGTCGATGCCGGCGGCCTTGACGATCGGCATCAATACCGGCGTCAGGATCAGGATGGTCGGCGTCATGTCGAGGGCGGTGCCGACGATGACCACGATAATCATCAGCACGATCATCAACAGCGTCTGGTTGCCCATGAAAGGGCGGGCCAGTTCGACGATCTGACCGGAGATGTCTGCGACCGTGATCAGCCAGGACGACACCAGTGCCGCCGCGACGAGGAACATGACCACGGCGGTGATCTGCGCCGAGCTGATCAGGCTCTGCACGAGCTGCGACAGCGTCAGTTCGCGATAGATGAAGGTGGCGACGATAAACGAATAGACGGCGACCACGACCGCCGCTTCGGTCGGCGTGAAGATGCCGAAGCGAAGACCGACAATGATGATCATCGGCAGCATCAGCGCCCAGAATCCGTCGATCAAGGCGCGCAGGATCTGCGTGGCGCTCTGGCGCGGCGGGCTGACCGTATTCTCGTTGCGCGCCACCCACCACCATGCAACGCACAGGCTGGCGCCGAGCATCAGGCCCGGCACCACGCCGGCCAGAAACAGCTTCGAGATAGAGACACCGGCGGCGACGCCGAAGATCACGAAGCCGATGGAGGGCGGGATCACCGGCGCGATGATGCCGCCGGCGGCAACGAGGCCGGCGGCTGAGGCGCGGTTGTGGCCTGCGGCCACCATCATCGGCACCAGCAATGCGCCGAGGGCTGCGGCGTCGGCGACGGCGGAGCCGGACAGCGATGCGAGAATGCAGGAGGTCAGGATCGCGACATAGCCGAGGCCGCCGCGCAGATGGCCGACGAGGGCGATGGCGAAATTGAGGATGCGGCGGGCAAGGCCGCCGGTATTCATGATCTCGCCGGCGAGGATGAAGAACGGCACCGCCATCAGCGGGAATGAGTCGACGCCGTTGATGACGTTCTGCGCGATGATCTGGGAGTCGAAGATGCCAAGATGGGTCATCAGCGCGATGCCGCAGATGATCAGGGCAAATGCGATCGGCATGCCGATCGCCATCGCACCAAGCAGCGAGAAGGTGAAAATGCCGATAGTCATCGCCGCTCGCTCCCATGGGCAACATGAGCAGGCGTCGCCTGGACCGGTTCTTCGGAGTCTCTGACGGCGATCAGGTCGTCAGCTGATATCCGGCCACTGAGCAGGCGATACAGATCGTGCAGCAGGATAGGGATCGCTGCGATGCCGAACACAAGCCCGGCTGCATAGAACAAACCGACCGACAGGCCCGAGGCCGGTGCCGTCGTGTCCCAGTTCAGCACCGTCTGCTTCCACGCGCCCTCGGCCAGCAGCACCGAGGCATAGAGCATCAGCGTGTGACTGAGCGCGTAGCAGATCTTGCGGCCGCACGGCGAAAGCATCTTCACGAAGCTGTCGACCCCGAGATGGGCGTGTTCGCGCAGTCCGACAATGGCGCCGAGAAACACCATCCAGACGAACAGCCAGCGCGACAACTCCTCGGAGACGGCGATGCCGGAATTGAAGACATAGCGCATCACGACATTGCCGAACACCAGCACCACCATTGCAGCCATCAGCAGCGCGAGCAGCGCCTTGATGGCCCGGAAGTAGAGATCGACAAAGCTGCCGAGCGCGGAAGGGGGGCGTGCAGACATCGGCAGCCTCTGCTGGTCGGTTGGTCGTGCGTCGGGTGCGCTCAATCCTTCCGGGCGTAAATCTTCTCAAGTTCGCCGTTGAACAGCTTCACAATCTCCGGATCGTAGTCGACGGAGAATTTCTGTGCGATCGGCCTGGTCTTGTCGCGCATCTTTGCGAGCTCGGCCGGTGCGATCTCGTTGATCGCCATGCCCTTCGCCTTCAACTCGCCGATCGAGGCCGCAGCCTGTTCGCGGCTGACCTTGCGCTGATAGTCGCGTGCCTCGTTCGCCGATTCCTGCAGGATCGTCTGTTCTTCCTTCGAGAGCTTGTCCCAGAAGATCTTGCTGACGAGGATGATGTTGGTCGAATACGTGTGGTTGGTGACGCTGAGATACTTCTGCACCTCGTAGAACTTGTTCGACAGGATCACCGAAAACGGATTCTCCTGACCGTCGACCGTGCGGGTCTCCAGCGCGGTGTAGAGTTCCGAGAAGCTCATCGGCACCGGATTGGCGTTGAAGGCCTTGAAGGTCTCCAGATAGACGGGATTCGGGATCACGCGGATCTTGATGCCGTCGAGATCCTCGCCCTTGGTGATCGGGCGGCGGCTGTTGGTCACGTTGCGGAAGCCGAGATCCCAGTAGCCGAGACCGACGAGACCTTTCTCGGGCAGCTTCGCCAGCAATGCCGAGCCAAGCGGACCGTCGAGCAGTGCGTCGGCCTGTTGCGGCGTCGAGACGATGAAGGGGAAGTCGATCAGCCCGTAATCCTTGACGATGCCGACCAGCGATGTCGTCGCCGGCGACTGCATCTCCTGGGTGCCAGCGCGCAGGGCCGACTGCTGCTGCATCTCGGAACCGAGCTGATTGGCGGGATATTCGCGCACCTTGAGCTTGCCGCCGCTCTTGGCGGCAACGAGTTCGGTGAACTTCTGCACGCCCTTGCTGACGGGGTGATCGGTGTTGTTGAGGTGCCCCCAGCGGATCGTGCGCTCCTGCACCTGCGCGCTTGCCGGTGCCGAAGTGAAGGCGAAGGTGGTGATGACGGCCGCCAGCCAGACGGCGGATTTCCTGTGCTCGGACATTTGCGATCTCCCCGGAATGGCATTCTTGCTCGTTGGCGCTACCGTCATCTATGAGAAAAAATAAATCAACCGATATTTTACATTATGTCATATGATTTGAGTGTCGGCCGCGGACTGCTATATGGTCGATCGACTTGTCATTGCCGCTCAGGACACTTGAATGCTGGATACCCCCATTGTTGATCGCGCTGCCGAAACCGTCGGCGATAGCGCCTATCGGCGCATCCGCAGCGATGTCATTTTCGGGGTGCTGGAGCCTGGCCAGAAACTGAAGCTGGAGAAAATGAGCGCTGCCTATGGCACCAGCGTTTCGACGCTGCGCGAGACGCTCAACCGGCTGTGTTCGGAGGGCTTTGTCATCGCCGAAGGCCAGCGCGGCTTCGAAGTCACCTCGATCTCGGCGATCGAATTCCGCCAGATCGCCGAACTGCGCGAATTGCTCGAAGGTCATGCCATCGAACAGTCCTTCAAGGCCGGTGATCTCGATTGGGAGGCGCTGGTGGTCTCCGCACATCACAAGCTTTCGGCGATGGAGCGGGCGATGCTGGCAGGCGACAAGTCGAAGACCGAGGCCTGGAAGCAGTGCGACTGGCAGTTTCACCGCGCGCTGATCGCGGCCTGCGGGTCACAGGTGCTGCTGGACACGCTGTCATCTGTCTATGACAGGTATCTGCGCTATCAGATGCTCGCGGTGGTGTTCCGTGGTGAGGCCGCCGCCATCGAGCATCGCGAACTTATGAGCGCCGCGCTGGCGCGCGACGCCGCCAAGGCGCGCAAGCTTCTGCACACACATATCCACGACTGCGTGCGCCATGCCTTGCAAAATTCGGAATGGCTCAAGCCTGCAGGCGCGCCGACTGCGACGGTTGTCAGCGCGCGCAAGAGAGTGAAGAAGGCCTGAGGTTACTCAGAGCGCCTTCAGCCAGCCGCCCATGTCATGCAGCGCCTCATTCGCCTTCGGCAGGATCTTGCCCATGGTGATGAAGCCGTGGAACTGGCCGGGATAGTTCTTCAGCTTCACGGCGACGCCGGCTTCCGCGAGGCGTTTCGCATATTCATCGCCTTCGTCGCGCAGAGGGTCGGCACCGGCGATCAGCACATAGGCGGGCGGCAGGCCCTTGAGGTCCTGCATCCGCGCCGGAGATGCACGCCAGTTGTCGATATCGGCGGGGCTGTTCAGGTAGTGGTCGGCAAACCAGCGGATGACGTTGTGCGTCAGAAGACAGCTTGTCTCCGGCTCATGATGCGAGGGGTGGCTCATGCGGAAGTCGGTCGCGGGATAGATCAGCATCTGGCCGGCGAGTTTCGGCCCGCGATTGTCGCGCGCGTCGATGGCGACGATGGCGGAGAGATTGCCACCGGCGCTGTCACCACCCACGAGCAGATGCTTCACGTCGATATTGAGTTGCACCGCATTGTCAGCGATCCAGCGCGTGGCTGCGATGGCATCGTCGATGGCGGCAGGAAATTTGTGCTCGGGCGCGAGGCGATAGTCGACGGATATCACCAGCATTTCGCCTTCATGGGCAAGGAAACGGCACACCACGTCGTGGCTATCGAGATCGCCGATCACCCAGCCGCCGCCATGGAAGAAGACGAGGCAGGGCGACATGCCATCGCGCTGTCGCAGCGTGTTCGGTGTGTAGAGGCGGGCAGGGATCGCACCGGCGGGGCCGGGGATGGCCAGCGCGGTCACCGACGCAAGCTCCGGCGGTTCGGGATTGGCGACGGGACGGGCCTTGAGATACCACTCGCGCGCTTCCGGCGGCGTCAGCGTTTCATAAGGCGGCCGGCCGGCATCGCGGAACACATTGAGGACGGCATTCGCATCGGGATCGAGAACGACGGGCATGATTTGCTCTTGCTTGTTGCTGGTTATGCCGAGGTGCGGCCGCCATCGACGGTGTAGGCGGAGCCGGTGACGTAGCTCGCATCGTCCGAGGCGAGGAAGGCGACGATGGGTGCGACTTCCCTTGCGAGCCCGAGGCGGCGCTGCGGTACGCGATCGACGACTTTCTCCACCGGCGTCGGTGCGCCGCGTCCGACGCGGGCGTCCACGATCGCCGACAGCATGCGGCTTTCGATCAGGCCCGGGCAGACGCAATTCACGCGCACATTGGTGCCGGTGCATTCCTGCGCCGCGCTCCTGGTGAGGCCGATGACCGCATGTTTGCTGGCGCTGTAAACGGCGATTTCGGCCGAGCCGATCAGGCCGGCAATGGATGCGGTGTTGATGATCGAGCCGCGGTCCTGCTTTAGCATCACCGGCAGCACATGCTTCATGCCGAGGAACACGCCCACGACGTTCACGTCGAGCACTTTGCGGAAATCGGCGAGGGATGCCTGCACGATCGGCGCGATGGTGCCTTCGATACCGGCATTGTTGTAGAAGATATCGATGGTGCCGAAGCGCTTCACGGCGGCAGCCACATAGCCGATCACGTCTTCCTCGCTGGTGACGTCAGCGGTGACAGTGAGGGCTTCGGCGGAAGCGGGGAGGCTGGCAACGGCGCGTTCGAGGGCGGCGGCGTCGCGGTCCACCGCGACGATCCGGGCGCCGCGCGCGGCGAGCAGTTTGATGGTTTCGGTGCCGATCACCCCGGCTGCCCCGGTGACGACAGCGATCCTGCCATCCAGACGAATTCCGTCGGCCATATGCGTTCTCCCTGATGCTCCGGTTGTCCCGGATTGTCGGCCGGTCGGTGCCGGCTCTGGGTGAACTATTTCATGCGTGGAGAGGGCTGACCAGACGGTGTTATGGGAAGCATGGCGCCCTTCCGCCGCCGCATTCGACGTGTTAACCGGAAGCGATTGCGCGGCCATTCCCCTACAATGTCGCGAGCCTGATTCTCGGTTGAGCGCCGCTGCATGTTCCGAACGCCTTTTATGGCCAAATTTGCCATCGCCGGATTTGCGGCTCTCATGGCCGCGACCTCGCTGTCCACCGCGCCGGTGCACGCGCAGTTCGGTCCGTTGTTCGGCGAGCCGCCGCCGCGCCCGCCGGGCAGTGTGCCGCGCGGCCAGCAGCCGCCTCCGCCGCCGATGGATGACGACGAGGACGTGCCCGAACTGCCGCAGGGCCGCCTGCTGCCGGCTCGTCCGGCGCCGGGCATGGGCGCGCCGCCGCCGGGCGCCGTGCAATCGCAGCCGCTGGCTCCGCCGCCGGGCAGCAATGTCACCACCATTCCGCAGAACCCGCCGGGCGGTCGCCCGTCCGACCAGCCGCCGCCGCTGGGCGTGACTCCGAGCCCGCCGCAACAGCCGGGCGTCGCCAATGCGCCGCCGGCCGGTGCACCGAATCCGAACGCCAAGCAGGCGCCGAAGAACGCACCGCCGCCGGCCGCCACGCTGCAGCCCGGCGACGAGGTGGTCACCGAACCGCCGGCGCAGAAGATACCGAACAAGAAGGCGGCCTTCTCCGGCCTCGACAAGATCACCGGACGCATCATCAATTTCGACGCCGATATCGGCGAGACCGTGCAGTTCGGCGCGCTGCGCGTGAAGACTGACGCCTGCTACACGCGGCCGGCCACCGAGGCAGCGAACACCGACGCATTCGTCGAGGTAGACGAGATCACGCTGCAGGGTGAGGTGAAGCGCATCTTCTCCGGCTGGATGTTCGCGGCGAGCCCGGGCCTGCACGGCGTCGAGCATCCGATCTACGACATCTGGCTGACCGACTGTAAGCAGCCCGAAGTGGTCGCCAGCCAGCCGGAGGCGCGTCCCGCACCCGCCGCCGCGCAGAAGCGCCAGCCTCCGCCGAAGCAGGCGCCGCGTCCGCAACCGCAGCAGCAATTGGCGCCGCCGCCGGGCTTCCCGGCGTTCAGGCAGTAAGCTCCGATTGTAGGATGGGTAGAGCGAAGGCGCGACGCGCCGCAGCGAAACCCATCAGCGGAGTCCTTCGCTATCACCGGACAGCATGGGTTTTCGCTGCGCTCAACCCATCCTACGTATTGCGCTCCGCAATCACCTTCAGCGCATCCTCGCCGCTCGTCGTGACCGGAAGCGCCTCGAAATCCGCGACATCGTCCAGCGCCGCATCGAGCAGGACTCTGTAGCGATCGCGCGGCACCTCGACGGCGCCGAAGCTGAGCAGGTGTTCGGTCACATATTGCGTATCGAGCAGGCCGTAGCCGCCGGCGATCAGGCGCGCGACCAGATGCACCAGTGCGACCTTGGACGCGTCGCGCGCATGGTGGAACATGCTCTCGCCGAAAAACGCGCGGCCGAGCGACACGCCATAGAGTCCGCCGACCAGATCGTCGCCTTGCCAGACCTCGACGCTGTGCGCGTGCCCCATCTCATGCAGCTCGCCATAGAGATCGCGGATGCGCTTGTTGATCCAGGTGTCCTCGCGATCGGGCTTCGGCGCGGCGCATTCGGACATCACGCGCTTGAAGGCGCGATCGACGGTCACCGAGAACTTGTCCGAGCGTACGGTGCGTGCGAGGCGCGAACTGATGCAAAAACCATCCAGCGGGATGACGCCGCGCATTTCCGGCTCGACCCAGAACAGGCCGGGATCGTCGGCACTTTCCGACATCGGGAAGATGCCGCAGGCGTAAGCGCGCAGCAGCAGTTCGGGCGTGACCTCGGATGATGCGGAGTCGCGAGAGCTCATGGCGATAGGCTAACAGAATAGGGCGATAAGCGCGACCGGCTTGCTTGTCGTGGCATCCATCCTAACTTGCGGGGACGAATGGGAGACGTGAACCATGACACCTGCTCCGAAGGCTGCTGACGCCACGGGTCATCGCATCGTCGTTGTCGGCGCGGGGTTCGGCGGTCTCGAAACCGTGTATCGGCTGCGCGGCACCGGCGCGCGCATCACCCTGGTCGATCGTCGCAACCATCACCTGTTCCAGCCCTTGCTGTATCAGGTTGCGACAGCGTCGCTGGCGACCTCGGAGATCGCCTGGCCGATCCGCTATCTGCTGCGTGGACGCAAGGACGTCACCACGCTGCTCGGCACGGTGACAGGTATCGATCCCGTCGCCAGGCATGTGCAACTCGAGGACGGGTCGACGTTGCCCTACGATACACTCGTGCTCGCCACCGGCGCAGGCCACGCCTATTTCGGCCATGACGAATGGGAGCCGTTCGCGCCTGGTCTCAAGACCCTCGAAGACGCCACCACCATTCGCCGCCGCATTCTCACGGCTTTCGAGCGGGCCGAGAGTACGGACGATCCACATGAGCGCGCGGCGCTGCTGAATTTCGTCGTCATCGGCGCCGGCCCGACCGGCGTGGAGCTCGCCGGCACCATTGCCGAAATGGCGCGGACCACATTGCCCGACGATTTCCGCAACATCGATACGCGCAAGGCCCGCGTCGTGCTGATCGAGGCCGGGCAGCGCGTGCTCTCGAACTTTCCGGAGGAGCTGTCGGCCTATGCGCAGCGCTCGCTGGAGAAGCTCGGCGTCGAGGTGGCGCTCGGCCATGCCGTGTCCGAATGCAGTGCCGAGGGTGTGGTCTACGGCGAGACGCGCTTGCCGGCGCGCACGATCATCTGGGCGGCCGGTGTACGTGCATCGCCCGCAGCTGAATGGCTTGGCGTGGCTGCCGACCGCGCCGGCCGGCTGCAGGTCGATCCCGATCTCACCGTGCCCGGTCATCCCGACATCTTCGCCATCGGCGACACGGTGAGCGTTGCGGCGCCGGATGGCTCACCCGTGCCCGGCATCGCGCCTGCAGCGAAACAGGAGGGGCGTTACGTCGCTGATGCCATCAGGCAGCGCTTGCGCGGTAAGATGCCGGCGCCGTTTCGCTATCGCCACGACGGCAGCCTCGCGCAGATCGGCAAGCATCTCGCGGTGATCGACTTCGGCAGGATCAGGCTGCGCGGTGCGCTCGCCTGGTGGATCTGGGGCGTCGCCCACATCTATTTCCTGATCGGCCTGCGCAATCGTCTCGCGGTCGCGCTGAACTGGCTGTGGATCCACACCCTCGACCAGCGCGGCGCACGTCTGATCACGCAGGGGCGGGCTTTGCTGGACAAGAAGTAGGATGGGTATCGCTGCGCTCAACCCATCCTACGGCACCGCGTTACTTTGCTGATCCTTCAGGCCGATCGCATTTCGCGACTGCGAAAGAACTGCTCATGCATCGTTTCTGTCAGCAATACACAGTGTAATTCGCGTTGCGGATTGCATGCCGGACCGTCTCTCGTGTTAGCCTGCTGTGCGTGCTGCAGGCGGAACGGATAGACGTGCCGGAGGATCGACTGTGTCGTTGAGCTGGAAGAAGGTCGCGCCGCTTGTCGTCTGGCTGGTGTTGTATGTGATACCGACACCGACAGGCCTCGTCGCCAATCAGTGGCACTACTTCGCAGTCTTCGCAGCCGTGATCACCGGCCTGATCCTGGAATCGATGCCGGTCGGCGCGGTCGGGCTCATTGGCCTGACCTTCGCGGGGGTGATGGGCTATGTCGAGCACGATCCTAACAAGTCGCTGCGCTGGATGCTTAGCGGCTTCGCCGAAAGCACGGTGTGGCTGATCGTTGGCGCTTTCGTGTTCTCGATCGGCTATCGCAAAAGCGGCCTCGGCCGGCGGCTGGCGCTGTTGCTGGTGCGCGGTCTGGGGCGCAGCACGCTGGGGCTCGGCTATGCCGTCGCGTTTTCCGATCTCGTGCTCGCGCCCGCGACGCCGTCGAACACCGCGCGCAGTGGCGGCACCGTCTATCCGATCATCAGCAACATTCCGCGGATTTACGGCTCGGAGCCGGGGCCGACAGCCGGCAAGATCGGCACCTATGTGATGTGGACCGCCTTCGCGGCGACCGCGGTGACGAGTTCGATGTTCCTCACGGCGCTGGCGCCCAATGCGGCGGCGCTGAGCATCGCCCGCAAGCTTGTGAACGTTGATGTCGGCTGGTCGCAATGGTTCATCGGCTTTGCGCCGCTCGGCGTGCCGCTGATCCTGCTGCTGCCGCTGCTCACTTATCTGATCTGCCGGCCAGAGGTGAAGCAGAGCCCGGAAATCGTCGCCTGGAGCGCGAGCGAACTGGACGCGATGGGGCCGCTGTCGCGCCATGAATGGATCATGGCCGGTCTGGTCGTGCGTGGTGATCTCGCTGATGCTACTCACCGGAGTCGTCAACTTTGCCGATATCATCGCCGAGAAGGCCGCGTGGGAGGTGTTTTTCTATTTCACCTCGCTGCTGACCCTGTCGTCGGGTCTCAACGAGATCGGTTTCATCAAGTGGGCTGCAGGCGGCCTGTCCGCGCCGCTCGCCACTTTCACGCCGACGGTCGCGACGATCCTGCTGGTCGCGGTCTTCTTCTGGATCCACTATTTCTTCTCGAGCATCACGGCACATGCGGCGGCGATGCTGCCCGTCGTGCTCGCCGTCGGATCGAGCATTCCCGGCATCCATATGCAGACGCTCACATTGCTCTGCATCTATTCGCTGGGATTGATCGGCGTGATCTCGCCCTATGCGACCGGACCGGCGCCGATGTATTTCGGCAGCGGCTATATCGGCAAGGCGGACTTCTGGAAGTTCGGCCTGATCTTCGGCCTGATCTATTTCGCCGGCCTGTTGCTGGTGGTGATGCCGTGGCTGGCGGTGATCGTCGGTTGACGCGGCGCCCGGCTACCGCATCGCGCTACTTCGCGGCATTCACCGCCAGCTTCGGCGCAGTCTTGGCCACTGCACTGAAGCGCAGGGTGACGCGCGTGCCGGTGTGGTTGGGATCGCGCTCGACGGTCGCGTCGAGCTTGTTGGCCATGGCACTGACGCTGCGCTGGCCCATGCCGGTGGAGCGCGGATCGGCCTTCACATTGAGGCCGACGCCATCGTCCGTGATCGACAGTTCGAGATCGTCGCCGTGGCCGTCGAGCTCCACATGGATCGGGCCGGCGCCGTCGGGATAGGCATATTTGACGGCGTTCATCACCAGCTCGTTGACGATGATTCCGATCGCCACTGCGCGGTCCGGATCGATATCGATCGTCTTCGCCTTCAGCGTCAGGCGCGACATCCGGTTGCCTTCGGCGGAGCGACGCAGGTCCTCGAGCAGGGCTTCGAGATACTGGTTCAGCAGCACGCTCTTGAGGTCGTGTGACGTATAAAGCCGGCGATGCACCTGCGCGACGGCAGCGACCCGGCCCATCGCATTGGTGAGCGCCGCCTTGACGTCGTCCTCACGTGCCGAGCTCGCCTGCAGATGCAAGAGCGAGGCGATGATCTGCAGCGAATTGCCGACGCGGTGATTGACTTCGCGCAGCAGCATTTCGCGCTCGGCCGCAAGCGCGGCATAGCGGTCGCGGGCGGCATGGACCTCGGCTTCCGCCTCGTCGCGCGCGCGCATGATCGCCGCCTGCTTGATCGCCGTGTCGCAGGCCACGGTGAGCAGCGGGATGAAGTCGCCCTGGGTGTCCTTGACGAGATAGTCGGCCGCTCCGGCTTTCAGCGCGGTCACTGCGATCTTGCTGTCCTGCGAGGCCGTGACGAACACCACCGGGGGCGAGGCGGGCAGTTTCTGGATCAGTTCCAGCACCTCCAGCCCGTCCAGGCCCGGCATGTACTGATCCAGCGCGATCACATCGACGCCGCCTTGCTCGATGCGCGCGATGCCGGCCTCGCCATTCTCGCAATGCTCGACGATATAGCCCTGCCGCTTCAGGCCACGCTCCACCAGCCGCGCGAGACCAGCGTCGTCGTCGATATACAGCAATGTGGGCGAGGCAGTTGCGTTCATGGAGCGGCTTGCGGAACCTGGATCACTGAGAAGAAAAGACCGAGCTGACGGATCGCGTTGGCGAAGTTTTCGTAGTTCACCGGCTTGGTGATGTAGACGTTACATCCCAGCTCGTAGCAGCGCTTGATTTCCTGCGCGTCGTCGGTGGTGGTCAGAACCACGACCGGCGCATATTTGAGATATTCGTTCTCTTTGACCCGGCGCAGGATATCGATGCCGGTCATGTCGGGCAGATTGAGATCGAGCAGGATCAGCAGGGCGTCGCCCTTGTGCGCGGCGCCGGTGCCATCCGGACCGAACAGATAGGCGAGAGCCTCTGTACCGTTGGTGAACGGCTTGATCTCATTGTTGACACCGGATCGCCGGATATTGCGCTCAATCAGACGGGCGTGACCCTCATCGTCCTCGATCATGATGATCGTAACCGGGTTGCTCATGCTGTTTCGTTCCTGCTCTTGCCCGTCCATCTGGCGGGCAAAGTGACGGTGAAAGTGCTGCCATTGCCGAGTTCCGACGACACCGACATGGTGCCACCGAGCCGGCGCACAAGGGCGCGCACATGGGCGAGGCCAATGCCCTGACCGGGTTTGTCCTGTGTACCCGCCCGGCGGAAAAGATCAAATATCCGCTGATGATCCTTTGGATCTATGCCGCGTCCGTTGTCGACGATCTCGAAAATGGCGAAGCCCATCTTGCTGCGGCCCTTGACCCTGATGTCGCCGGGCACGCCGTGCTTGAGATATTTCAGCGCATTGTCGATCAGGTTGCCGAAGATCTGTTCCAGCGCCAGGCGGTCGCTGACGATCTCCGGCAGCGGTTCGACATGGATCACGGTCTCGGTCTCCGACGCCTGATGCGCAACGGTCGAGGCGATCGTCTCGATCAGCTCCCTGGTGTCGATCTTCACCGGCCGGAATTCACGTCGGCCCTCGCGGGTGAGGTTCAGGATGGCATTGATCAGCCGGTCCATCTTGCCGATGGAGGATTTGATGAAGCCGAGCGCCTCGCTGAAGTCTGACGAGAGCTGCTTGTCCTCCGGCGGCAGAGCCGGTTCCGGCAGGTTCCCGTCAGTGCCGGGAACCACCGGTTCGGCGTTGGCGAGTGTGGCGATGCGGCGGAAGATGTCGCCGCGCAGTTCTTCCAGCTCGCTGGTGAAGCCCATGATGTTGACCAGCGGCGAGCGCAGGTCGTGGCTGACGATATAGGCGAAGCGCTGGATTTCCTCATTGGCCTCGCGCAGGTCTGCGGTGCGCTCCTGCACGGTGTTTTCGAGGTTGAGGTTGTTGTCGCGGAGCCGGGCTTCGGCGTCGTCGCGAGCGTTGGACGACTGCCGCACGAGAAAGACAGAGGCGGCGGCGAACAGGATCACGAGCGCCGAGCCGGCGATGGTGATGAACGAGGCCCATTGCTGGCTCTCGTCGGCGGTTCGGGTACGCTCGACGAACAGGCGGTTCTCTTCGGCGCGCATGGCGCCCGTGATATCGGCGATTGCCTTCACCGCCTCTTCGGCGCCGCCGCGGCGCAGGATGTCGATGCTGGCCTGCACCTGGTTGTTCTTGATGCGGTCGATGCCGCGGGCGAACTCGGCGAGCCGTTGCTCGACCGCGGCGCGCAGCTTCTCGGTATTGGCGACCTGCGCAGGATTGTCGTTGGCGAGCCTCACCAGCTTGTCCACCGCCGGCATGATCGCCGTCGAGGAGCGCTCATATTCCTCAAGGAAGCGCGGTGCCGATGACAGCAGATAGGCGCGCGTGGCGCTTTCGGTGCGGCGGATTTCCAGCAACAGGTTGGAGATCTGGTTCTGGACCTCCACCGTGTGGGTGACCCAGCGGGAATCATCGCGGGCGCGGTTGACGAAGATCACCGACGCCGCGCTGATCGCGACCAGCACCAGAAGGCCCGCCGACAGCAGGATGATTTGCCAGAATGCGCGCTTCCGAGCTGCGTCAGCAGTCACGATCGGCTCGCCGCGATGTCAGCAGGAATTTCAACATATCCCCCGGTGCCGGACAAAGTCCCGGCACCGCATAAACGCCGATCTCACCATTTGGTTCCATCGGCGCATTACTATTTTCGCCGGACCGCTATCCGCCCGATTTCCCGGCCAGATACTGCTCCAGCCAGTGGATGTGATAGTCGCCCTCGATCATGTCCTTCTCGCGGGCGAGCTTCCGGAACAGCGGCAGCGTGGTCTCGACGCCGTCCACCACGATCTCGTCCAGCGCCCGGCGCAGGCGCATCAGGCATTCCGGCCGGTTCTTGCCGTGCACGATCAGCTTGCCGACCAGCGAGTCGTAATAGGGCGGGATCTTGTAGCCCTGATAGACCGCGCTATCGATGCGGACGCCGAGGCCGCCCGGCGGGTGATACTGCGTGATGGTGCCGGGCGAGGGCCGGAAGGTTTCCGGGTTCTCCGCATTGATGCGGCACTCGATGGCGTGGCCGATGATCTGCAATTCGTCCTGGGTGCAGGGCAGGTCGCCGCCGGCGGCGATGCGGATCTGCTCCAGCACGAGGTCGATGTCGGTGATCATCTCGGTGACGGGATGCTCGACCTGGATGCGGGTGTTCATTTCGATGAAATAGAACTCGCCGTCCTCGTAGAGGAATTCGATGGTGCCGACGCCGAGATACTGCATCTCCTGCATCGCCTTGGCGCAGATGCCGCCGATCTTGGCGCGCGCTTCCGGCGAGAGGATCGGCGACGGGCCTTCCTCCCAGACCTTCTGGTGGCGGCGCTGCAGCGAGCAGTCGCGCTCGCCGAGATGCAGCGCGCCGCCGCGGCCATCGCCCAGCACCTGGATTTCGATGTGGCGCGGCTTGGTCAGGTACTTTTCGAGATAGACCGAGGCGTCGCCGAAGGCCGCCTTGGCTTCGGTCGCCGCGGTCGACAGCGCCATTTCCAGATCGGCTTCGGTCTGCGCCACCTTCATGCCGCGTCCGCCGCCGCCGGCAGCGGCCTTCACCAGCACCGGGAAGCCGATCTCGCGGGCGATGGCCATCGCATCGTCATCGGGACCGACGCCGCCGTCCGAACCTGGCACCACGGGAATGCCGAGGCGCTTGGCGGTCTTCTTGGCTTCGATCTTGTCGCCCATGGTGCGGATATGCTCCGCCTTGGGGCCGATGAATGCCAGATTGTGGTCGGCGAGGATCTCCGCGAAACGCGCATTCTCCGACAGGAAGCCATAGCCAGGATGCACCGCATCGGCGCCGGTGATCTCGGCGGCGGCGAGCAGCGACGGGATATGGAGATAGCTGTCCTTCGACGCCGGCGGGCCGATGCACACGCTCTCGTCGGCGAGGCGCACATGCATGGCGTCGGCATCAGCGGTGGAATGCACGGCGACGGTCGCGATGCCGAGCTCCTTGCAGGCACGCAAGATGCGAAGTGCGATCTCGCCGCGATTGGCGATCAGGATTTTCTCGAACATGGCGTTCCGTCGTCTGAGATATTGAAGTCGTTATTCGATGATGACGAGCGGTTCGCCGTATTCGACGGGCACGCCGTCTTCCACCAGGATCTGGGTCACGGTGCCGGCACGCGGCGCCGGGATCTGGTTCATGGTCTTCATCGCTTCGATGATGATCAGGGTCTGGCCGGCCGAGACCTTGGTGCCGACGCTGATGAAAGGCGGCTTGCCGGGCTCCGGCGCCATATAGGCGGTGCCCACCATCGGCGACGGCACGACGCCGGGGTGCTTGCTGTAGTCCGGGCCCGACGGCGCGGCCGGTGCTGCGGCGATGGCGGCCACGGCAGCCGGTGCAGCCGCAGCAGCGACGGGCGCGGGCGCGTAGACCGGCGCGGCGGCAGTCGTCACATGCACCTCGCGGGCAACGCGCACATGCAGGCCCGAGCGCTCGACCTCGATCTCGGTGAGATTGGTCTCATTGAGCAGTTGCGCCAGTTCGCGGATGAAGGCGCTGTCAGCGGAGGCAGCTTGCGGCGCGGCGACTTTCGGCACAGCGGCTTTCGGGGCGGCTTTGGCAGGGGCGGGCTTACGGGCCATGGACAATCCGATATCTGAAGGAGTGGGTTTGAATCAGGTGAGCGGGGTCTTGCCGAGCTTGGCGGCAAGGCCGGAGATCGCGAGGCGGTAGCCCTCGATGCCAAAGCCGCACAGGCTGGCAAAGGCGGCGCGCGCCGTGAAGGAATGATGGCGGAAGTCTTCGCGGGTGTAGACGTTGCTGATGTGCACTTCGACCGTTGGCACCTTCACACCGACCAGCGCGTCATGGATCGCGATCGAGGTGTGCGAATAGGCGCCGGCATTGATGATGATGCCAATCGCCTTGGTGCGCGCCTCGTGGATGTAATTGACCAGCTCGCCCTCGACATTCGATTGGCGGCAGTCGACGGTGAAGCCATAATTCGCAGCCGCCGCCGCGCACAGCGCCTCGACATCGGCGAGGGTGGCATGCCCATAGGTCTCCGGCTCCCGGATCCCCAACAGATTGAGGTTCGGGCCGTTAAGAACGAAGACGGTGTTGGCGGTGGTGTTAGCCATCGGGGGTCCCGGACAGGCGAGGCGGCGCAAAAGCACGGTTCTGCCGGGGGTTATAGGTAACCTCGGCGGGCAGGGGAAGCCTTACAGGGGCGGGTTCCCCCAGCCAAATACCTTGTCAGGTTGATAAAATGCCCAATGGAACCAGCGAATTGACGTGTTAACCACAGCAAGACCCGCAACGCGGAAATACCGGCCAAAGTTGCGGATGTAGCGGCTCAGGAACCCGGCAATGACAACGGGCAGGTTCCGAAGAACCCGCCCGCCGCCTGAGTTACGCGATGACGCTTAGGCGTCGATGACGGCTACGATCTCATAGGTGGCCGGATCGATGATCACGATCTGGTTGCTGACCAGGATCAGGTTGTAGCCGCGCCAGGCCGGATAGATGGTCACGATCTCGGCCGGGACCGGATGGAAGTGCACATCGCGCGGAACGCGGGTGCCGACCGACACCGAGAAGTTCACATTGGTCACCGGCGCGATGTTCTGCTGCTTGATCACGGTGGTGACCTTGGTGCGCTGCTCTGTGGTGAGCTTGGCGCCGGCGGCGGCCTGACCGGTGGTCGTGGTCGATTTCTCGGTCGTGGTCGACTTGCTGTCGGCGGTCGACTTCGAATTGGCTGCCGGATTGCTCTTGTCCTCGGCCTTCATGTCCTTCGCGTTCTTGCCGCTGTCGCGGGTCTGATCGGTCGCACGCTGATTGCCGTTATCGCGTTGCATCTTGTCGTCCGACTGGCTCTGCTTCGCTGCAGGCTGTTTCTGCTCGGACTTGTTGGTGGTGTCGGTGGCTTCATCGCGTTTGCTCGGCGCGCTATTGGCGCCCGGCGCTGCACGATCTTCAGCGCCGCCGCGCTCGGTGCCGCCGCGCATGGAGGCGCCGCCACCAGCCGCGCCGCCGCCCGCGGGCGCTTCACGACTCATGCCTGCGCCGCCGGCGCTGCCTGCTCCGGCGCCACCAGGACTTTGTGCATTCACGAAACTCGTACCTGCAATCAAGGCAGCGGTCGCGACACTCATGAATAAACGCTTGTTCATCTTGGTTCTCCTCGCATTAGCGTTTGCATTGCCCGCCCGACAACGGCATGCGAATGGGGATGTTCCGAACAAAGTGTAGTTCGATTGACAATGTTGTTGGCAGCAACGGAAAGCGTCAGCCCCACTGACGCGCTTCGTTCAGGCTGCATTCACTTCAGCGAATCTTCACGTTGGTGCATCACTGTCCCGACCGGGATCAATCGGCGTGTTGTAGACTTCGTCGCCGTGATCGTTGAGCACGATCACCTTGCGATCGCTGTCGTCATGCTGGATGTCCTCCGCGATCTGACGCGCCATTCGTTCGGCGAGATGTCTCGCCTGTACGTCGCTGCTGCAGTCCTGCCCGATCGGGTCTTCCAGTCTAAAACCATCGATAATCTCGAAATGATATTTGGGCATCGCCAGCCTCCATCCTCCGCACAGGCAATGCCTGTGCCGCCGCTCGTGTTCCGGGACACGCGCGCGGCGGTATGAGAGCCATGCAGAAAGGGATCATCGGGAACGAAACCACGGCGGATGCATTTGGTGTCGCAAGAGGGCTTTGGAATGACCGCTTTCGTCGACCGGATCGTGCAGACAATCAGCGAGGCTGCGCCCATCGAGCGCGCGGTTTCCAATATCGTTGCCGGCGTTCTGGAACATACCGCGACGAAACTGTCGCGCGGCGAATCGGTGCAGGTCGAGGAAGACCGCCCCGACAAGGAAGCCGCGGAGATATTTTGCGCTTCCGACGATGGCCGCCGGCTCGCATGAGCCGGCTTTTTCGCGTTCGGCCTCAGGCGTAACGCCGCAGCCTCCGATGTGATCGCTCGATAGACACAACCGTCGTTTCCTCTAACATCGGGCTCGCCGATGTGAGTGTGGAAGACAGGTCGATGCGGGGACTGGTTGCGCGTGTCGTGCTGGCGATGGTCGCCATGATGTCCTCGGCATCCGCATGGGAATACTGGGGCGGCGATGCTGGCGGGACGCGGTTTTCACCGCTCTCGCAGATCACGCCGGGAAATGTCACGCGCCTCATCGAGGCCTGGCGTTTCCATACCGGCGATCTGATCGCTCGCCCGCCGGCGCTGATGCGGCGCTCGAAATTCGAGGCGACGCCGCTGCTGGTCGAGGACAGTCTGATCTTCTGTACGCCGTTCAACGAGGTGGTGGCGCTGAACCCGGCCACCGGCCGCGCGCGCTGGCGATACGATCCCGGCATTCCTGCCGATTTCAGGCCCGGCAATCGCTGGGTCTGTCGCGGTGTCACCCACTGGCGCGATCCTCAGGCCGCGGCGAACGCTGTTTGCGCCAGCCGCATCATCATGGGCACCAACGATGCGCGTGTGATTGCGCTCGATGCGAAGACCGGACAACGATGCGCCGGCTTCGGCGAGGAGGGTGAAGTCAAGCTCGATCCCGGCATGCCGCTCGATTATGCCGGCGAATTTCAGGTCACATCGCCGCCGGTGGTGGCGCGCGACACCATCGTGGTCGGCTCGTCCTTTGCCGATAATCGCCGGGTCGATGCGCCGCGCGGCATTGTCCGCGCTTTCGACGCCCGCACCGGCGAGGCGCGCTGGACCTGGGACCCGCTGATCCGCGACGGCATCGAGGCCGGCCACGCCAATGTGTGGGCGCCGATGTCGGCGGATGCTGAGCGCGGCCTCGTGTTCCTGCCGACCTCGTCGCCGAGCCCGGATTTCTACGGCGGCAAGCGGCCGGGCGACAACGCCCACGCCAATTCCGTCGTCGCGCTCAGAATCGAGACCGGCGAACGCGTCTGGGCGTTCCAGACCGTGCATCACGATGTCTGGGACTACGACGTGCCGGCCCAGCCGACGCTGGCGCGGATCGACATCGGCAGCGGTTCGCGCGACGTGGTGATCCAGGCTACCAAGATGGGCTTTGTCTTCGTGCTCGACCGTGACACCGGCCAACCGGTCTGGCCGGTCGAGGAGCGGCCGGTGCCGCAAGGCGGCGCGCCAGGCGAAAGCTTGTCGCCGACGCAGCCGTTTCCCACGCATGTGCCGCCGCTGCTGCCCCAGCGCCTCGATGTCGACAAACCCTTCGGCCTGACGGTCTGGGATCGCAACGCCTGCGGCGAGCAGTTGCAGTCCGGCCGTTATGACGGCCTGTTCACGCCGCCGTCCACACAAGGCACGTTGCTGTTTCCGATGACCGGCGGCGGCGTCAACTGGGGCGGCGTGGCCTACGATCCCGGTCGTCAGATCATGTTCGCCAATACCAGCCGCGCCGTGCATCGCGTTACGCTGATCCCGCGCGCGCAGGCGCAGAATTACAAGCCGCCATCGGGCACCGATTTCGGACCGCAGCGCGGCGCACCCTTTGCGATGACGCGGGCGCTCGTCACGTCGCCGCTCGGCATGCCCTGCAATCCGCCGCCCTGGGGAACGATGGTCGCCGTCGATCTGAAGGCCGGCAAGATCCTGTGGGAGAGCAGGGTCGGCACCACCGAGGACATTGCGCCGCTCGGCATGGCGCTAAAGACCGGCACCCCGCTGGTCAGTGGTGTGCTGGCGACTGCGGGCGGCGTCATCTTCACCGGCGCGATGGACGCCTATCTGCGCGCCTTCGATGCCGCCGATGGCAAGGAGCTCTGGCAGGGCCGGTTGCCGGTGCCGGGCGTCGCCAATCCGATGACCTACGCCGTCGATGGCGAGCAATATGTTGTCATCGGCGCCGGCGGCCATTCGGAATCCGGCACCTCCATCGGCGACGGTGTCGTCGCATTCCGTCTCGCCCGCGAAGGCGAGGCGCCGTCGCTGTGGTCGCGTTACATCGATCGACCGGGCGGCCGGTTGCGCGCGGGATTGATCGTGGGCGGTGCAGTGTTCGTGCTGCTGCTCGTCGGCATCGTCCAGATCCGCCGCTCCCGTAGGATGGGTTGAGCGTCTTCGCGAAAACCCATC
>JAEXHR010000151.1 GCA_023449855.1 Pseudomonadota bacterium | reverse complement strand
CACGCGCCCGCCCTCATCGAACGTCTCGGTCAATAGGAGCGCGGCATGCAATACGGCATCGCATTCACGCCCCTCGTCCCGACGCTGGTCCTCTGGATCGGTCTCGCGGCCATCGTCGTCATCGCGGCGCTGCTGCTGCTCGGCCGCGCACGTGGCGCCGCCATCCGCGTTGCCGCGCTGGCGCTGATCCTGCTGGCCCTGGCCAATCCCTCCTTCACCCGCGAAGAGCGCGAACCGCTGACCTCGGTCGCGGCTGTCGTCATCGACAAGAGCCCGAGCCAGTCCTTCGGCAATCGCACCCGGGAAGCCGAAGACGCCACGAAGCAGCTCGTCGATCGGCTCAAGCAGGTCAAAGGTCTCGAGGTCCGCACCGTCGAAGCCGGTCAGGCCGATGGCGAGACCGATGGCACGAAACTGTTCGGCGCATTGTCATCCGCTCTCTCCGATGTCCCGAGCGATCGCGTCGCCGGTGCCTTCCTGATCACCGATGGCCGCGTGCACGACATTCCCGCCAATCTCGCCGGCCTCGGCTTCAAGGCGCCGCTGCATGCGCTGATTACCGGCGTCCGGGACGAGCGTGACCGCCGCATCGCCATCACCGCCGCGCCGCGCTTCGGCATCGTCGGGCAATCGCAGCGAGTCACCTTCCGCCTCGACGATCAAGGCATTACCAACGAGCGCGCACGCGTAACCATCCGCCGCGACGGCGACACCATCGGCGAGCGCCAGATGGTGTCCGGCCAGACCATCAGCGTCGATGTCGATATCAAACATGCCGGCCCGAACATCGTCGAGATCGAGGCCTCGCCCATCGACAACGAACTCACCCTCGTCAACAACCGCGCGGTGGTCGCCATCGATGGCGTGCGCGACAAGCTGCGCGTGCTGCTGGTCTCCGGCGAGCCGCATTCGGGCGAGCGCACCTGGCGCAACCTGCTGAAGTCCGATGCCTCCATCGATCTCGTGCATTTCACCATTCTGCGTCCGCCGGAGAAGCAGGACGGCACGCCGATCAACGAGCTGTCGCTGATCGCCTTCCCGACACGCGAGCTGTTCCAGCAGAAGATCCACGAATTCCAGCTGATCATCTTCGATCGCTATGCCCGCCAGGGCGTGCTGCCGATCGCTTACTTCGACAATATCGCGCGCTATGTACGCAATGGCGGTGCGGTGCTGGTCTCGGCCGGGCCGGACTATGCGTCGAATACGAGCATCTGGCGCACACCGCTCGACTCGGTGCTGCCCGCCGAGCCGGTCGGCGTCAGCGAGAAGCCGTTCTATGCGCATCTGTCCGATGTCGGCAAACGCCATCCGGTGACCCGCGGCCTCGAAGGCGCGAACAGCGAGCCGCCGAAATGGAGCCGTTTCTTCCGCACCGTGGAGACGCGCAACACCACCACGCCGCCTGTCATGACCGGCGCGGACGGCAAGCCGCTGCTGCTGCTGTCGCGCTCCGGCGAAGGCCGCGTCGCGCTGCTGCTGTCCGACCACATCTGGCTGTGGGCGCGCGGCTATGAAGGCGGCGGTCCGCATCTCGATCTGCTCCGCCGCATGTCGCACTGGCTGATGAAGCAGCCGGACCTCGAAGAGGAATCGCTGAAGCTGCAGACGCAAGCCAAGGATCTGGTCGTGCTGCGCCAGACCATGGGCGACAACGTTAGCCCGGTCACCATCACCTCGCCGTCGGGCAAGACACGCGAACTGACGCTCACCGCCGGCGAACCCGGCCAGTGGCGCGCGACGACGGCGGCCGACGAACTCGGCCTCTGGCAGGCCACCGACGGCACGCTGAAAGCGCTGATCAATGTCGGCCCGGTCAATCCGAAGGAGTTTTCGGAAGTGACCTCCACCACCGAGATGCTGCGCCCGCTGGCGCAGGCGAGCGGCGGCGACGCACGCCGGCTCAATGAGGGTTCGGGCATCGAGATCCCGCGCGTGGTGCCGGTGCGGTCGTCCACCACCTTCCGCGGCGATGGCTGGATGGGCGTCCACATGCGCGACGCCAGCGTGGTGCGCGGCGTCGGCGTGCTGCCGATGTTTGCCGGCGTGATCGGGCTGCTGCTGTTGCTCGGCGCCTTTGCAGCGACGTGGCTGCGGGAGAGTCGGTGCCCTGTAGCCCGCATGGAGCGAAGCGTAATGCGGGGACAGCAGACCTAGCTGAAGCGCCGGTCCCCGGATTGCGCTGCGCTCCATCCGGGCTACGGCGCTCCGGCGTCCAAACGTTACCCAAATCCCACAGCCGACCACCCTCTCGCCTCCGCCACACCTCCGCCCGTTGACACCCCACCCCTCACCGCGCGATGTTACATTATAACATCGGCATTGACTGACCTCTTGGCCAGCCGATGTAGGGGCTGCCGATCGGCATGAAGTGGTTTCGCGACAATCTCAGGCATGGGGCAAAGCTGGCGCTGTTTGCGCTGGCCGTGCAGATCGTGCTGTCGCTCGGCCACATCCATCTCGACGAGCTCCACGCGGCCCCCGCCGGAGCATCGATCGAACAGGTGCAGGCGCCGTCCAGCCCTGACCCAGACCACCAGCAACACCGCGTCGGCGTTCCCTGCGATATCTGCGCTGTCATGGCGATGGCCGGCACGGCGCTGTTCTCGGCGCCGCCGATCCTGCTGCTGCCTCAGGCAACGGAATTTGCCCATCAGGCCATCAAGGCCGAGTTCGATCACCTCGATTCCATCAGCGGCGCGCAGCAACCACGCGGCCCTCCCGCTTCCTGACTTCACCAGCGACCATCGCCGCCACGACTCCGTCGTGACGGCGCATCCGAAGTGAATTTGCATCACCGCAAGTGCCGGCGACGTCGCGATATCTGCGCGGCCGGTGAAGTCAGGACCACTCCATGCCCACCTCATTCAAGCGCGCGCTCCTGCTCGGCTCATCCGCCATCATCGGATGGAGCAGCCTTCCCTCGTTCGCATCCGCGCAGACCCAGCTCCCCGCGGTGGAGGTCACCGCACCGAGCCCGATCGTGCGCCGCAAGCCGCAACCGAAACCTCATGCCCATGTGCATGTGACCCGCGCCGCGCCGACGCCGAGCGCCGCACCGGTGCCGGTGGAAGCCGAGCCGGCCGCCGCGCCGCAAGGCGAGCTGCCCATCGTCACCGATCAATTCGCCACCGTCACCGTGGTGCCGAATGACGAAATCCGCCGCTCCGGCGCCAATACGCTCGGCGATCTACTCGCCAACAAGCCGGGCATCACCGGCTCGGGCTACGCCCCCGGCGCTTCCAGCCGGCCGATCATTCGCGGCCTCGACGTCAACCGCGTCGGCATCGTGGAGAACGGCATTTCGAGTGGTGGCGCGTCGGATCTCGGCGAGGATCATTTCGTCCCGGTTGATCCCTTCGCCGCCAATCAGGTCGAGGTGATCCGCGGTCCGGCGACCTTGCGCTACGGCTCACAGTCCATCGGCGGCGTGGTATCCGCCTCCAACAACCGCATTCCCGACGCGCTGCCGAATTGCGCCGTCGCCGCGCCCTTCATGAGCTACGGCCTGCCGGCCAAGGCACCGGCTGCCGGCCTCGCCGCGCCGGGCTGCATGAATGCAGAAGTGCGCACCTCGATCAGTTCGGCGTCGCGCGGCGTCGATGGCGGCATCCTGCTCGATGCCGGCGGCGGCAATGTCGCCGTGCATGCCGATGTCTATGGCAACAAGGCCGGCGACTACAATGTGCCGTCCTACCCCTATGCCGAGCCCGGCATCGCCTTCAACGGCCGACAGGGTAATACGGCGATGCAGAGCGGCGGTGCGGCGCTCGGCGGGTCGTATTTCTTCGACGGCGGCTATATCGGCGCGGCGATCACGCATAACCGGGCCAATTACGGCATCCCCGGCGTCGAAGGCGCGCAGCAGCAGACGCGCATTGTCGGCGAGCAGACCAAGGTCACCATGAAGGGGGAATATCGCCCCGATGCCGCGGCCATCGAAGCGATCCGGTTCTGGGCCGGCGCGACCGACTACAAGCACGACGAGATCGGCCTGGAGGAAGGCGGCACCGGCGCGCCGCATGTGCACCAGACCTTCACCAACAAGGAGCAGGAAGGCCGCGTGGAAGTGCAGATGATGCCCTTCAATGCCGGCTTCGCTGCGGTGACCACGGCCTTCGGCATCCAGGCCAGCCATCAGGAACTGATGGCGCCGAGCCCCGAAGGCATCGGCAGCCCGACCAATGGCCTGTTCGATCCGAACAGGAACACCAAGGTCGCCGGCTATGTCTTCAACGAGCTGAAATTCACCGACTGGACGCGCGCGCAGATCGCCGGCCGCGTCGAGCATGTCGAGCTATCCGGCTCGGCGCCGTCGTTCATTCCCACCGAGTTCGACACCGATGCCGATCCGACCTCGATCGGAGCTGCCATCGGCATCAATCGCGCCTTCACGCCGAAGAGCGGCAGCATCGGCCTGATCCAGGATCTGCCTTGGGGCGGCCTCTCGGCCAGCGTCACCGCACAGTATACGGAGCGTGCGCCGAAGCCGGCCGAGCTGTTTTCGCGCGGCGGCCATGATGCCACTGGCACCTTCGATATCGGCAATCCCAATCTCGGCATCGAGACGGCGAAGTCGGTCGAAGTCGGTCTGCGCCGCGCTGCGGGGCCCGTGCGCTTCGAACTCACGGGCTACTACACGCAGTTCAACGGCTTCATCTATCGCGCTCTCACCGGCAATACCTGCTCCGGTAGCGCCTGCATCGTCGGTGCGGGCGAGGAGCTCAACCAGGCGATCTATTCGCAGCGGGACGCCACCTTCCGCGGCGGTGAATTCCAGACCCAGATCGATGTGACCAAGCTCGGCACCGGCATGTTCGGTGTCGAAGGCCAGGCCGATGTGGTGCGCGCGACCTTCGCCGATGGCAGCAATGTGCCACGCATCCCGCCGGTGCGCGCGGGCGGCGGCGTCTTCTGGCGCGATGCGAACTGGTTCGCGCGCATCAACATGCTGCATGCCTTCGCGCAGAACGACATCTCCGCCGTCGCGGAGACGCCGACCGCCGGCTACAACCTGCTGAAGGCGGAAGTGAGCTACAAGACGCTGCTGGATTCGCGCATCTATGGTGCGAAGGAAATGACGGTGGGCCTCGTCGGCAACAACCTGCTGAACGAGAACATCAGGTACTCAGTGTCCTACAACAAGGACAACGTGCTGCAGCCAGGGATGAATGTGCGGGCGTTTGCGACGGTGAAGTTCTAGACGCCGTCTCGTAGCCCGGATGGAGCGAAGCGCAATCCGGGGACCGGCCTCGCCATTGGCACCGTGCCTAAGGTGACAGCTGATCCCGGATTACGCTTCATTACTTCCGGGCTACACCTTCGGCTCACCGAAATCGCCGCTATCGCTCCGTCCCGAACCTCCCCAATCGTTCGGCAATATTCCCGCGCGTACATAACGATGCAGCGATGTGTAAGGCCACGCGCTTGGCGCAGTCACATAGCCATGCTTCACCGGATTGAAGTGGATGTAGTCCGTGCAACGTTCGAAATCGCCGTCATCGCGGATCGTATGTTCCCAGAACCGCCGTTGCCACAGCATATGCTCGCCGCGGGGATCACGGAGAGGCGAGACGCCCGCCTTCTCGACTGCTCGCGTAAATAGCCCCTTCAAACGACGCCATCGTCCGGCATAATCAACGTCGCTTTCAGGCAACGTCCAGATCGCATGTAGATGATCGGGCAGCACAACGATCGCATCGATCGTGAAAGGATGTTCATCGCGGGTTTGCCGGAATGCCTGACGCAGCATGACAATATGATCGGTCAGGAC
>JAEXHR010000133.1 GCA_023449855.1 Pseudomonadota bacterium | reverse complement strand
GCGTGGTCATGTCACGGGGACGTTCTTTCACGCGATTGCACGAGCATGAGCGCTTTGCCGCAGGGCGGATGAGCGAAGCGTAATCCGCCTGCCGAGTGCATAGCTGAAACTCCGCGGCGGATGACGGCTTCGCCTCATCCGCCCTACGGCTACTTCGCTCTTGCCAGGAAATACGCCAGCTCCACGATCTGCGCGTCGGAGATCGGCTGCATCACATCGGCCATGGTGGCGTCATAGCCGTGGCGGCTGTTGTCCTTGTATTCGCGCATGGTCTTGGCGAGATAATCCTCGCGCTGGCCGGCGATGCGCGGGATGTTGTCGCGGCCGGCGAAGTCGGCATTGTGGCAGCTGTCGCAGCGGAATTGCGAGGTCAGTACCTTCGCTGCCTGCATGCGCGCGGGATCGCCGCCATCGACAGCCACCGGCTTCGGCAGCGTCGCGATGTAGTCGGAGAAAGTGCGCAGATCGTCGTCGGTGAGATCCTTCGCCATCTCGTTCATCGGCTCGAAGGTGCGCAGCTTCTCGCGAAACATATAGAGCTGGATCAGCGTATAGGCCGGCTGCTGCGCGCCGAGAGACGGCGTGTTCTCGGTCTCCGACGTCCCCTTCTCGCCATGACAGGCGAGGCACGGCGCGGCGCGCTCAGCGATGGGTTCGGCGGCAGAGAGTGGGGAAACGGCAAGTAACGACATCACGATGATGGCGAACGGGCGCATCGATGTGTCTCTTTCGATTTGAACTCGTCATTCCGGGGCGCTGAAGCGACAACGTCGCGCAAGCGAACCCGGAATCTCGATGTATGACTCATGGCGGGATTCCGGGGTCACGCGCGAAGTGCGCGTGCCCCGGAATGACGGCGCTTGCCTTGCGGCAACGCCATCACTTCTTGTCCGCGACCTTCGGCTTGCCGTAGGTGATGCGATAGATCGCCCCGTTCCAGTCGTCGGAGACCAGCAGCGAGCCGTCCTTCATCGGCAGCACGTCTACCGGACGGCCGACATATTTGTTGTCCTCGATGAAGCCGGTGAGGAACGGCTCGATCGATTTCACGGTGCCGTCCTTGTTCAGCTTTGCGACCACGACGTCGCCGCCGAGCTTCTGCGACTTGTTCCAGGAGCCGTGACGCGCAATGAAGATCGCGTTCTTGTAGGCGGCCGGGAACTGCTTGCCATTGTAGAAGCGCATGCCGAGCGCCGCGGTATGGGCGCCGAGCAAGCCGACCGGCGCGGTGTAGTCGGCGCAGGACTTGCCCCAGCCGAATTCCGGATCGAGGATATTGCCCTGGTGGCAGAACGGCGCGCCAAAATTCTCGCCGTCCTTGGAGACGCGATTGAGTTCGTCTTCCGGCACCGTTTCCGACATCCAGTCGCGGCCGTTGTCGGTGAAGTACATCTGCTTGGTTTCGGGATTCCAGTCGAAACCGACAGTGTTGCGCATGCCGCGCACCACGACTTCCGCGCCCGAGCCATCGAGATTGATGCGGCGGATCTGGCCGTGGTCCTCGCTATGCAGCACGCTGTTGCCGGGCTGACCGACCGGGACATAGAGCTTGTTGTCAGGACCGATGCCGATGAACTTCCAGCCATGGGCTTCGTCCTTCGGCAGCTTGTCGTAGATCATCGTCGGCTTCGGCGGATTGTCGAGATTGTCCTCGACCTTCTCGATCTTCGAGATCTTCGATAGCTCGCCGATATAGAGCGTGCCATCCTTGAAGGCCAAGCCATTCGGACGATAGAGGCCGGAGGCCAGCACTTTGACCTGACGCTTGCCGTCCTTGTTGGCGACGGCATAGACCTTGTCGACGAGGCGGGAGCCGACGAACACGGTGCCCTTGTCGCCTTCGCGCATGGAGCGCGCATTGGCCATGCCCGCGGCATAGACTTCGATATTGAAGCCGGCCGGCACTTTCAGCTTGGCGGTCGGCAGCTTGTCCGGCGCAGACGGAATCGGCGGCGGCGCAACAGGCGCAAGCTTGGCGGCGGCGGCATTATCAGCGGGGCGGCCGATCAGCGGTGAGCCCGGCGGCAGCGCGGGTGCAGCGGCAGCAGCCGCGGGCGCAGCCGGCGCGGGAGCTGCAGCCTGCGGGGCTGCCGGCGCGGGAGCTGGCGGCGCGGGAGCTGGCGTCGCTGCAGGAGCGGGAGCGGCAGCGGGGGGCGGCGATGCCGCAGGCGCCGCGGGGGTCGAATCCGATTGCTGGGCAACGGCGCCGGATGCAAAGACGCCAATAAACACACCGGCAAGCAGAGCCTGACGGGCGGACGCATAAACGGTCATGAATCTCTCCCTTTAAGGAAGCCTTTTTTCGACCGCAGCAAACACCGCCGCGCATCCCCAGGCTCTCCGGCGCGCAGTGTGAAATATTTTACCGTCGATGCGCAATCAAAACATCGACGCGCTGCGTCTCAGTGCCGCGTCGTTGAATCCACGGAATCGAGCAGCGCTTCCGTAAAAGGGAATTCGAGCACGATCTCGCCTTGCTCGTCGGTCACTTCCAGCACCGCAGAGAGAAGATCGCGCTGCGTGCCTTCCGAGCGCAGCAACTGCATGATCATGGAACGGGCGACTTCCCAGGCATGGTCGGGATTGCGCAGCATCTCGCCATCCGGGTCATCGACGACTTCGTCGCCAAGACGGGTGTTGAAAAAATAGCGTGGCATGACGATCCCCGACTTCCTGAAAATTGCCGTCAACAACGGGCGATGGCTTTGCCGCAAAGACTCATAGGAGGTTAAGGAACGCCGCACGCTTTGCAATGTTGCATTGCGATTGTTTTTGCGGCGCACGCAAAAGTGACCTCCGTTTCCGAACCTGCCCGCCTTCCCTCACATTCTGATGACGAAGCAGTTGGCGAACCTTTGGCTAACGACTAGAGTTACCTTGTTGCAGCATCGGCTGCATTCAAGAGCGAGAGAGAAACATGGCCTGGAAAGCACCGAAGATTGTTGAAGTTGCGGTCGGCATGGAAATCAACATGTATGCCTGCGCGGCGCGCAAGTAAGACCCGAGTTCAGAGTGCCGATCGGGGCGCCTTTTCCGGGTCATCCGGGAGGGCGCCCTTTTCTGCTGAGATTTGTTTGAAGCTGCTGGCCGCGCCTGGGGCGATCTGATGTTGCGTATCGTCGTTCTTGGAGCTGCAGCGGGCGGCGGCGTCCCGCAGTGGAATTGCGGCTGCCAAATATGCCGCGCAGCGCGCAGCGACCGGCCTGAACTGCAGAACGGACAGGCGTGCATCGCCGTCACCGCCGATGATCGCAACTGGTTTCTGATCAACGCGTCGCCCGATCTGCGGCAACAGGTCACGGCAACCCCGCTGTTGCATCCGCAAGACGGCGCGTTACGGCACTCGCCGATCGCGGGCGTCATCCTGACCAATGGCGAGGTGGATGCCGTAGCCGGACTGCTCTCGATGCGCGAGGGCTCGCCGTTCACGATCTATGCGCATCAGCGCGTGCTCGCGATCCTCAGGGCCAACAGCATTTTCAACGTGCTGTCGGACAAGAACGTGAAGCGCGAAGCCATCGCCACTGATACCAGCTTCGCGCTGCGCCTGCAGGACGGTACCGCATCGGGGCTTGAGGTGCTGCCCTTCACGGTGCCCGGCAAGAGCGCATGGTATCTCGAAGGACAGGCTCATCCGGCCGGCGAGGATGGCGACGGCGATACGCTGGGCCTGCGCATCGGCGAGCCGGCGACCGGCAAGTATTTCTATTTCATCGCCGCCTGCGCGCGCGTGACGCCGGAGCTGAAAGAGCGCATCCGCGGTGCGCCGCTGGTGTTTTTCGACGGCACCGTGTGGCGCGACGATGAACTCATCGCTGCCGGGCTCGGCCACAAGACCGGGCAGAGCATGGGACATATTGCGATGTCCGGCGCAGATGGCGCGATCGCATCGCTGGCCGATGCCGGCATCGGCCAGAAATTCTTTCTGCACATCAACAATTCGAATCCGGCACTGTTGCACGACTCGGCAGAACGGGCGGCACTGACGACAACCGGATGGAAGATCCCCCATAACGGGATGGAGATAACGCTCTAGCTTTTTGTTTGCCGCGTTTTCTTGACGCGAACCGGTACCCACTTCGCTCGAAAACGCTCTCATGGAGATCAGGTTGTGAAACTGTCCGCGCTCTCGATCGATCCCGGCGTGCCGCTCGACACGGCCGAGCAACTGGAGGCGGCGCTGCGCGAGATCGGCGCGACGCGCTATCACAGCCTGCATCCATTCCATAAGCTGTTGCATGGCGGCCAGCTCAACAAGGGCCAGGTGCAGGCCTGGGCACTGAACCGCTACTACTATCAGAGCACCATCCCCATCAAGGATGCGGTGGTGATCTCGCGTTTCCGCGACCGCGCGACACGGCTGGAATGGCGACACCGCATCGAGGATCACGACGGCGATATCGGCAGCGAAGGCGGCATCGAGCGCTGGCTGAAATTGACCGAAGGGCTCGGGCTCGACTCCGCCTATGTCGAATCCACCGAGGGCATCCTGCCCGCGACACGCTTCGCCGTGGAGGCCTATGTGCATTATGTGCGCGACCGCTCGCCGCTGGAAGCCATCGCCTCCTCGCTGACGGAACTGTTCGCGCCGAACCTGCACGAAGAGCGGATTTCGGGCATGCTGAAGCACTACGACTTCGTCAATCCCGACATCATGAGCTATTTCAGCCGCCGCCTGACCCAGGCGCCGCGCGACGCCGGCTTTGCACTCGATTATGTCAAGCAGCATGCCACCACCCCGGCGGAACGGCGGCTGGTGGCCAATGCGCTGATCTTCAAGACCAATGTGTTGTGGGTGCAGCTCGACGCGCTATATCATGCCTATGTGGATGGCCATGTGCCGCCGGGCGCCTTCGTACCCGCGGCCTGACCACCCTCCCCGTCATTGCGAGCGCAGCGAAGCAATCCAGGGCCAAGCG
>JAEXHR010000100.1 GCA_023449855.1 Pseudomonadota bacterium | reverse complement strand
CGATCGAGATGAGCCGCAAGGACGTTTCGCCGGACGTCCTCGCGACGCAGGGCCGTTCGGTCACAGCACAAGATCCTCTCGCCGCCGAACTGCTTCGCTGTTCCGAGATCGGTGAGGCCGGCACGCGCGATCCCAATTGCCTGAAGGCATGGGCAGAGAACCGGCGCCGCTTCCTCGGCCGGCCGGCCCCGGTTTCATCATCGTCGCCGGTTGCGCCGACCACGATGTTTCCAAGTGCGCCCGCGTCGGCTGATCCTATCCACAAAGACAGTGCGCCAGCGGGCGTGACCGAGCCTGCGATGCAGGCCGAGCGCGCCCGGCCGGAGGTTCGCTGACATGGGCGGCACCGGCGTCATCGACCATTTCCTTGAGGTCTTCACTCGCTACATCGACGGCGGCTTCGGCCTGCTCGGTGGCGAAGTCGGTTTCATCGCCACCACCTTGATCGTCATCGACGTCACGCTCGCCGCACTCTTCTGGTCGTGGGGCGCGGACGACGACATTATGGCGAGGCTAATCAAGAAGACGCTCTTCGTCGGTGTCTTCGCCTACCTTATCTCCAACTGGAACAATCTCGCCCGCATCATCTTCGAGAGCTTCGCGGGCCTCGGCCTGAAGGCGTCGGGTACGGGCTTCGCCGTCAGCGATCTCATGCGACCCGGCAAGGTGGCCCAGACCGGTCTCGATGCCGGCCGCCCACTGCTCGACTCCATCTCCAGCCTGATGGGCTACTGGTCGTTTTTCGAGAACTTCATCCAGATCGCCTGCATGTTTTTCGCCTGGGCTCTGGTGCTGCTGGCGTTTTTCATCCTCGCGATCCAGCTCTTCGTCACCCTGATCGAGTTCAAGCTGACCACGCTCGCCGGCTTCGTCCTCATTCCCTTCGGCCTGTTCGGCAAATCCGCCTTCATGGCCGAGCGCGTGTTGGGCAACGTCATCTCCTCCGGCATCAAGGTGCTGGTTCTCGCCGTCATCATCGGCATCGGCTCGACGCTGTTCTCCGAGTTCACCTCCGGCTTCAACGGCGCAACGCCGTCGATCGACGACGCCATGGCGATCGTGCTTGCCGCGCTGTCGCTGCTTGGTCTCGGCATCTTCGGCCCCGGCATCGCCAACGGCCTCATCTCCGGTGGCCCGCAGCTCGGCGCAGGCGCGGCCATTGGTACTGGTCTCGCCGCCGGTGGCGTTGTCGCAGCCGGCGCGGCCGCCGCCGGCGCAGCCGTGTCCGGTGGAGCTGCACTTGCTGGCGGCGCAGCCGCTGCGGCCCGCGGTGGTGCAGCCCTCGCAGGCGGGGCCTCCACCGCCTATAGCCTCGGCGCGGCCGGACAAACGGGTGCATCGGGTGTCGCGTCCGGTCTTGGTAATGTTGCCAGCACCGGCGCGAAGGCGGCCGTCTCACCGTTGAAGCGCGCAGCCGGGCGCGCCGCCGACAGCCTCAAGCAGAGCTATCAGGCCGGCGGCCAAGCCGCGACGGAGATCGCCACGGGTACTTCCGGCGCCGCAACGACAACCGCTGCGGAGGCCGCATCTGCGGGAGCCGCGTCCTCTGCCGGCGACGGCCCGCCGGCCTGGGCGAAGCGCATGAAACGCTCGCAGCAGATGTCACACGGCGTTCAGGCCGCCGCCCACGCCGTGCGCAGTGGCGACAGCCATGGCGGCGGCTCCTCCGTCAACCTTTCCGAAAGCAACTGACCATGTTCAAACGACCATCCACTCATTACGGCAAAACCCCTCAGCCCGAGACGCCCTATCAGCGCGCCGCGCAGGTCTGGGACGATCGCATTGGCTCCGCCCGCGTGCAGGCCCACAACTGGCGCTACATGGCCTTCGGCTCATTGGCGCTCGCGGGCGGGCTTTCGGCCGCGCTGGTCTGGCAGTCCGCCAACGGCTCGATCGTGCCCTGGGTGGTGCAGGTTGACCGGCTCGGCCAGGCGCAGGCCGTGGCACCGGCGACCGCCGACTATCAGCCGAACGATCCGCAGATCGCCTTCTACCTCGCGCGCTTCATCGAGCAGGTCCGCTCGATCCCGTCCGACGCCATCATCGTGCGGCAGAACTGGCTGCGCGCCTATGATTTCACGACACAGGGCGGCGCGCTCGCGCTCAACGACTATGCTCGCGCCAACGACCCGTTCACCAAGGTCGGCAAGCAGCAGATCGCGATCGAGGTGTCCTCGGTCATCCGCGCCTCGCCGTCGAGCTTCCGCATCGCCTGGATCGAGCGCCGCTATCAGGATGGCTCGCTGGCTTCCACCGAGCGCTGGTCCGCCATCCTCACCGTTGTCGTGCAGCCCCCTCGTGACGCCGACACGCTGCGGAAGAATCCCCTCGGAATCTACGTCAACGCCATCAACTGGTCGAAGGAGCTTGGATAATGACACCGACCTTCCGCAAAGCCGGGAGGCCGGCTTTCCTCAACCGCGCCGTTCCGGCTTTCCGTAAATCCGGCTTGCCACTTCTCTGGCTTTGCACGTCGGCGCTCGCCGGCTGTGCCGGACACACGCCGCCGCCGGAGATCTCCTACGACAATGCGGCTCCGGCCGTTCAAACGTCCGATCCGCCAGCGCCGGTCAGGGTGGTGGAATTGCCCAAGCCGCTCCCGCTGCCCGGTCAGTTGAAGCCGCTCGGCAAGGACGGCAAGCCCGAGCCAGAACCGGCCGATCCCGCCACGCGCGTCAACCAGGCCAACGCCGCCGCGCGCGTCCAACCCGTCCGCAACGGCTTCATCAACTCGATGCAGGTCTATCCCTTCGTCGATGGCGCGCTCTATCAGGTCTACGCGTCACCGGGGCAGATCACCGACATCGCGCTTCAGCCCGGCGAGCAGCTCGTCGGCTCCGGTCCCGTCGCCGCCGGCGACACGGTGCGCTGGATCATCGGCGATACCGAGAGCGGCGTTGGCGCGGCGAAGCAGATCCATATCCTCGTGAAGCCCACCCGCGCCGAGCTGATGACCAACCTCGTCATCAACACCGACCGGCGCACCTATCACATGGAATTGCGCGCGACGCCTTCGACCTACATGGCGTCGGTGTCCTGGCAATATCCGCAGGACCAACTCATCGCGCTGCGCCGTCAGAACCAGCAGGCCGAGGCCGCGCAGCCCGTCTCCAGCGGCATTGATCTCGCCCGCGTCAATTTCCGCTACGAGGTGACGGGCGACCGCGCGCCGTGGCGGCCGCAGCGCGCCTTCGATGACGGGAAACAGGTGTTCATCGAATTTCCGCGCGGCATCGGCCAAGGCGAGATGCCGCCGCTGTTCGTGGTCGGGCCGGAGGGCGACACCTCCGAGCTGGTGAACTATCGCGTGCGCGGCAACTACATTATCGTGGATCGCCTGTTCGCCGCCGCCGAATTGCGGTTCGGCGCGGGCAAGGACCAGAAGCGCGTCCGCATATCCCGCACCGACGGGAGGCCGGCATCGTGAGCGACGAACGCGATCCCGAAATGGAAGAAGGCCGGGCGCTGGGTTCGACGCCCGAGCCTCAGCCGGCCGACGTTGATGACACCCGGCCGCTGACCGGCGAACCCGCCGCGACGATGCGGCTGCGTGCCGAGCCGCCGCGTGTGACCCGCCTTTCCCGCAAAGTGCTGGCCGGTCTGGGTCTCGCTGCAAGCCTCGGTGTTGGCGGGGCGCTAATCTACGCGCTTCAAACCCGTCACGGCGGCCAGGGCCAGGAGCTGTACTCGACGGACAACCGCTCGACACCGGATGGCCTCGCTGGATTGCCGAAGGATTATTCCGGCGTTCCGAAGCTCGGCCCGCCACTGCCCGGCGACCTCGGCCGTCCGATCCTCAATGCGCAGAATGGCGCCCCCGTGCCGCCGATCGGCGCACGGCCGACAGGCCCCGTGGGACCAAGCCCAGAGGAACAACGCCGGGCCCAGGAGCTGGAGGCTGCGCGGACCGCACGGCTGTTCGCCTCGACCGAGAATCGGCCCGCCAGTGCCGCGACCTCGGCGCAACCGACCGCGACCGCCACGCCTCTCGCCGATCTCTCCAGCCTCGGCCTCGCGCCGCAGCCGGCGACGCCCTCGGCGCAGGACCGGCAGCTCGCATTCCTCAACCAGGCGCCCGACAAGCGAACCGTCTCGCCGGATCGTGTTGCGGCGCCGGCGTCGAAGAATGTGCTTCAGGCCGGTGCCGTCATCGCCGCCGCGCTCATCACAGGCATTCGCTCCGACCTGCCCGGTCAGATCACCGCGCAGGTGACCGAGAACATCTATGACAGCCCGACCGGCAAGATCCTGCTCGTGCCCCAGGGCACGCGCGTCGTCGGGCAGTATGACAGCGGCGTCGGCTTCGGTCAGCGGCGCATTCTCCTCGTCTGGAATCGGCTGATCTTCCCCAATGGCCGCTCCATCGTGCTGGAGCGTCAGCCTGGTGCAGACGCGGAGGGCTATGCCGGGCTCGAGGATGGTGTCGACTATCACTGGGGCGAACTGTTCAAGGCCGCTGCGCTCTCAACGATCCTGAGTATCGGCGCCGAGGCCGGTTCGTCGGGTCAGGACAGCGATATCGTCCGCGCTCTTCGTCAGGGCGCCTCGAACAGCGTCAGCCAGACCGGTCAGCAGATCGTCCAGCGTCAGCTCAACATTGCTCCGACGCTCACCATCCGGCCGGGGTTCCCCGTCCGCGTCATCGTCACGCGCGATCTAGTGCTCGAACCCTACGGAGGCTGAGATGGCCAAGCTGAAATTGGGACCGATCGTCGACGACAAGCCGGTGAAGGTCTCGGTGGAGCTGCCAGCGAGCCTTCACCGCGATCTCGTCGCCTATGCCGAGATTCTCGCCCGCGAAGCGGGGCAGTCACCGGCCGACCCCGTTCGCCTAATCATCCCGATGCTGGAGCGGTTCATAGCCACGGATCGGGGATTTGTAGCGGCGAGGAGGTCAAAAGGATCGCCGCGGTCGCCTGGATGATTGTCGCAGCTGCTGACCGTGACATCGAACGTGCGAGACTCAGGAGGCGGCGCCATGCGGGGTTGTCATTCCGTGGTGACCAGACCGCACAAAATGGTAGAACCTCATCCACAAGCTGCCGATAAACAGTTCCAGGAAACTGGGCTGCCGTTCCGGCCTCACTCATGACGGTCAGGCCACGCCCGATCGCAACGAGCGATAGGAGATTGTCTCTCCCCACGTATTGGGTGTGGATTTCCGGGTGTCGCCCAAGATCGGCGAGGCGCTGGACCAAATAGTCGTGGATCTCCGATCCAGGGGCGCCGTCACTTACAATAAATCTCTCGCCAGCAAGATCACTCCAGCTAAGCACCGGTTTCTCGGAAAGAGGGTGGTCGCTGGGCAGCACTGCGAATACTCGCTCGGACCAAAGCTGTTCTGTTTGGCAGTCCGACCACTGTGCGGTTCCCGTAATGAAAGCTACATCGAGCTGAAGTCGCCGGATCGAGGCAACATGATCCGCAGGATCACCGTCAAAAAATTCGACCCGTACACTCGCATGTTCCTTGCCATAGGCCCCCAGTAACTCGCACAGGAATCCGGACGCGAGCGACGAAAAGATACCAACCTTGATATGCCCCCGCTCAGAGCGGCCTATGGCGGCCACATCCCTAGCGCCGTGCTCGATCTGCTGAAGACCCTTACGTGCGCGACGCACGAAATGCTGCCCCGCCAACGTCAGGCAGACGCCGCCGTTGTGCCTCTGAAACAACGAGGCACCAAGTTCGTCTTCAAGATCGCGGATGCGACGGCTGATCGCTGATTCCTGTATCTCCAAGGCCGACGCCGCCTTTCGAAAGCTACCGTGCTCGGCCGCAGCAAGGAAGTACCGAATCTGGCGGAGTTCAAGCATGGGCCGCTCGCGACCACGGCCTATTTGAAATGAGGTCTGACGTTGTAACAGCCCAAGGTCGCATTTGCTTCTGTATGTATTCGGCCAGAAGCGCTTTTGTATGTTCCTTGAGTGGGCGTCGACCGTTCAAGAACGTACGCGCGATACCGATCGACAACCTTCGCAACCTGATCGCATGCATCGATCTATATGCACAAGCTACCACGACCACCGCGTCCAAACCGCAACTAAGGCAGCACCTCCTGATTCATGCCTCAAATAGACGGTCGCATGCGCGCGCGGACGGATGATTTTATATAGTCTCGATATACGAAGGTATCGATCAAATATACCGGCCCCTGAATAGGTCGGGCGCCGATATATCCCACTGATTTGGTGCCGACGAATTTGGCAGATGTCATTCAGCCGGTATCGAGATTCAGACGCTTAAATTGTCTGAAATCCTAACAAGGTCAATAACCGTCTTGGCTTGCAACTTTTGCATAAGATGGCTCCGGCGAACCTTCACCGTAATCTCACTAACATTCAATTCGGCAGCAATCTGCTTATTAAGAAGACCCTTTACAACGAGCTTGAAAACGTCTCGCTCGCCGGGCGTTAGCGTCTCCCAACGGGCGTTCAAGTCCAGCGAGCGCGCTTCATTCTCTCGCCTTTGTCGATCTTTCTCGATCGCCTGTTGGATGGCATCCAGCAAATCTTGGTCGCGAAAAGGCTTCGTCAGGAATTCGAAGGCGCCATTCTTCATGGCGCTCACGCCCATCGCGATGTCCCCGTGTCCCGTGATGAAAATTGTCGGGAGATGAATGCCGTATTCCGGCATTTGTCGGTGAAAATCGATGCCGCTTTGTCCAGGCATTCTAACGTCAAGCAGCAGACAGCCGGGTACATCCAAGATAGTGCTTTCGAGGAATTCGGCGACCGAGCTGTGCGAGCGAACTTGAAGCCCGACCGACGCGAGCAAATCTTCAAGCGCAGCTCGAACAGACCGATCGTCATCTATGACATAGACGATGGGTTGCGGCCGCGGTTCTATGATCGGTTCGTTCTTCATCAGGCTACCTCCGTGTAGCGCGGTAGGCGTACCTCGAATGCGGCTCCGCCCACCGGATTGGGAGCAGCACAAATTTGGCCCCCATTTGCTTCGACGATCGCCTGACTGATGGTCAGGCCGAGCCCCATGCCTCCTTCTTTTGTCGTCCAAAAGGCATCAAAAAGATGTTCGCGCGCGCTTGGCGTCAGGCCGGCACCGGAATCGGCCACCGTAAGAACAACGGTATCTGGCGCCGCCTGCGAGGCGGTGATTCGTAAGCGACGCTCAGGCAACGCGCCGGCCGCCATCGCCTCCGTAGCATTAAGAACAAGGTTGCTTATGACCTGCTGGATCTGCACTCGGTCAGCGAAAACGCGAGGTAGGTCGTCATACATGTCTAGCTGCAGGGCGATGCCGCTACGCTCGATCTCGCTGCGTGACAAGGTTACGATTTCACGAACGGCTTCCCTTAGGTCGAATGGCTGTCTGTGCGGAGCCTCGCCCTTCGAAAGGGCACGGATCCGCGCTATGACCTGACTCGCCCGGTTCGCGTCACTAACGATGCGGTCAAGCGCGCGACGGGCCTTCTCGAGATTTGGCGGCTCCTGGCTCAGCCATCGGGCGCACGCACCACCGCTGGCGACAACGGCAGCCAATGGTTGGTTTACTTCATGCGCTATCGACGCCGACAGTTGGCCCAGCGTCGTCACCCGCGCAATACGCAAGAGGCGGTCGCGGGCCTCCAGCGCCTCTGCCTTTGCGGCGACCATCCTCAAACTGAGATAGGTTGTGACCCCGATCGCAACGATGCTAATCCCGGTATTGACGATGCCTACTTCGTATGCGCCGGAGGGGGTCAGAAAGAAGCTGATCAAGGTCAGCGCGACGCAAATGCAAGCGAGAACTACCACAGCCGCGCCAGACAAGATGCGTGTAGCAACGAGAATGACTGCCGTGTAAAATACGGCTGCAGCGATGGCATAATCCGTAACCGTATCGGCGATGAAAATGCCTGCCATCGCAACACCCATCGCGATCAGTGTCAGTGCCGATCTTGGACGGCTGTCATTGACCACCTTGAGCATTGTTCGCCTCTCTCGATCAACCTACGCGCTTTCAGTATTCTTCCCGAATCTACTCCGCTCAGTGGCTAGATATCTATTAATTCTCGATCATTCGCCTAGCTCTAACCGCCATCGAGCGGACGTTACCAGCGGCTCCAGGCTGAGACGACCGATAATCTGTTCCAGAACGCGATCCTGCCGAGTGTCGGCCCGCACGGTCGCGCTCACCTGGACTCGATTTGTGTCCTCGATATTGGTGCTTTCGAGGTCGCGAATGTGTAGAACGCCGGCAAGATCACGAAGAAGAAGCGCTCGAACATGCGCCTCGGCCTCTCCATGACAGATAATGCTGATAGCATAGGCGCTCTCCAACTGGCCTCCAGCGAATGACTGGCGCTCAATGAGGCGCACGAGCGGACGCAGAACTCCATTGACTGCGATGACGAACATCGTCGCAATCAACGCGTGAAAGAAAAATCCAGCTCCGCATAGCGCGCCGATCGCGGCCGAACACCACAGCGTCGCCGCCGTGTTGAGCCCGCGCACGTTCAATCCCTCCTTGAAAATGATGCCTGCGCCCATGAAGCCGATGCCGGAAACGATCTGGGCCGCAACACGCGTCGGACTCGACTCTCCGGGGAATAGCCCTGCAAAGAGGACGAAGATGGCGGCGCCGAGTGCAACGAGGGTGTTGGTTCGTAGCCCAGCCAGGCGTTGGCGCCATTGCCGCTCGAAGCCGATCAAACCGCCGAGAAGGAATGCGCCTCCGAGCGTGAGCGCAGTATGGCCAAGACTTTGCCAATCCATATGAATGTCCCATCTTGCAGCGTCGGCTACACTCCACCGACGGAAGTCCCTGCAATTGTTGGAATTTCTGCTCCATCGGCTGTCAGAACTCGGCGTGTGCGCGAAGCGACAGAATCGAAGCTGGTCCGCGGTCGGCGTTGTAGGCGGGGTTTGCAACAAACTGATAGTCGAAGGTGACGGCGCTCCAATCGTTGAACCGCAGGGCGTAGTATGCCTCGATGATCGACTCGTGACCGTAACGCAGCCGCCCATCACCGATCAGCAATCCCGTGCCTCCCGCAGCGAGGAAATCACGATGTGCGCGTGACAGGCCGTTGACCGCAGCCCCGAGCCCAATGGTGTCCGAGGGCCGTCCCCATGCGGTGCCCTTCAGGGCGAAACCGCCGGAAATGCTGCGGTCGATATCCGTGAAGGATAGAATTTCGGTTCGACCGTCGTTCCAGCTTGCACGGGCGAAAAGCCCGAGGTCAGCCGTCAAAGCCTGTTCGATGTTCCCGTAAAAGCCATATTTATTCTGATTGCGGCGCAGGGCCGTCATCGCATCGTTGATATCCGTTTGCGGACTTGCCTGGGCGATGTCGATGGCATCGCGATACGCGCCGGTGCGGCCGCGGTTGACGAAAGTGCCAATGCGAACCTTACCGGGCTGCCCGAACAGGCTGTGCCGTTCCTCGAACTCGACGACGCCGCCACCGCCGCCCTTGAAGACCAGGACGTCGCTGTTTGGCTGCTCCGGCACCTGGAAGGCGCCCGCTCGCACGGCCCAATTCTTCTGATTAAGCTCGATCACCGCGCCGCGCGTGAAGCCCGGCAGGTCGGCGGGAAAATCATAGGCCCCCGATGACCAGATCGCCCAATTCATGAAATCGGCGCGCGGATCCTTGGCATAGGCATTGGCGTCGAAGAAGTCTCCAACTGCGAAACGGCCAACCGTGACGGTGATGCGATTGATATCGCGTCGTCCCGCCAGTTGCAGAGGGCCGTCCGCGACATCCTCCTGCTCGCCGCCGAGACCAAATGTCTGCCGAACATAGTAGCGCTGAGCGCGGAATTTTGGAAATTCTGTCCCGCCTTTTTGCGCTTCTCCATTTGGAAAACCTGCGAGTCCGAGCGTTCCGTTCAGTCCGAAGCCCTGGGCCAGTTCGGGATTGAAGTAGAACTCACCACCCTCCCAAAGCCGCACGCCGAGAAAAGCATCCGCGGTCCATGTCTCGCGCAGTTGCCCGCCGCCGGGGAGACTGTTGGCGGACGCGTAAGGAGATCGAATTGCAGGATAGCCCTGGGCAATGAATGTTGTCTGGCCATGAACATTCCAGTCCGGCGATGCTTCGCCAGTCGCCGATGGTTTCGCGAGTGCCGAGACCCCATCACCCAGTCGGTAGTTCAGACCAAATGTGATCCTTTGGACTTGAGGGTGGACCGAAACGTCGCGCAGTCCAGTTCCATCGAGTCGATAGATCGAAGAAGCCAAATCGAGGTAGTCGTACTCAGCGCGTGCGGTCCACGGTCCTCCCAAGGCCATTTCGATACCTACGCCCGCCGTCCACCCAGCGTGCCAGCGCCTCAGCTTCGACAAAACGGCGCCGTCATCTCCATTGATGTCGACCTTCGTTCGTGCCCAAGCAAACCCGCCCGTTGCATAGGGGAGGAATGGGCCGAACGCATAGCCGATCCTGGCGCGCACTGTCCCCATCGCGTCCAGGGTCGTATTGAAGGGAGCAGCAGTCCGACGCGTCTCGTCGGGCGGACTCACGAATGTGATGTCGGCTTCTGTGCCAAGTACCCAGCCATCACCTGGCTGAAAGTTGTAGCCCCCCTGAAGGCCGCCGATCATCCCCGTCACCGTCGGCGGCAGGCCAACTGACTGATTCAAGATCGCGTTCGTCCCTGGACCAAGATCGCCGGTCCCGAAACCGGTGTGACCACCAAAATAGATGCCCGACCAATCGACCTTGTTCGTTTTCGCGCTGCTCTCACGTGAAGCTTCCGGCAACTTCGTGGGCGTCGCCGGAATGGGTTGAGCATCTGGGCGGTCGGCAGTCGTTTGAAGCTCTTGCGCATGCGCCTTGGCGATCTGAAGAATTGCCACGATGCCGAGTGCCAGCAAATAGAAGGCGATCGCCATAAATCGGCAAAAAAGGACTCGGCGATTCCTGAAAACCCTCAATCCGGCAGCGCTCGCGGTATTGAAGAATCCTGGGGCGGCAAAATAGTTCATGGGGCACTCCTGGCGTCGGGTTACGAGAGCGCCCGTCGCCAATAACTCCGAGCCGCCCTGCTAGTTTTGTCGTGAATTCAAATGGCGCGAGTTATTGGTCGCGCCGCGACTAGACGGGTCGTCCATTTGAAGCTCCTTGCTGATCGAAACCCGGTTCGGGCCCGGGCCTCGTGCTTTGTTTCCATGCAAGCAATCGTTTTGCGCTTGTGTGGCTCACCAGCGGCAATGCCGCATTCGCGATATCGCCGCTCTGTTCAACCGCGCGCCGCCGCGTAGTAGGAATCTGAGCTTGGAACCGTCCAGTAGGCGGCGACGAGCAAGGTGGACGGCCACACGCGTCAGGAGCGTCGCCGAAACCGCCAAAGCCCAGCACAAACGTCTGTTCAACCGGTTCCGAAGCGAGGACAGGACATCGCGGGGCTCCCGATTGTGGGGCGGACGCGGCGCCTGTCGCCTCGGCTGCTTCGGTGGCGGCCCTCGTCTCGGGCGGTCTCCAGCCTGCGGCGGCGCAAATCTGAGGATCAACGATGTGGACATGATCATGATCTCTCATGCGTCGCCGTCAGAGCCATTGTCCGAACCGGCGGATGTAGACGGTCTTCATCAGTTGAGCGACGAGGCAGTAGCAGAGCAGCGTGCCAGCCAGCCACGGGAAGTAAGCGATAGGCAGTGGCTGCAATCCGATGGCCGCGCCCAGCGGAGAGAAAGGCAAATAAATCCCCAGCACACAGATGACGCTCGACATCAGCAGCACTGGCAAAGCCGCTGTACTGTTGACGAATGGAATCTTCTGGGTACGCAGCATGTGGACCACGAGTGTCTGAGAAAGAAGGCCCTCGATGAACCAGCCCGACTGAAAGAGCGACTGATGCTCTGGAGCATTGGCGGCAAAGACGAACCACATCAGAGCGAACGTCGTGATGTCGAAGATCGAGGACGTCGGTCCGATCCAGATCATGAAGCGACCGATATTCTTGGCATCCCACTTCCGCGGCCTGCTGAGGAATTCCTTGTCCATGTGATCCCAAGGCAGCGCCAATTGGGAAATGTCGTACATCAGGTTTTGCACGAGCAAATGGATCGACAGCATCGGCAGGAACGGAATGAATGCGCTCGCCACCAGCACCGAAAACACATTTCCGAAGTTGGAGCTGGCGGTCATATTGAGGTATTTCATGATGTTGCCGAAGGTTTCGCGCCCCTTCAGCACACCCTCCTCAAGAACCATCAAGCTCTTCTCGAGCAGGATAATATCGGCCGACTCCTTCGCGATATCAGCGCCGCTGTCGACGGAAATGCCAACATCGGCATCGCGCAGCGCCGGAGCGTCATTGATGCCGTCGCCGAGGAAGCCGACGGTGTGCCCGTTGGCCTGGAGTGCCTGTAGCACGCGTGACTTCTGAAGCGGCGTCAGCTTCGCGAAGATCGTCCGCTCCTCGACCAAGGTCCGGAGTGCGGCGTCGTCCAGTTTTTCAATATCGCGACCGAGCACCGGCTGGCCCGGTTCAAGTCCCACTTCACGGCAGATCTTGCTGCTGACAACCGCATTGTCGCCGGTAAGAACCTTGACCCTGACGCCGTGTTCGGCGAGCGCCGCGATCGCTGGTCCAGCCGTCTCCTTCGGCGGGTCGAGGAAAGTCAGGAACCCCTGAATCGTGAGATCGGTTTCGTCCTCGATGGCATAATGCGTATTGGTGTCGGACGCCGCGAACTCACGGGTGGCGACGACCAGCACACGGAACCCGTCTTCGTTGTAGGCGCGTGCCAGCGCGGCCAGGCTTTTGCGCTCCGCGTCGCCGAGGCGGATTACGCCTTCGCCACTCCTGACGCGCGTGGAGATTGACAGCATCTCCTCCACTGCGCCCTTGCAGATGAGCAGATGATCTCCCGCTTCGCCCTCGACGACCACCGAGAGCCGGCGACGCACGAAGTCGAAGGGCAACTCGTCGACTTTCCGGTAGCTCGCGGCTGCGTTCGTGATGGCTGGCTCCGCGCCGGCAAATCGCACGACGGCCTGGTCCATCAAGTTCTTCACGCCGCTCTGGTGATAGCTGTTCAACCAGCCCAACCGGAGAACGTCGGCGTTTGGTTGCCCGGTAACGTCGACGTGGTGCTCCAGAATGATCTTGTCCTGGGTAAGCGTGCCGGTCTTGTCCGTGCAGAGAACATCCATCGCGCCGAAGTTCTGAATGGCGTTGAGCCGCTTCACGACGACCTTGCGCCGGGCCATTGCAACGGCGCCCTTGGCGAGATTCGACGAAACGATCATCGGCAGCATTTCGGGGGTAAGTCCGACGGCGACGGCAAGGCCGAACAACAGCGCTTCCACCCAGTCGCCTTTGGTCAGGCCGTTGATGACAAAGACGACAGGAACCATGACGAGCATGAAGCGGATGAGCAGCCAGCTCACACTGTTGATGCCGCGATCGAACGCCGTTTGAGCGCGCGATCCGACGATCGCCTTGGCTAACGATCCGAAATAGGTGCGAGCACCCGTGGCAACGACAAGCGCGGTCGCCGTGCCGCTCACGACGTTGGTGCCCATGAAGCAGACGTTGGGCATGTCGAGCGCGTTCATTTCGCTGGACGCTACGCTCGCCGCGGACTTCTCGGCGACAGACCCGAGCGTGTCATACTTCTCAACAGGGATGGCCTCACCGGTGAGCACTGCCTGGCTCACAAACAGATCGCGGGATTCGATCAGCCTCACGTCTGCCGGGATCATATCCCCTGCTGAAAGACGCACGATGTCGCCGGCGACGATCTCTCGCATCGGGATTTCGAATGCTTCGGGATTTGACGTTGCCGATCCTCGACGAAGAACCGTCGCCGTCGTGCGGACCATCGCCTTCAGAGCTTCGGCCGCAGCGCTCGATCGGTACTCCTGAACGAAGCGCATCAAGGCGCTGGCAAGCACCATCACGATGATGATGGTGACTTTTGTCGGATCCGCATCCTCGCCATGTTGAAGCCGAAGCCAGATGTCCGTTACAGCGCTGATCCCAGCCAGGATCAGCAGCACTGCAATGAACGGATTCTTGAAAGCGCCAAAAAACTGAACAACCGCTGGCAGGCGTCGCTCTTGCGCAACCTCATTGGGGCCGTCTTTTGCCAGCCGTTCGATCGCATCTCGGGCAATCAGGCCGTTGCGGTCGCCTTTGACGTTTTCGAAGGTGTCATCCAACCCATTCTGGGCTTCACGGACCGCCTTCATCGACAGCTTGCGTTCGTCTTTTCCGCGCGGCTTGAGAGCCGCCTTGAGGATGGGGGCATTCATTGGATGAATCTCCTGCCGCAAGCGCCGAGACCATGCGCCTCTCGGCACGGTCTTCGGCGCTTGGGGTCTTGGTCGGCTGAGGGGATAATGAAACCGATGCATCTTCACGACGCTCGGCATTCGGACCGCGCTTGAGCAGCGCAGCCGCTCTTCACCAGGGAGGGTCCGCACCTTCGCGCGACCGTGCGATTCTGCGCGAGTACGGATTGCCGCCCCGGCGGGGGTGAAGCCCGTCCAGGCCGGCGGACACCAGAACCATCGCCGTGCTGGCCTTATGCAGCGTGAGGGAATGCATCACACGCCTCACGCCGCAAAGCGACCATGCTGGTAAACTGCAAGAAGGAGTCCGGCGCGCTCGATCAATCGGCGCAACCCGCCGCCCGTGTCTGGTTCGGCGTCAAGCATCCAGATGCATTCGAGCCGACCGGTCTCGCCATTGACACGCCACGCCGCGACCAGTCGAGTCCGGTTCGTGCGGGGAGACTTCGTGAAAGGACGGTCACGCTCGCATCGCGGGTCGGCGAATGCGGGATTGCGTTTCGGCGAGGCGATCCGCGAAACGCGGAGCGAAGCCGGCAGAGTAAAAAATTGGAGAGTCATGTCTCACCTCCGTGACGAGCCGCTCGGCCGTCACAGGCGAGACTGATGATTCAGACTCGCGAGAACGACCTGAGCGGCACGCTTGCTCGACTACTGTCGCTTGGCATTGCTCGTTGATCCTCATGCGTCGGCAGCGGGTTGGAGCCGCTAGATGACATTGGCTGGATATCACCGTCATTCCTTGAGTGACAGTGTCTTGCGGGGTTGATCCGATATACAAAACAATATCCGGGATATACCATCGTATATTGTAAGGTCTTCGGCGATAACTACCTGCGCAATATCAAGCCGCTTAGACTCACCGGACACGGGCGCGTCGACTTCACTAGCGATGTGATCGCTCTGATTTATTTCGATCCGAGGTCTAGTGTGGGTATCGATATGGTTCTTGTCGAGCGCATCGTCGCGCGAAGCCCTCGTCTTCGGCGATTGCTTTATTCGTTGTCCTTAACCTTTCTGAAAGCGGCGTTTCGGTTTCGCCGCACGGGCTTGGATGCCTTTGCCCGACCGACATTGCGTTTATCGCAGTGTCTCTTTCGTACTGCCTCTTCGCGGATACGACGTCGTTATGCAGCCGAGCCGAAAATGACGTCGGACTCGCGCTTTGTGCTCCGTCGCCTTTCTCTCAAACTTTTGATCGTGCTGATCTTTGCCGGTGCTCAAAGCCCGCTGCCCTGGGGATTCGGGAAAGCGCTTACGATGATGCTGTTTATGAGCGCGGCTATCAGCTGTGCCTTGGCCCTCATGAACCACCAACGATTCAGATTGGGAGTCTTGAGCTACTGGGACGAATCTTTGGCCTTTGTCCTGCTCGGCCAAACCGCGCGGATGGTGTTTCTACGTTGAAGTATTGCGAGTGCGCTATGCCGGGGGCTCTCGTCTTCAAAATACTCGCCAATAACCTGCCACGCGATACGGGAATCGCGAAGGTGGCCGTCGAGGCGAGACGCGGGGCAGCGACAACCGCCTGCGGCGTCGTTTGGTATTGGTTATGACGGAGCGTCGCACCACTCGCCGTCGCCGCACGCTGTTGACGGGGAAGATCATTCTCAATCAGCGATCGTCCGTGATAAGTTGCGTCGTCCGAAACTTGTCGGACACAGGCGCCTGCCTCGAAGTTCCTGCTGCCCTGAACATTCCGGATGCCTTCGAGCTGAAAATAGAACCTGGCGGCGCTTGCTCACAGTGTCGAATAGTCTGGCGGAGCGCTACGCGCATCGGCGTGGCGTTCGATTGACACAAAGCTAGAACGCGCCTTCACTTTCAAGGGCGAGTGTAAAGGCGCTGGCCCGAGATACTGGCCGCGCGCACGGCGCTGCAGGCGTGACGGCTGATATGGCCGGACGGCAGGCTACAGAAATAACAAGGACAATGTGTGGGGGAAAGAGCCAATCTCACAAGGAGAATGGCGCGCCGTACTGGATAAAAGTGCGAACGCATATGTGATTGAATCTGCGATTAATTTATTTTGGGGCATCGTGATCCTCTCATCTTTCAGCGTTCGCCGGCTGCCGCCAATAGCCCCACCCAAACGGGTGCGCCGAACCGAACGCGGAGCTGATATCGGACCAAGTACAAGGTATCCGGTATTTTGCTTCTCCCGGGTCTATGAGGAAATGACTAGCTCTTTCCAAATCTGGGCCGCGTACGCAGTGGCTCTCTCCTAGTCCTGAAGTCCGCGGCATGTGTGATTGGGTACCGCTGGAATACATCGCAGAAAATCCCATTCTGCAGCGATGCAAATATCGAGTGCAAAATCGATTAAAAAATAGAGAGCTCCGCGAACTAGACGGCTCGACCGATGAGGGCACCAATGGTCGCAGTTGAGGCCATGGCGACTGCTCCCCAAAACACGACCCGAAGAGTGGGTTTCCATATGCTGGCGCCGCCAGCGCGAGCGCCGATCGCTCCGAGAACGCCAAGTCCGATGAGGCAGGCAATGGAGACGGTCCAGGTGGCGGTCCAGGCCGGCGACAGGAGAGCGACGGCCAGCGGCAAAGTCGCGCCAGATGCGAAGGTGACCGCCGAAGTGAAAGCCGCTTGAACTGGCTTCGCCATCACATGACTGGTCAGTCCGAGTTCATCCCGCGCATGGGCCCCGAAGGCGTCCTTTGCCATCATCTGCTCGGCGACCTGTCGCGCCAGTTCGGGCGTTACACCACGCTGCTCGTAGATCGCGGCGAGTTCGGCCAGCTCCGCTTCAGGTTGCGTGGCAAGTTCGCGGCGCTCACGCGCCATGTCGGCTTCTTCCGTATCGGCCTGGGAACTGACCGACACATATTCGCCTGCAGCCATCGACATTGCTCCGGCGACGAGCCCCGCTACGCCAGCAACCAGAATTTCGTGGGAAGCGGCGGTCGCGGCGGCAACACCGACGATCAGACTCGATGTTGAAATCAGCCCGTCATTGGCGCCTAGCACCGCTGCGCGAAGCCAACCTATTCGTTCGATCAGATGGTTCTCTTTATGAAGGGCTCGCATGGAACATGGTCCTGAATTACATTTCTAAGGCTTTGTAACGCGGCGCTGAGCACATAGGAAAAGGCGCCTTGCCTTCGAGATCGATCTGGAAACTTGGCCGGTCAGGCTGATCAATGATGCTATCTTCCGATGAAACGCCTACCGTTCCATCGCCACATACGCTGTAGTCCAAAGCCGCATTCAACTTCAATCGCCGGAGTGTTGTCCAGGCCTCTCAACGTGACTTCATTTGCCCTGACACTCATCACCAGATGATATCGTCCGTGGTGCGACATGTAGACCTGATGGAGGCATTTTCCGCTGCTACAAAACGTAAGGCGGTCGCCACATCTGAGTTCATGAAGATGAAGAGCGATGAGACGAACGTTCCCAACGTCAATGAAGCGGCTGAAGCCACGCGTTGTTGTCAATTCATCGCCACATACCTTCCTGTATTTTTGAAGGCCTGCCCGCACTTCCGCCGGCAGGTTTTGCACGTAGAAAGGACTGGGTTGATTGTCATGGACAGGAGAACTTGCGAGCGAGAGGGCCGGCGAGACAAAGAAAAGTGACGTCATAGCGGCTAAGATTGCCACGTCACGGAGCCGATTCGATCTTTTCATGCTGAAACCTCCACTTCCAACGGCTGTTTCTCTCGTTCGACGACGGCTGCGGAGCGGCGCTCCATCCATCGGTAGATCGCCGGCAACAGCAGCAGCGTCAGAACGGTGGACGACAGGACGCCGCCGATGACGACAGTGGCGAGCGGTCGTTGCACCTCCGCTCCCGCGCCCTGTGAAATCGCCATCGGTACGAAGCCGATTCCCGCGACCATGGCGGTCGACAATACCGGACGGAGCCGATCCGTGGCGGCTTGCCGGACTGCCTCGATAACAGGCAGCTTCCGCCGCAACGCATTGATATGATCGATCAGAACGAGACCATTCAGCATCGCGATGCCGGAGACCGCGATAAAGCCGATCGCGGCGGTGATCGAGAATGGCATGTCACGTAGCCAGAGTGCCAGCACGCCACCGGTGATCGCAAACGGAATACCGGTATAGACGACGGCGGCATGACGGACGCTCCCCAACGCCGAATAAACGAGCAAGAAGATCATCAGCAGCGCCGCCGGCACGACGATCATCAGACGGGCTCGGGCCGCTTCTAGCTGACGGAACTGGCCTCCGAACTCGATGCGATAGGATTCAGGCAGCGCAAGCTTGCCGTCGAGGCGTGCACGCGCTGCGGTCACATAACCTTCGATGTCGCTGGTGTTGAGATTGACCATCAAGGCGGCGCGGCGCTTACCATTGTCGTGCAGGATCGGTTCGACCGTTCTCATCTCGCGCAGACTTGCAACGCGGTCCAGCGGCACAAGGCCGGACGCGCCGACGCGCAATGGAAGGGAGAGGATCGATTTTGTGTCCGCGCGTAAGGACTCGGGCATACGAACGACGATCGCGTGTCGATGCTCTCCGTCCGCGATGAAGCCGACCTCGTCCCCACCGATCGCTGACGCAATGGCACGGTTGACCTCGGCGGTTCCCAGCCCCAACCGCACCATCGCGTCGTGATTGATCTCGACCACCACACTGTGGGTGCGGCTGGCCGCTTCGAATGCGGCATTGGCGGTGCCGGGCACGCCTTGCAATTCCTCTCGCGCCTGCGCGGCGAGCCGCTCAAGCACGTCGTAGTCGTCTCCGAATATCTTGACCGACAGATCCGCCCGCGTGCCCTCCAACATTTCGTTGAAGCGCATCTCGATAGGCTGCGCGAAAAGGAATGACTGCTCCGGCGCCAGCGCAGTGGCAGCCTTTTCGATCGCCGCAACCAGCTCGCTCTTGTTGCGCGGCATGTCCGGACCTTGCGGCCATTGGTCGAGCGGCTTGTAGAAGATGTAGAGGTCGTTCTCATTCGGCGGCATCGGGTCGGTCGCAACCGCGCTGGTGCCGATGCGGGAGAAGGTTCGGGTCACTTGCGGAAAGCGACGCAAAATTTCACGCTCGGTTTGCTGCTCGATCTCAAGGCTACGGTCGAGCGACATCCCCACGGGCTTGTAGACCATCGCCGTGATGGAGCCCTCATCGAGGCGTGGCGTAAACTGCGAGCCAAGGGTCAGGAATATCCTCAATGCCACGGCCAACAGGACTGCCGATGGAACGAGAAGGGCAGCGGGATGACGGAGGGCGAAGTCCAGGACGGGACGGTAGCCCCGGATCACGAGGCCGGCGAAGCCACCGTTATGCGTGATGTGGTTGTCGGCGGTTATCTCCGGGAGAGAATCTTCCTTTTCACTGACGCTCGGCTGACGCACCTTCTCGCCTCGTAGCAGCCGGGCGCACAGCGCCGGCACTAGCGTAAAGGTAACGATCAGCGCCGCTGCCAGCGCCAGCATCACGGCTTGCGCCATCGGCTGAAACAGCTTCCCCTCGACGCCGCCCAGGCTGAGTACCGGCACATAAACCAGCGCGATGATGGCCATGCCGAAGAACACGGGCCGCGCCACGCCCCCCGCAGCGTTGATGACGATGCGACGGCGTTCATCGGCCGTCAGCTCGCGCCCCTTGAGGCGCTGTGCCTCGCCCATCAGACGCAATGTGTTTTCCACGACGACGATCGCGCCATCTACGACCAGGCCGAAGTCGAGCGCGCCGAGGCTCATCAGATTGCCCGATATACCGAGCGCATGCATGCCCGAGATCATCATGAGAAAGGCCAGCGGGATGACCGACGCGACGATAAATGCCGCGCGCCAGTTGCCGACCACGATCAGCAATACGACGGCGACCAGCAACGCTCCCTCGCCAAGGTTGCGCTCGACCGTCGCGATGGTGCGATCCACCAATTCTGAACGATCGTACTGAACCTGAAGGATCATGCCTTTGGGCAGCGCGGCGCGCAGGTTCGGCAATTGCGCATCGACGCGCCGGGCAACGTCCCGGCTGTTCTGCCCGACCAGCATCATCACTGTGCCGAGCACGGTTTCCTTGCCGTTGGTGGTCGCGGCGCCATCGCGTGGAGCATGGCCGATGGTCACGGTCGCCAGATCCGCTACAGTCAGCGGCCGCACGCCACCTGCGAATTTCACGGGTAATGCGCGGATCATCTCCGCCGTCGTGACACGCGCTTCGGTTCGGACGGTGAAGCGTTGGCCGTTCTTGGTGATGGTCCCGCCGCCGGCATTGGCGACGTTGGCGCCAACAGCCTGGGCAAGCTCGCTCGGCGTGATGCCCGCTGTCGTGAGCTTCTTCAGATCAGGCTCGATGACAAACTGACGTTCGAGGCCGCCGTTGGAATTGACGTCGGCGACCCCCTCGATCGCGCGCAGCATCGGGCGCACGATATATTCCTGAGCCTCGAACAACTCCATCAGTTGTTGCCGCTCGTCCAAATCGGACGGCGGTTGCGCCCATTCGAGTGTGTAGTACCAGATTTCGCCAAGCCCGGTGGTGATCGGAGCGAGGCGCGGCGATGATCCGGCTGGCAGCATGTCGCGCACTGCGGAAAGCCGCTCGTTGACGAATTGGCGTGCGCGAAGCTGGTCCGTGCCGTCCTGATAGATGAGCGTGACCTGTGACAGTCCGGTCTTGGTGAGCGATCGCATTTCCCGCAGGCCCGGCTGACCACCCATGCTGCGCTCGATGGGCAGCGTCACAAGACGCTCGATTTCCTCTGGCGCCAGGGCAGGAACAGTCGTGTTGATCTGCACCTGCACGCCTGTGATGTCGGGAATGACATCGATTTGCAGATTCACGAAAGACCAGATTCCAAGACCAGCGATCAGCAAAGCGATGATCATCACCGTGGCTGGTCGACCGGTTGTCCATTCCAGAATCCGCCGCGTCATCGGGACACGCCGTCGAAGCTGCGGCCGCCATTGAGCGCCCGAAGTTGAAGCATCGCTTCCATAGCCTCACGTCGCGTGTCGAGCAGAGCCGACAGCGCGTCCAGATACTGGCGCTGCATCTCGACGTAAGTTGCGATCGGGATCGCTCCCTGGCGATAACTATCGGCGGCGGCGGTAGCTGCGGCCGCAAATTTCTCGGTGGCCCCGGCTGGCCAGCCCGCAAGGGCTCGACGCTTCGCCTCGTAGTAGGCTGCCTGTTCGTAAACCTGCCTCGCGATCCGTCGGTTGGCGGCGAGCAGGGCCGCATCGCCCTGGGATTGACGGCTCAACTCCTGTGCGAGGCCAGCAGCCTGGCTATTCCAAAGCGGCAACGTCGTCGTCAGCCGTATGCCGAAATTGGTCTCGCGGCTGTCTGACTTCGCGCGATTGAAGTAGGGACCGACTGAGACGTTCGGCACACGCGCTGCTTGTGCGAGGTCAACGCGCAACCCTTGCTGCTGCAATTGCGCGCGCAGCGACTGAATCTCGAAATTGTTGATGCCAGCTTGTTGCGCCATGCGCTCGACCGACGGAAGGCCGGGCAGCGTGATATCGGGCGGAGCAATGCGGAGCCGCGCTTTGAGCGGCGCGCCGCGAAGTTGATTCAGTTCGTAGACGATCGTGCTGGTCTCGGAATCAGCCATCGCGGCATTTCGCTCCGCCGTGATGGCACCCGCATCCAGAATGGCCGTGTCCAGCGTGGTGGCGATGCCCGCCGGATCCCGCTGCTCCACAACGCGTGCAAGCTCGCGCATCCGCGCGGCAACGTCGCGTGCCGCGGCGGCTTTCCGCTCGGCCGCGAACAAGGCATATCCCAAAGAGCGTGCCCGGCTTGCGAGCGTTGCGTCGAATTGCGCAAGACCGAGCCGCGCCAGCGCGATCTGATGCTCGGCGATGGCGCGACGGAGCGCCCCGCGTCCGGCAAAGTCGAGCGGCTGCATAATCGACAAGCCATATGTCGGCCCGGCGCCTTTCGGTGCACCTGTCAGGCCGTCGGCCATCCGGCGTTCGCCTAACTCGAATGCAGCTTCAGGGTCCGGCAGGCGATCAGCCGCGTCGCGCTCAACACCTGCAAGCCCGATCTGCTGGAAATAAAAGCGTCGTTCGGGGTTACTTGCCACGACGGAATTGGCAAGTGCATCAATCGACAGCACGGCGGCCTGCTGAGCGAAGGCTGGGGTCACCAAGATAATTGTTGATATGCGAACGATTATCAGGAGCAATTTTAACATTGGCACGAGTCTCAACACTGACTTCTAGACGCCTGATTGCCACGCTAGTCTGAACACAAGCTGTCAGCGTAAATGCAGGTTGATCCAGTATCGGACTGCAGCAATCAGGAGACATGACCATTCGCATTCTTCTTGTCGAAGACGATCAGGACATTGGCGCCCGCCTGAAGGAAGGGTTGGCCAGCTTTGGCTTTGTCGTTGAGCATGTGGAAGATGGTGAGCACGCCCTTTCCTTCGCGCTGCAAGAAGAATTCGACGCGATCGTTCTCGATCTCGGTTTACCCGGCCTGTCAGGCATCGAGGTCTTACGGAGGTTGCGACGTACCGGGGCCGCCACACCGGTCCTGATCCTGACGGCGCGCAGCAGCTGGACTGAGAAGGTGGAAGGTCTCAATGCAGGGGCTGATGACTATGTGGCGAAGCCGTTTCACGTCGACGAAGTCGCAGCTCGCCTGCGCGCGCTGATGCGGCGCGTCGCGGGCCAAGCCACCTCCGAATTGCGCCACGGAGATATCGTGCTTGACCCCGTTGCCGGCACCGCCAATGTTGCGGGCCAGCCGATCGAATTGACGGCACAGGAATTTCGCCTGCTCCACCTCTTCCTGCATCGCGTCGGCCGCGTCGTGACGCAAGCCGAGTTGCTCGACCATCTCTACGGCCTGAATGAGGAACGCAGCTCGAATACGATCGAGGTCTATGTCGGTCGGCTGCGACGCAAAATCGGCCGCGATACCATCAGGACCCTGCGCGGTCTGGGCTACAGGTTCGGCTGATGGTCAGAAGTCTGCGCGCCCGGCTGCTGGTTGGCGTTATTCTCACGACCGTGACAGGTATCGCTGTCGCTGGCGTTTCGATTTCCGCGCTGTTCCGGGCGCACGTCACGGAGCTTGTCAATGCCGAGCTGATCGGTCATCTCGACGAGCTCGAAGGTCTGTTGGCCCGCACGGCCGACGGACATGTCGCTCTGGCACAAAGGCTCAGTGATCCGCGCTTCGCGCAGCCCGGGACTGGCTATTACTGGCAGGTGAGCGATCGCAACGGCATCGTCCTACAATCAGCCTCCCTCGAACCGCAACGGCGTTTTCCGCCACCCGCGCGGGGGGCGGATCGGCAGCTTACTCGCTCAGTCGAAGCTGGCCCGGCTGGTGAGCCGATGATCGCATATGAGCGACCGTGGCAGACCGCTGAAAACGGTTACGTGCTTCAAATTGGCGCCGACCAGCGGATCGTCGATGATGTACTGAGACATTTTAATCAGGCGCTGGCCCTGTCACTCGGCACACTGGCAATAGCCCTAATTGGGGCCGGCACGTTGCAGGCCTGGTTTGGTCTGCGTCCCATGCGCCGTCTGCGCGACGCGCTGGGCGACATTCGCGCGGGCAAAGCAGAAACCCTGCCTGGTGACTTCCCGTCCGAAGTTCGGCCGCTGGTCGATGATCTCAACGCTCTGATCGACGCCAATACCCAGATGGTTCGCCGCGCCCGCACGCAGGCGGGCAATCTCGCGCATGGCCTGAAGACACCATTGGCCGTGCTGACGGACGAAGCGCGCCGGCTGCTCGCGAGAGGTGATACCGAGGGCGCCGCGGTCCTGACTCAGCAAACAGGGCGGATGCAGCGCCAGATTGATTTCCAGCTTGCCCGAGCCCGTGCCGCAGCCAACGCCGGCCTGCCTGGCGTCATCACGCAGGTCGAACCTGCCTTCGCATCAATAGCCGCGGCGATGCGGCGGCTCTATGCTCATCGTGAGCTGACGATCGTCCATACAGCCGAGACGGAATTGCTTGCCGCCGTCGATCCCAACGACCTTGACGAGATGGTCGCCAACCTGGTCGATAATGCCTGCAAGTGGGCTCGTGGTGTTGTCTCGATCAAGGCTACGCGCGATACCCCGACGGGGCAGCTCCTTATTACGATCGTTGATGACGGGCCAGGCATCCCGGCTGATGCACTAAACCGCGCGTTCGCCCCAGGCGAGCGGCTCGACGAGGCCAAACCGGGAAGCGGGCTCGGACTCGCAATCGTCCGCGATCTCGCCACACTGCACGGCGGCTCTGTCGAACTATCCAATGGCAGAAATGGAGGCCTTCACGCGGAGTTGCGGCTCCCATCAGCCTGACAAGTTCAACGGCGTCTAGGTTGGGCGAGTTTCATCGTGGCCGCGTCGTCCGCGCACCATTCGACCTGAGCGATTCGGCGCGCTCGAAATCAGCATCCGCGCCGCTCTGATCTCCAGCGTTCGCTTTCATCGTTCCGCGTTCGAACAAGAAGGTCGGATTCTTCGGATCAGCCTTGATGACCAGATCATAATCCGCGATGGCACGATCAAAGAGTCCTTTACGCCCGAGTGCCTTCCCGCGATTATAATAGGCACCGAGGTAGTCAGTCCTCAGTTGTACGGCGCGATCGAAATCAGAAATCGCGCGATCAAGCTCTCCCTTGCTCATTAAAGCAACGCCTCGGTTGTTGAGCGCGACATAGTAGTCGGGGGACAAACGAAGTGCTCGATCGTAATCCTCCATGGCACGGTCGATATCTCCACTCGACCGCAGCGCGACACCGCGATTGTTATAAGCCGCCGCCAACTGGGTGATCATCCGCTCGCCTGCCTGGATAACCGCTGTGCATCCCCGGATCGAGCGATCGGGTACGATTTCGGCCGCATGCACGCACGAGTCCCAATCCTCGTCGCTCAAAGCTGATGTGGGCGACGAGTTAATTGCAAAGTACGCAATAAATATCGTTGTGCTCAATAACGTAAGAGCACAACGCTTCCAGCGGGTGGTTCGCGCTAGGATCGATGCAGTTCGTGTTCTCGTATACAGCGGCGTAATGCAAATGAGCAAAGAGTAGCCTCAAGTACGTGCATTATATTATTCCCAGTTTGTTCTCTAACAATCCTGTCTGAATTTTCCCTGACAATCGACGTTTGAGACATCCGATCTGGTCGCTTCCCGAACGAGAGTACACCCGTCGAGTGCTATAGAGATTACCAAGCGAGCGCCGTGCGTGCCATCCGACAGGGACAGATCCAAGACTCCCGGACTAAGCCTCAGTCTGGTAGCATGAAGACATCAGCGGTGTTTGATGTACTAGCAGCGGCAATCGACGGGACGGGATGGATCCGGACTCGGTCACGGGAGGGCAACGAGGAGCCGCTATCCGGAAGAAATCGTCCTGCAAGAATTGAACATCGCGCTCTGCGGCGCTGCCAACTTGAATGACCTCTGAAATATCTGGAGGTCAATACGGCGAATTGCTCTGCAACGGCGCTCCGCAAATATGCAAGATATCAACCTAATATTAAGTTGGCGCGCCCGACACGACCCCGTTCCCGCGTCCGGCCGCCAAGCCGAACCCATTCTTTTGATTGCGGATTCTCGGATCAGGGGTAGCCTTTCACCTTCATTTTGAACGGGTTGGCCGATCGTTTCGGCCGAAGGTGTGGGTGCAGATCGAGGATGCCGAGGTACGCGTTGGTGCCGTACTCGCGACAATGGACGAAGGGCGGCGTCTTCGGTTTCCGGCTCCAGCTTCCTGGCGATGTGTACGAGCGGCTGATCGATGTCGGCACGGCCGGTGCGCGACGCTCGGTGACCTTCTCGCTGAAGACCCGCGATCCGCAGGTCGCGCGAAGTCGGGCTTTGCGCGCTGCGGCCGACGTGGGCGACATGATCGTGGCGGTACGATCGGGGGCCACACCGCCCTGGACGTTCGACCCGGCCGCATATCTGTACGAGCGCGGCAGCGTGACCTCGATGCGGCCGGAGCCCTTGATCTCGAAGCGGAAGGCCGAGGCGAAGCAGATCGTCGGGATGACGATGCGCAAGGTCTACGAGGAGGTCTATCTGCCGCGCCGCCAGGAGCGGAAGGGAGCGCCACCGCGTCGGCGATCCAGGCTCGACATGGAGAAGGCGATCACTCGCTTCGTGGCCTCAGCCGGGGACATCCCGATCACCAACATCACCCGGCAGGTGGCCGAGCAGTTCGTGCGCTCGGTGAAGGTGGGTTCGGCCGCCACGATGAAGAAGACCACGACCTGTCTCTCGTCGATCTGCAACGCCGCCGTTGCGGCCGACCTGATCCCCGGCAATCCATTTCGCGGGCTTGGTCCAGACCGGGCCACGATCGTCGCCTCACGGCGCAGCTACAGCCGTTTCGACCACGACCAGCTTGCCCGCTTCTTCGGCCGGACTGAGCGCGAGGACGGGGCGGTCCTGTGGTTGCCCCGGCTGCTGCTGCTGACCGGTGCCAGACTCGAAGAGATGGCCCAGCTTCGCAGCGAGTGGTTCGTCCGGCGCGACGGCATCGACGTGATCGACCTGCACGAGGCCAGGGTGAAGAGCGCGCACAACAAGCGGTACATCCCGCTCCACCGCGACCTGATCGACCTCGGTGTTCTGGACCATGTTCGTCGATCGCCCGAGCGGCTCTTCCCCGAGTTGAAGTACAGAGCCTCGGCCGAGCGTTGGAGCGGCGCGATCAGCACGAGGCTCAACCGCGAGATCGATGCGGCGCTCGGCGCGGATCGCAGGCTGACCGTGCACTCGCTCAGGAAGACGTTCGAGCACGCGGCCTATGCGGTCGGGATACCGAAGCCCTCGATCAACGCGATCTCCGGGCACAAGCCGAACGACATCAGCGAGGAACACTACCTGATGTTGAAGGACGACGTGCCGCTGCTGAAGCAGCATATCGACCGGATCGACTTCCCATTCCTGCGGCGGATCGCGGCCTGAGAGGGGTCGTTTTTGACTGACTCTCGTGCATGGGGACTGACGAGGGCATGGTCTCCATGACCATGTTCTGGTCGATGTAGATGCCCATGTAGACCATGAAGAAGCAGCCTATGCGGCGACGGTCCCCCCGCCGTCTCCGACTGTCATCGCGCGCTTCAGGCGCTGGACCGTAGCGGTCCCTGCACCGGTCCGGCGGGCCGTCTCGCGCACACCCAGCCCCTGCGCGAGCATGGTGCGGATGGCCTCGACCTTCTCCTCAGGCATGGGCGGGCGGCCCAGGCGCTTCGTGGTCCGCTGCAACCCGGCTCGCACTCTGGCCACGATCATCGAGCGCTCGAACTCGGCGAAGACGCCCAGCATGTCAAACGGCCCGCAAAGTTGCCCCCCGATCGGCGTCCAATGTTGACCCCTTGAGTATGCTTCGCGGCGAGGAGGCGGCGCGGCGGAGCTGGTGTGGATTGCGCAGCCGCGCCGGCTCCGGATCGGTGGTGTGCGGGGAACTCAGAGCCTGTTCTTGAAGCGCCAGCTCTCGTTGCCGGTCTCGACGATGTCGCAGTGATGGGTGAGCCGGTCGAGGAGCGCGGTGGTCATCTTGGCGTCGCCGAAGACGGACGGCCATTCGCCGAAGGCGAGGTTCGTGGTGACGATGACGGAGCTCTGCTCGTAGAGCCTGCTGACCAGGTGGAAGAGCAGTTGTCCGCCGGACTGGGCAAAGGGCAGATAGCCGAGTTCGTCGAGGACGATGAAGTCCATGCGTGCGAGATAATCGGCCATGCGGCCCTGGCGGCCGGCGCGGGCTTCGGCCTCGAGCTTGTTGACGAGATCGACGACGTTGAAGAAGCGGCCGCGAGCACCGGCACGGATGCATGCCCGGGCGATCGCGATGGCGAGATGGGTCTTGCCGGTCCCAGTCCCGCCGACGAGGACAACGTTGCGCTGGTGCGCCAGGAAGTTGCCGCCGGCGAGATCATGAACGAGGGTCTCGTTGATCGGGGTTCCGTCGAAGGCGAAGTCGGCGACATCCTTGGCGAGCGGCAGCTTGGCGATGGTGATCTGATACTTGATCGAACGAGCCTGCTTCTCGGCGATCTCGGCGGCGAGCAGATCGCCGACGACGCGCTGCGGCTCGTGCTGGCGCTTCACCGCCGAGGCGATGATCTCGTCGAAGGCGGCCTTCATGCCATAGAGCTTGAGCTCGCCCATGGTGGCGAGAATCTCCGAGCGTTCCATCACACGGCTCTCCTGAGGCTGTCGTAGCGGGCACAATCGGCGGCGGGCTCATGGCGCAGGCGCAAGGCATCGGGCGTCATGATCGTGATCGCTGCCGCCGGCTCGCGGCGCCGGGCCAGGATGTTGATGATCACGTCGGCGGAGTGGACGCCTTGCCGCAGAGCGTCCGCGCAGGCGGCTTCGACGGCGGACAATCCGTCGCTCAGCACCGCGGTGAGGATCTCGACCATCTGCCTGTCGCCGTCTTGAACGGCCGCGAGCTTGCGCCGGACCCGGTCGATCGCGCCGGGCAAGACCCAGTCCTTGAAGGGCGCTCCGTTCCGCAGGGCGCCCGGCTTGCGAGCCAGTACCGGGACATAGTGCCAGGGATCGTAGATCGTCTGGTCGCGGCCATAGCAGCGGGAATGCTCGCCGACGATACGCCCGTCCTGGCGCAGCTCGATCCGATCGGCATAGGCGCGGATCTCGACGGGGCGCCCGACCGCACTCGCGATGACCGAGTACTTGTTGTTGTCGAAGCGCACGAGACAGGTCTTCGACACCGAGGCTGGCAGTGAGTGGAAGCCGTCGAACCGCCCCGCGTAAGGCACCAGGCTCGGGCGCTCGGCTTCGAACATCTCCCAGATCGTGCGGTCACGTTGCTCCGGATGGCGGTGGGCCTTGGCGTAGCGGAGCACCTGATCCAGCAGCCAAGCGTTCAACTCGTCGTAGTTCTTGACCCGCAGGCGCGGGGCGAAGAAGCGCTCGCGCACGAGCCCGACCTGGTTCTCGACCTGCCCCTTCTCCCAGCCCGAGGCTGGCGTGCAGGCGACAGGGTCGACCAGATAGTGGCTGCACATCTGCTGGAAGCGGCGGTTATAGGCCCGCTCCTTGCCGACGAAGATCGTCTCCACCGCGGTCTTCATGTTGTCGTAGATGCCGCGCGTGCAGGCGCCCTTGAAGAAGGCGAAGGCGCGGTCATGGGCGTCGAAGACCATCTCCTGGCTCTCGCGTGGATAGGCCCGCACGAACAGCATGCGCGAGTGACAAAGCCGGACATGCGCCACCTTCACCTGGGTCGTGGCGCCATTGATGACGACGATCTCGTGGCTCCAGTCGAACTGGTAGGCCTCGCCGGGCGCGAAGCTCAAAGGCACATAGGCGTCGGCTGTGACGGCGGATTGCTCGCGGCGCCAGCCTCGCGCATAGCGACGAACGGCATCGTATCCGCCCTCGTAGCCGAGATCCCGCAGCTCTTCAAAAAGACGGATCAGCGTCAGGCGCTCGCGGGCCGGCTTGCCGTTGTTCGCCATCAGCAGCCGATCCAGCTCAGGGCGCCAGGGCCCTATCTTCGGCTGCGGCTGAACCTTCCGCTCATACTCGAACGACGTCGCGCCAGAGCGCAGCACCTTGCGCACCGTGTTCCGAGAGACGTGCAGCTCGCGGGCGATCTCCTTGATCGTCTTCCCGCGGATCGAAAACTCGCGCCGGATCCGCGCAATCGTATCCACGCCCTTCATCCCCCGCCCGCCCATCCGAAACCAGGATGGGCAGTCTCACCGAAACCGGCTCAAGGGGGTCAAAGTTGGACGCCGATCCCCCGCCTCATGGGGTCAAACTTGCACGCCGAAACACAGTTGGTCTCCTTCCGCAGAATGGCGTCGCGGTCGTCACCGAGATCGTCCATCCAGTACGAGCGCGCCCACATTGTCCGGGTCGGGCTGTTCTTCCACCAGTCATGGGCGACTTGATGGACGGCGAAGAAGACCGGCTGCTGGCTGCCGACCTGCGACCACGCCTGCGCGTGCCGTTGGCGAAACCGATCCATCACCTGCGGCTGACGTTGCCGGATTGCGCTGAAGCGCGAAGAGAACCCGGACCGGGCAGCCTCTACGGTCGAGAGCACCTTCAAGCCCAGGCGCTGGCACTCCTCCTCATACATGCGTGAGAAGCTCGGGATCGTCACGCCGACGAAGCCATTCGTCCGTTGCAACTTGTTGAAGGCGGCGCATTTCTCGTCTGCCGTCTTGTAGTCAGCAAACGCGTACATCGCGAGTGTGCTCTCGCCGCGACGTTCGAGGTCAGCGGCGATCTCATGATGCTGCGCCATGACGACAGAGGTCTTGCCGACACCTTCCGGGCCGACGACCATCATGACGGGATTCACCGGTATGGTGGCGCGGAAGAAGCGGTTCATCGCCGTCGCGGCGCTGGCGTTGTCGATGACATCGTCCCGGAATTTTTGCTCGATTTCGGTGAGAGGTTGCGTAGGCGGGGCAGCGATCAGATCGTCGAGCAGGACGACATCGTCTTCCCGACCCTGCTTGCGAGCCAACTGGCCGCGCCACAGGCGGAGCATCACGCCGAGGTCGTAGGGCAGCCGCCGGGGCTTGAGATCAGTCGCGTCACGACCGGCCAGATGAATGGTCGAGTAGTCCTCGCGCATGATCGAGGCCGGGTTGCGATCGGCCTCCGAGTTCCTGAACAAGGCGCTCCACTTGCGGCCGTCGAAGTCGAAGTGATCAAACCGAGGCCAGCCAGGATACCATTCGCGGAGCCGTTCCCCGCAGTAGGCGATCTCCTCCTGGCTCATGTCGCCGACCGGCTTCGCAGCGCGCTGGGGCTGCGATTTTGTTGTACCCTTCCGGGTGGGCATGGTCCCGCCGAATGCCTCGGGCGTCCAGAACAGGGGCAGATCGTTGCCCGATGCCCTTTCCCTCGACTTCTCCCACAACGTGATCTGGGGCACCAACGTCCCGACTGGAATGCCCAGCAAATGCGTCTTGTCGATCTGGCGACAGCCGTTGGGCACGCGGCGGAACGCTTCGGCGAACCGAAGCGCCGAGTCAGCGCGGAGACCCTCAACGCCCAGGATCGGCAGCAGCGTCTCATGGAGCCGTTCCCAATGGGTCGCGAAGCCGTCACGCAGTTCGGTCGCCCCGCAGCCGTCCAGGCCGAGCTTCTGGCGGGCGAGCGCGGTCGAGAACACGACGTGGATGTGCAGGCTCTTGCTGCCGCTGTAGTTGACGGTGATCCCGGAGAAGTCAGCATAGCCCGAGCAGTGCTTGAACAGCCCGCCGATCGGAGAATCGAGCTTGTTTCCCGAGGTGCGCAGCCACGAAAGCTGCTTCTTCAGGAACTCGATATCGTCCAGATCGAACTCGTAGGTCAGGATGTGGTAGTCGCCGAGGACCACGCGGTCCTTCGGGGCATCGGCGGCGATCGCCTCGTTGATCGACTGGTCTTCGCCGACTGGACTACGGTTCCAGACACGAAGGGGGTTGGCGAAATAGGCCAGCGCCGACCACGGGTCAGCGCCGAATTTCGTCAGCGGATCGGCCTCGGACGCGATCGTTTCCGCGACGTGGTGATTGCGACCGACCGAAAACGTCGTCACGTCCACAGGGTAGTAGACGCCGCCGAACTGGTCCGGCAGGAACAGCCTGGGCCGGACAAGGTCGGCGAACCACTTTTCCTGCTTCTGCGTGGCCGAGAGGAATTGCTTCAGAGGCCACTTGCCAAGCGTCGGGCCGACGTACTCGTGCCACAACGTCTTGAAGTTCTTTGTGTCGGTGTTCGAATAGATCATGCTCAAATCCAGGAATGAAAAACCCTGCACGCTCGGCAGCCGTGCAGGGTTCTCGCCACTGGATCGTGGCCATTCTCTCCGGCGATTTCTTCTCCCTCCAACGGAGTTTCATCGCTTGGGTGAGCATGTTCTGTTTCGCCCTGCCGAGGCGCGCTTCAATATTTATCCAGTCTACGGCAGGCAGGGCCGGAAAGTCGAAATTCAAATGAAGGCTGTCTTACTTCTGGAGTGTGGCGAACGATCCTGCTGAGGATGTTCACCGCCTCGGCGCGATCATGCGGTTAAGCACGCCATCTTTTCGCACGAACTGATGATATAGCGCAGCCAAAGCGTGGAATGCGGCAAGGCCAAGCAGAACATTGGCAGCAAGTTCATGCCAGCCGTTGATGGAGCGGCGGAGAGCACGATTGTCGGGTGCAAAAGCCGGTACTTGCACGAATCCAAAAAAGTCCCACCCTCTGGCGGCCACGTTGACGATCCCGAGGGCGAGGGTCGCCGCGAGGAGAACGTAGAGCAGTCCATGGGTGGCATGTTCCAGCAGCCGAAGCAGACCGGAGTTGACGGAGGCAAGCCGCGCTCCCGATGTCATGCGCCAGGGCAGACGAACGCAGTATATCAGAACAAGGGTTGCTCCAGCGGCAATGTGGATGGACCACATCCCGTGACGCCATTCGCGCGGCAAAAGCCCCTCGCTTTGAGCCATGAGCCAGAGCACCAGCACAAGTACAGCAGTCAGCCAGTGAAAAGTGATGCTGGCCCGGTCGTACCGGTCTCTATCGGGATTACTCAGCATAAACGTCCTCGTTTCTATCACGCGCCGCCGATGAGGATGCCAGTTGCGAGGACGAGAAGGCCGCCCAGAATGATCTGGAACATGGCGCGACCGATGGGGGTCTCCATGTATCGGTTCTGAATCCAGACAATTACCCAGAGTTCCACGAAGACAACGCAGAGCGCGATGGCCGTCGCAGTCCAGAAATGTGGGATGAGGTAAGGAAGCGCATGCCCCAAACCACCAATCGCCGTCATGACACCTGATGCTAGGCCACGCTTCCACGGCGATCCACGCCCCGACAGCTTGCCGTCATCGTGCGCTGCCTCGGTGAAGCCCATGGAGATACCAGCGCCCACTGAAGCAGACAGACCGATCAGAAAGGTCGTCCACGGATTCTGCGTGGCGAACGCTGTCGCAAAGATCGGTGCCAAGGTCGAAACTGAGCCATCCATGAGCCCAGCGAGGCCCGGCTGGACCCAAGTCAACACGAACTGGCGCTTGGCCTGATCCTGCTCGGCCTTACCCTCGCCGCCCGTCGTCAATTCGCCTTCGAGAGACAGAGCCTTGCGCTCGTGCTTCGCCTCGGCGGCTGCGAGGTCACCGAGTAGCTTGCGCGTTTCCGCATCGGTGCTGCGCGATGCCGCCAACCGGTAGAAGGCTTCCGCCTGCCGCTCCATCTCGGCAGCATCGGCGCGTGCGCGCTCCAGCGGCAGTGACCTCACCAGCCACAGGGGCTTTCGCGCATAGAACCCTTCAACATGTTCCCGGCGAATTGGGATGATCGTGGGGCCGAACTTGCGAACATAAAGGTCCAGCAAGGCGCTCCGATGCTCATTTTCTTCCGCAGCCATGGTGTCGAACATCGCCGCCGATGCGGGGTATTCTTGGCTCAGGTTTGCTGCATAGGCAGCGTAGATGCGTCCGTCCTCTTCCTCAGCGAGAATCGCGAGCGACAGGACCTCCTGCGCATTCAGGTCATCGAACCGTCGCCGTGTAGGACGAAACAAGGAGAAGAGAGCGGGCACAATCCACCAGCGCATGAGAGGCGGTGCATTGATTAGAATTATTCTAATCTATAGTCCAGTGACCAAATGACGCGGCGACAACCTCGCCAGCCTCTGCGCGGAGTTTCGCGCTGCCCGTCCCAACGACTCCTGGTTCATCGTTTCCAACCGTGTCGCGACGCTGACCGACACCATGACCCATGTCGGGGCTCGGGGATCGAATGCCCTGAAGGGCCTCGACATTCTCCAGACCATGACCTGGATGACGGCGTTCGAGTACGAGCAGCTACAGGCGCTGAATGCCTGGACGGGCCGCAACGATCTGGTTGGCCTTCGTCACATCGACGAGTTCAACCAGACCTGCGGCCGGAACCTTGGCTTCCGCCATCGGGGAGACGCTCGCCACACGTTGCTGGTGAACCTTCGCCTGCTCAAGGTTCTCCTCGATCATCATGCCGGTGTTCTCGGTCGCGCCCGGTATGGGCTGTGCCTGCACATGGATTCGGACCAGCGCTACGAGGCCACCGGCCGCGCCAAATCGCGCGCGGCCTGATCAGGGAGTTCTCTCGGGAAAAACCCCTTCAGTAGTCGTATTCCTTATATGTCTTATAGGGAATACGGCCTGTGTAGGGGATTTTCCGCGCGCATCTCTGGCCAGAGCCATCGACGGGGGAGCGGGCGGGTCGAGGCCGCGCAGCAGGCCGAAGTTGCCCGGCCCGATCTCCCCGGCGCGAGCGGGTGGGTGCGAAGCACCTACCCCTCGTTGATCACACGGGTATCCTTAGCCCGGTATTGCGCACCTGTACTCAGTGTCCCACGCGATAGGCTCAGCGTCCCGACTGCTGTGCTTCGGGTCTTGCGCCCGCCCCTTCTCCCACCGTCGCGCCAACGATTGGCGCGCATCATCGCTCGTTGATTATGGCCTCGACCGGGACAACATCAACAACATCGTCATCCCGACCTTGAACGGCACGTTCTTGAAGACCGTCCTTCCCGGTCGGATTCGGAGCGTTCGAAAACGGTCCTAAAAACCGGTCCTAACGCCTCGTTCGAGACGGTCCTAAAAACCGGAATTCTTCAATGAAATTAGGGTGTGGCGCGCCATTCAGGACAAAACTGCGAACACTTATGTGTTTGAAATCGTGATATAATGGAATTCCTTCGAACGCTGCTGGGGGCGGGCCCTGCCACGGGTCGCATTTCGCGCCAGACGGCAACGTCCTCAACGGCCCCCATCGCGCCGCTGCCGCCGGCAGAGGATCACGGCATCCCGCCGATACGAAGAAGCGAGGTTAGCTCCACCGCTTGACCACGTCGCCTTCGCCTCCACCATCGCGTCGAAGCCGATCTGCGCGGCCTCGGCAGGGTCGTCCTTCTCGGCCTAGCCGATCTGGGTGTCGAGCAGGTCGGCCCGCTCGAACAAACGGGTCTCGGTTGCGCCCGGCATCAGGCAGGTCACGGTCACGCCACCGGTATCCTTCAGCTCGTTGCGCAGCGCGAAGGAGAAGGAATCGATGAAGGCCTTGGTGCCGTTGTAGACTCCACCGATCGGCAGACGCTCGTTTTGTCCAGAGCCTTCAGGCAGACCCGCGGCTGCCACGCGTCACCAGCCCCGGCGAAGCAAGCTCTATCGTGTTCCGAAACCTTGGGCAGCCCACGCCTGTTTCAACGCTGGCGAAGAAAGATAGGCGATAAGATCTTTTGTGGCTGCGATGTCTTTGCTGCTTGCGGCAGTTCCGATCGTATAGATCGTGTAGGTCTGAATGTCGGCCGGCAGCGGCGTGGCAACAAGACCGCTCACGACCAGAGCGTCGCCGCGGCTCATGGCATCCATCGCTCCACGGTTGCCGCGCAGAATTTGTACACCGGCACACGCGTCGTCGGATCAAGACGATTCATGGTCAGTTCATTGGCGGCCGCCTCAAAGAAGGACATCGCCATCCAGATCACGCCGGGCTGCAAAGTCGCATCCGGTTTCACAATCAGGCAGACCGCACCCCGCCTTGTCCGCACCTCAACCGTGTCGCCGGCCTTGACGCCAAGACGGGCCATGTCATCCGGATGCAGATGGGCGCGCGGCTCCGAGCTCAGGGCTTCCAGCACGGGCGCGCGACGTGTCATGGCGCCCGTATGCCAATGCTCGCGCAACCGTCCCGTCATAAGAATAAAGGGATAGTCGGCATCCGGTATCTCGTCCGCACCGGTCGCATCAAGCGGCACGATGATGGCTTTCGAGCCATGAGCGAAACTGTCGCTGAACAGACTGTCACTCGCTCCATCACTTTGCAGCGGATACCGGGCATGTCCAGACCGGACGAGAAACGGCCAGCTAAATCCCTTGAGCACCGGCACGACATTCGCCATTTCGTCGAAGATGCTGCCCACAGTGACGTCCTGCCACGGCAATCCGAGACGCACGGCAAGATCGCGAACGATCATCCAATCCGGCCGCGCTTCACCGGGCGGCGGCAGTGCAACCGCGATGTGTTGCACGATGCGATCCGTATTGGTGACTGAACCTTCCCGCTCGGCCAGAGCCGCCGCAGGGAAAATCACGTCCGCGAAGGCTGCCGTTTCGGTCGGGAAAATGTCCTGAACAACGAGATGATCGAGTCCAGCCAGCGCCGCGCGCGTCATCGCAAGATCAGGATTGGCGAGCGCCGGATTCCCGCCCATGACATATACCCCCCGGATATTTCCTCCGCGAGCGGAATCAAACATCTCCACGACCGAAAGACCAAGGTTGGACGGCGTATCGATATTCCATAGCGCGTCAAAGATGGCGCGCTCGGTATCGTCTTCCAGATCGCGGTAGCCCGGAAGATAGTTCGGCAACAGCCCTGCGTCGCAGGAGCCTTGCACGTTGTTTTGACCGCGCAACGGGTGAAGTCCCGCTCCAGGCCGTCCCACCTGGCCGCACACTAGAGCGAAAGCAATAACGGAACGGATGTTGTCGGCACCGAACGTGTGCTGGGAAGCGCCCATGCCCCAGAACGTCATGGCGGCACTGGCCCCGGCGAACAGCCGCGCTGCTGCGATGATGTCTTCTTCCGGCACCTGACAGACCCGGGCTGCAGATTCCAATGTGTATGGCTCAACACGTGCACGGAGCGCTTCAAAGCCTTCCACGCGTGCATTGACAAAGTTACGGTCGTAAAGCCCTTCTTCAATCACGAACCGCGTCATCGCTGAAAGCAGCGTCACATCGGTTCCGGGAGCGATACGGAAGTGATGGGTCGCAAAGCGTGACAGGGCCTGAATATGCGGGTCCACCAGGATCAGCTTGGTCCCGCGCCGCAACGCGCCCTTCATGAAGGAGGCAGCGACTGGATGGTTCGAATCCGGATTTGAACCGACCATCAGAACGACATCGGCCTTTTCGATCTCCTCAATGGGAGCGGTGACGGCGGCAAGACCCGTCGCCTCGGCCAATGGCGGAACCGATGCACAAAGACGGGTGCAATGATCGATATGCGACGTGCCGAAGCCAGTGCGCCCGAGTTTCTGAAGCAGATAGGCATCTTCGTTCGAAGCCTTTGCCGAACCGAGCACGGCCAGCGACGAACCACCATGGTGGCTTCGCACGCGGGCGAAGCCCTCAGCCGCCACGCTGAGCGCTTCGTCCCAGCTCGCGAGCCGGAAAAGCGCGAGCGCCTCGGGGCCGCTCAATGTTTGTGTGGCATCTTTGGGCGTATTTGGCCGCCGGATGAGAGGAGCCGTCAGCCGGTCAGGATGGCGCAGATAGGAAAAGCCGAACCGCCCCTTCACACAAAGCCGCCCATGGTTCGCGGGGCCATCGGCGCCCTCTGTGAAAACGGTGCCGTTATCGGCGGCGTGAAGCGTGACGCGACAGCCGACACTGCAAAACGGGCACACTGTCTCTCCCGACGAGTTAACGCCAGAACGCCCGCCGATTTCCACGGCCGCCTTTAATGAAAACGCACCAGTTGGACAAAGCTGCGCACACTCGCCACACGATGCGCAATTGCTTTTCCCCATGGCCGCGCCGCTATCGAAGGCCACATGAAGATCGCTGCCCCGACCCGCCAGCGCGATAACCCCGTTGACCTGGACATCGCCGCATCCGGTCCGGCATCTGCCGCAATGAATGCAAGCGTCGGAGTCGAACACGATCCCGGAATGGCTTGCATCCGGCGCATGCGTTTCCTGCTTGCTCCCAAAGCGTTCGGCATCCGCGCCATTGCGCGCAAGGAGCAACATAAACGGACTGTCGGGCTGGCGCGCGCGCGCCTGCCCGGTCATCTCGGACGCCAGCAACTCCGTCGCCAGCCGGCGAACGCGATTAGTCCGCTCCGTATCGGTGCGAATGTGCAATCCGGGCGCAGCGGGATAACGGCAGGCCGGCACCAGATCCGCCTCGCCCTCCACCTCGACGAGGCATGTGCGGCAGCTGCCGATCGTGGGAAAGCCCACGCGGGTGGATGCACACAAATGGGGAATATCCAGCCCGCCCTGCGTAGCCGCCTGAAGTAGACTCTGACCGGACTGCGCGGGGATCGCCTGCCCATCGATATGGATATCGAAGCCGTTCATGAATCGCATGTCTCCAGAAGAGAAGGCAAGCGGCCCAGGAACCGGCCCGCATTGCGGCCGAGCGCGCAGATGGATGCTTCGCTCATCACGACGGAAAGATCATTGATAAGCGGCACATCGAGACGTCCGGGCGCGTTGAGAGCTTGCGCGGCCTTGGCCGTTCCCACACGGCAAGGGCCGCATTGCCCGCAGCTTTCGCGGGCGAGATAACCCGCCATCTTCGAGGCAACGCCCCGCATGTCGTCGCCAGTTCCAAAGACGACAATGCCGCCGGTGCCGAGCCGCAGTCTGCCGCTCAGAAGCTCGTCCAGCGGACGCCGGCAATCGGCGGCGGGAAGCAACGTTCCAGAAGACCCGCCTACCACCATGCCGCCAAGCTCGACTCCCTCCGTCAAGCCGCCTGCAATGTCTACAAGATCGATGAGCCGCGAAAGGCCGCGCACCGGCTTTGGCCCCGGATTCCGGACCCGCCCCGATACACTGAAAAGCGTTACCTCCGCGGCCAGCAGGTCAGACACGGGCAGATCGGGCTCCGGCGCACTGCCCCAGACAGACCTCAACCGGAAGAACGTTTCGACGTTGTGCACGAGCGTCGGGCGCCCGAAATAACCGCGCGTGGTCGGAAACGGTGGCCGCTCCGCTGGCCTCGGCGGACGGCCCTCAAGGCTTGCAATCAGCGCGGTTTCTTCACCGCAAATATACGCCCCGCCGCTTCGCCTCAATTCAATGGCGATGCCGCTGGCGAGCCCCGCCGACACCACATCCGCGATGGCCTTCCGCAGAATGACATGAATGGGCTTGTAGTCGTCCCGGATATAGAAAAAGATTTTGTCCGCGCCTGTCACCCGCGCCGCGACGAGCGCGGCTTCAATGACGCCATGCGGATCGTTTTCGAGAATGAAGCGATCCTTGAAGACGGCAAGCTCGCCTTCATCGCCGTTGACGATGACGACCGGAACTGCGCCGCGTCTCATCACTTGGCGCCACTTCTCAACCACCGGAAAGCCGACGCCAGCCCGGCCGATCGCGCGATATGTGGCGATGCTCTCCATGAGGCGCGGCACCTCCTGCAAATCTCGGCTGAGGCGATCGAGTATTTGATATCCTCCCGCAAACCGATAGGCAGAAAAGCTGCGCGGATTTGGCGCGGACCTTGCTCCATCGCACCTGTTGCGGCAGACGCCGTGCCCCGAACCTTCTCCATGCAGCAGTGAACAAACAAGATCGCCGCACGCATGAAGCGCATAAGGAACGGAAGCCATATAGTTCACAGCCGGAAAGGCCGTCGCCACTTCATAGGCTTCGGATGGAAACAGGCGGAGACGCTCCGCGACACGAAGCAGTCCCTGCTCCGAAATGCCGAGGCCGCCCTTGACGTCACGGACTTCAAGCAAGATTTCAAGAAGCCGCTCCCGGCTTGCGCCGCGCGCGAGTGACTCCGTGATCGCTGCTGCTTCAACCTCTTCCAGATGAAGGGCTTCAGACTCATGCGGCACGATACAGTTCCTCTCGCAGATCGGAGGTAAAGGCCTCGGCCGGACCGTCGAAGAAAATGTTCCCTTGGCGCAATGCAATGATGTGGTCCGCATAACGAAGAGCTAGCTCCACCTGATGCAGGCTGCACAGAACCGTGAAACCCCGCTCGCGCGCGGCTTGCTGGAGAATTTGCAAAACATTCTCCGACGATTCCGGATCGAGGCTGGAAATAGGTTCGTCGGCCAGAATCAATTCTGTCTGCTGGGCAAAGGCGCGGGCGATGGCAACACGCTGCTGTTGACCGCCGGAAAGCCGCTCGGCCCGTTGATAGGCCTGATCGAGAAGACCCACGCTGTCCAGGCAGGCAAGCGCAAGCTGCCGGTCATCGTAACGGAAGCGCCTCAACAACACCCGCCACAAAGGAGTTCCGGCAAGCCGGGCCGTCAGAACATTGTCTATTGCGCTGAAGCGCTTGACCAGATTGAACTGCTGAAACACGAAGCCGACTTCGCGGCGCAATGCCCTAAGGGCTTTCAGTTTCAGCGCAGTCACCTCACTGCCGCGGATCGTCACAGTGCCGCTGTCAGGTTCTACAAGGCGCGTGAGACAACGGAACAAAGTGGACTTGCCGCAGCCAGATGGCCCCAGCAAGACAACAAACTTTCCGACGGGAATGGAGCAGGAGATGCGATCCAGCACCATGCGCCCTTCAAAGGTCTTGCTCAGGTCCGTCACGGTGATCGCGTTTTTGCTCTTGTCCATCGACGGCCCGGCAGGAACAAGATCAGCGGGCGATACGGTCTTCATGAGGTAATTCCACCGATTCGGCACAGGGCTTTGCTAAGCGATACGCGAGGGCGTACCGGCGCGAGTTGCAGTCGTTTCGGGATTGAGAACGAGACGGCGCAGGTACGCGCTCAAGGTATCGATGGCGATGACCATCGTCAGGATGACGCCCAGCACCGTCGCCAGCTTAGGAAAATCGAGCAGGTCGATCGAATCTTTAAGCGTCTGCCCGATGCCGCCCGCACCGACGATGCCGAGCACCGTGGAAGCACGAACATTGAACTCCCAGATGTAAAGTGTCACGGAAACGATATTGGGCCACACATCTGGAAGCAGCGCATAGCGAAAGGCGCGCACCGATCCGGCGCCGGTCAATTCCGCCGCCTCGACAGGCCCGGGATCAGCAGGCTCAATAACTTCGGTCAGCAATTTGCCGAGCGCACCGACCATGTTGAACGTGATTGCGAGCACGCCCGTAAACGGCCCAAACCCCACCGCAGCCACGAAGATCAGCGCGAAGACCAGCATCTCGGTGCCGCGCAAAACACCCAACAGGCTGCGCACCAGCCGTGACAGAACAGGATTTGGAGTGGTATTGCGCGCCGCGAGCGGCACAAGCGGAATGCAGATCATAAGAGCGCAAAGCGTGCCGACCGTTGCCATGGCCAGGGTCTGGAAAGCATCTCGCAGCACGCGGCCAATATCGCTCACATCCGGCGGAAACATCTGCGTGAACCAGGAAGCGATCTTGGGCAGACCCTCGGCGAGTTTGCCGAAATCGACCCGCGCGGACACAAAGCATGCAACCAGGAACACTGCGACGGCCAGGAAAACGATAGCCCGCGCGATGGTGTGCCAGCCAAGCAATGACTGAGTCGGCTCCGCATAATGCTGCTTGTTAAAACCGACGATGCTCATTCCCTCTCCTGCCGCTTGCCGCCGCTGAAAACCCAGGCGAATGGCCCGACACAAAATGCCGGTTTGAAGGACGGGGCGGCCCAGCGGACCGCCCCGTCCGGGATCATCAGGATTTCAGCTTGCCCGTCAGGACGCCTGCTTCCTCGATAGTCGCATAGTCCTTGTGCACGGCCGGAACGAAGCCGTTATAGCCGCTGCCCATCATAGACTGGGCTTTTTCTTCGGAGAGAGAGGTCAGGATGTCGCGAATCTTGACCTTGAGCGCCGGATCAAAGCCCTTGGGCACACAGATGGCATCATTCGGCAGTTCTTGCGACGTCCAATAGACTACGACTTTTTTCGGGTCCATTTCGCCAGCTTCGATCATGCCGTTACGGCCGCGATCCATATTCGAGCCGAGATCGATGAGACTCTGCTGAATCATGGAAACGTTGTTGCCGAAGGTCGCTCCCTCGCGCAGCTGGAAGAATTCGCGCGGATCGACGCCGTTCTTGACGAAGAATGCATAAGGGATGAGCCAGCCGGACGTATTGCCCTGATCGCTCAGGGACAACTTCATGCCCTTCGCATCCTTCGGAAAATCCTTGATGGGCAAACCGGGGCGCCCCTCGATAATCGCGTGATAGGACGGCTTGCCATTGTATTTCGCCGTTGCGATGACCTCGGTGCCGGCATGCTTGTTGGCAAGCACATAGCCCCACGGCCCCAGCCAGCCCACATCCAAATGGCCGTTACTCATCGCGACGGAGATAGCGGCCCAGCTCTCAGGGCTGACCAGTTCGTAAGTGGCCCCGAGTTGCTCCGCAAGATAGCGAAACATCGGCTCGAATTCCTTGATGGTGGTTGCCGGAGTCGGCCGCACCGGAGCAATTGCGAAACGAAGATGAAGCTTGCCATCGCGCATCGCCTGCCCTTGCGCGGCATTGGCGATGAACGGCAGCGAAAGCGCGGAAGCGGCGACCGCCCCAAAGCGACGACGTGTAATCATGACGACCTCTCGAATTTGCATCGCGTGCGTGAGAGCGAGCCGACCCAAGCCATTCGCGCAGTGCTGGACCGGGCGGCGCGCCTTGGCTATGAACATTACGAATTCTTATGAAAATAAGATGACAATAATTTTTAGTTTCATGAAAATTCAAGCAAAAGGTCCTATCCGCACAATTTATAACGTAGAATCAATGTACTAGTTTGATTATCAGAAATGCCCCGATCGTATCCGATCAATGAAATTTGGCTTTTCATTGCAGTTTCTTATATATCTCCTCTAAGCGCCGCCAAAAAACGTTAAGGCGGCAGGATCGAAGCGATGTTGAATCTGGCCCAAGTTCAGACCTTTCTCGCCGTTGTCGACGAAGGCGGCATTCAGGCGGCTGCCCAGCAGCTCAATTGCTCGCAGCCTGCCGTTTCTCAACAATTGAAAAAGCTTGAGGAGTTTTTTGGCGTCCTTCTGGTGGTACGAAATCGCAGTCGGGCGATACCGACTCGCGACGGTGAACTATTCCTGCCCAAAGCTCGTTCGTTAATCGCCGCAGCCGAGCGCGCACGCGGGGTGATCGTAAACCGCCGCCTCGTCATTCATGCCAGCGGCAATGCCGGCACATTCCTCGCTCCCAAACTCATCGCAACATTCGAGCGTGAGATAAATCGGCCTGAAGGTGCAGAACTCATCATAGGAACAAACCGCGAGGCCGTGGACGCTCTTCTCGCCGGCGAAGCAGACGTGATCCTGACCGAGTGGAATGAGGATCACCCGCTTATCGAATGGCAAAAATGGCGCCGCGAAAAATTGGTGGTGATAGTTTCGCCGGATTATCCGCTCGCAACCCATCGCCGCGTTTCTCCGGAAGCACTTCTCGATTACCCCATGATCGGAGGAGAACCCGGCACCGGCACGGGACGCGCGCTCGCCAGCGTATTGGGCGCTGACGCCAGCAAACTCAAAATTGCCCGCCAACTCGGCAGCACCACAGCCGTCAAGGAAGCCGTGAAAGCCAATCTCGGGCTGTCCATCGTGTTTGCTTATACCGTGACGGAAGAAGTCAAGGCCGGAACGCTTGTGGCGCTGGAACTGGAAGAGGCAGACATTTTCAAGACGCTGTTTGTGGGCATCGCACACGAAAGCCCCGGCACATCGATGGCACGACGCTTCGCTGCCATCTGCACCTCTTTCATTTAATTCAAAAACGTCTTCCTCCTTAGCGCTCCAGGAACATCATCATGACCCGCAAGACCCTTGTCACCAACTGGGTCCACCCTGAAGTACTCGATCTGCTCAGGACCCGAGGCGATGTCGACGCCAACTTAACGCGTGAACCATGGCCGCAGGCAGAGATTATCCGCCGCGCCGCAGATGCCGACGCGATCATGACCTTCATGACAGACACCATCGATAACGCCTTCCTTGATGCTTGCCCCAATCTCAAGGTGGTGGCGTGCGCACTCAAAGGAGCGGACAATTTCGATATCGAGGCCTGCAAGGCTCGGGGCGTCGAGGTCGCTGTCGTGCAAGACTTGCTGACCGCTCCCACGGCCGAGCTTGCCATCGGCCTCATGATCACACTTGCCCGCAAGATTCTTTCAGGGGACCGGGTCATCCGCGAAAAGCCATTCGCCGGCTGGCGACCGATACTCTACGGACTGGGTCTTGACGGCTCTAATGTCGGAATCGTCGGCATGGGGGCAGTGGGCCAGGCTGTCGCTCACCGCCTGTGGCCGTTCCGCTGCCGCATGTCCTATACCGACCAAACTCCTCTCTCGCCCACCAATGAAGATCGGCTGGGGCTGATACGGCGAAACTTATCGGATATTCTTGCCAACAGCGACTATCTGGTGCTCACACTGCCGCTCACGGCTTCGTCTCAACATCTGATCAATGCCGCCAGTTTGTCCGCCTTGAAACCGGGAGCGCTTCTCATCAATCCGGCTCGCGGCTCGTTAGTCGATGAAGCAGCCGTAGCCGACGCGCTGGAACAAGGCACGCTCGGCGGCTACGCCGCAGACGTGTTTGAAACCGAAGACTGGGCCCGGCCCGATCGGCCATCCGGTATCGAACCGCGCCTGCTTTCGCACCAAAACACTGTCTTTACACCTCATATCGGTTCGGCAGTCGACAATGTACGACGCGACATCGCTCTGGATGCCGCTCGCGATATTCTGCGTCACTTGGATGGCCTACCTATGAGAGGACGGCTCTTCTAGCGATCACACTGATCGATATCGGCCTTCAACGCATAAGCTTGGCGGCCGAGACGACATTGAAGGCGGAGTCCATGGCATCGATGGAGCCGCCGTTCTCGCCGACGATGCCAAGCAGCATGAGCGTGTTTGCCGTCGACGATCCTGCGGCGATCACCACCTTCTGCTTCAGGTCGGACCTTGCGATGTCGCTATACGAGGTCATCAAACTCTGAAAGTCATAAGCCGGACAGGTGACCGCAACGACCAAGTGCCGTAACGGCCGAGTAGACTTGAGTCGATGGTGGCTGCATCGGCGGGTGCATCGGCGGGTGATGGTGTGGATGGCGTCCGCAACCGGCATCTGATGTGCCAAAGTGAGTCGTTGTCAGATTCACTCAAAGGGAGCCATCCACGATGCCCGTTATGACAGTCGGTCTTGATCTTGCAAAACACGTTTTCCAGATTCATGCGATCGACGAAACTGGTGGAGTCGTCGCCCGTAAAAAGCTTCGCCGCTCGGAAGTGCTCGAATTCTTCCAGGCGCTGTCACCCTGCTTGATCGGCATGGTGGCCTGCGGTAGCGCTCATCATTGGGGCCGGGAGCTGACCGCGCTCGGCCACGACGTTCGGCTGATGCCGGCGGCCTACGTCAAGCCTTACATCAAACGAGGCAAGAACGACGCGGTCGACGCGGAGGCAATCTGCGAGGCGGTCACCCGACCGACGATGCGATTTGTCGAGATCAAGAGCGCTGAGCAGCAATCTGGCTTGATGCTGCACCGGACACGCGAGCTGCTGGTCCGGCAAAGGACCGCATTGATCAACTCGCTTCGCGGCCAGCTTGGCGAATTTGGATTGATCGCGCCGAAGGGCGTCTGGAGCATCCCCGACTTGCATGCGCTCGCCAAAAACGCGACCTCTGCCATCCTACCCGACGCGGTTCGCGGATGCGTCGAGCTGATCATGGGCCAGATCGACGATCTGCAGACGCGCATCCGGACCATCGAGAAGGCTATCCGCGTTCAAGTTCGCGCCAGCGAGGTTAGCCAGCGGCTGAAGACAATACCCGGCATCGGAGTAATCACGGCTTCCGCTCTCACCGCCACTATTGGCGACATCAAGGCCTTCAAGTCTGGGCGGCATCTAGCAGCTTGGATCGGTCTCGTGCCACGACAGTCCGGATCGGGCGGCAAGGTCCACATGGGCAGCATTTCGAAGAAAGGGGACGCCTATCTGCGCAAGCTACTCGTCCTCGGCGCCACCGCGGTGATCCGTTATTGTCGCAACAAGCCCGAGCTTGCCGGCTGGATTAACGCGCTGCTCCAGCGACGCCCCGCGCGTGTGGTGACGATCGCGGTGGCCAACAAGATGGCGCGGATTGCGTGGGCGATCATGAGCCGTGGCGAAACATTCCGCCAGGCGGCGTCTGCGATCGCCTGAGCTGAGATCGCGCCGACAAGGAAAGTAAGTTAGCTGCCGGAGTGGGACTATCGAATTGGTGAGAGCGACGACGACGTAATGGCAACCGGTCGAGACCGGGGATCAGGAAAACCCGAACCTGTGCATGCGCATCAAGCGCGACACGAGTGGCTGGGACCAGATCCGCGGACTACCATTAGGGCCCGCGGACAGGAATCCGCTTCGATGAGGCCGGATCGATGACCGCACCCCGACCAAACGTTGCTGAGACATCGAAAAAGTTCTTGCCAAGCGGACGCCATCCATCGATGATTGTGTGGATGACACCCACTCCACGGCATCGATGTGCCAGAATGTTGCTGATAGCAACTAAGAGGGGAGCCATCCACAATGCATTCTACCATAATCGGACTTGATCTCGCCAAGCA
>JAEXHR010000026.1 GCA_023449855.1 Pseudomonadota bacterium | reverse complement strand
GCCATTCGCTGGGGATGGCGGCAGGCGCGGGAGTCAAGCCATCTCATGGTTCGAGACGCGCGCAATTGCGCGCTCCTCACCATGAGGGGCAGCGGCAAAATCACGGAATACGATGACCGTAAAAGCTGTTCTGCGCGGCGGCGATGTAGCCGTCATTGGTTTCCATCAGCGCCCAAACCGCGACGGTGTCGCCGGCCGCGAGTTTCAGCACGACATTGGCGCTCAGCGATGTCCGGTTGCTTACCAGCGCCGACGATGTCTGCATGCGTGCATCGTCGATCAGCTCGACGCCGTTCTTGTACAGCGTTGTCGTCATCGAGGCCGGGAGCGCTGCATTGGCCTTGAACAGCACGCGATAGCCGATGGCGTAATAGCCGGCAGCCGGCGCCACGAACTGATTGTTCGCCGCGTCGAACGCATTAAAATCGTTGTGCCGGCCATTGTTGAACTGCACTTTGGTCAGCGTGTTCGCCGCACAATATTTGTCGAAATTCATATAGGCCGAAAATTTCGGTGACTGCGCGAGGCTGGCCTGTCCGCTGTTTCGATCGATCGTCAGCGCCGGGCGAAATACGGTGCCATCGGCGGAGACCTTGATCGCCAGATTGTCGTCGCCGAGCAGCCCCAGCAAAGCCCGCGCCGAGAAGCCGGTCTGGAATATGAGACCGGCATCTTTCGCCGCCAGCGCCTTGTTCAGCACCATCCGCATATCGCCGCTGCCGGGCGTGACATCGTCATGCGACAGCAGCACTGCATCGGATTTGACACTGAGCCGATTGACCCCATCGGCCGCGGTGTTGACGCCGAGATGCGCGGCATTGTCGAGCGCGAGATTGCGCAGATCTCGCCACGCGGCGCCGTCGAACACCAGCATGATGGCGTCGACCACCGACCAGATGCACCAGCCGGCCTTCGGCGCAAGAAACGCCCAAGCGCCATCCTGCCATGTGGCGATGGCCTGCGCATGGCCGCTCCACGCGCCTCCGGCGCCAACGGCCACCACGTGCCGCTCGCCTTCCGCCGGTGTCAGCGGCGGCGCGGTCCGCGTCCGATCCAGCACCGCGATCTGGATCGCAGCATCGAGGATACGCAACGCCTCGTTATGCGTGACATGTTTCTGCGCCTGCCCGCCATCGATATAGGGCAAGCCGAGATTGGGAGTGTCGGTCATCGCTTCTCTCCGTCATCATTGCGAGGAGCACAGCGACGAAGCAATCCAGAAAGCCACATACGAAGAACTGGATTGCTTCGTCGCAAGGGCTCCTCGCAATGACGGCTACAAACTGACAGTGACGTCCGCCGCATACCCTATCCCAACAGTCCCCGACATCTGCATCACACACAGATGCAAGCTCGGCTGCAGCGCACCGAAATCCGCGACCTCATGCGCCGCGACATACACCGCCTGCGGCGCCGTGCAGGCGATGCTGCGCTTCACGCTGTCGCCTGCAAGAATGTCGAGCCGATATGCCTCACCGTCCTCGCCGAGCGGCACTTCGCCCGCCCAGCCGTCGCCGTCGATGCGCGTGCGCCGGAGCCAGCTCACATGCACGCCATCGCTCCTGCGCTTCGCCTGCACATGCACCGGCGCCAGCGGCAGCAGCGCCGTGCGATCCGGCGTCACGGTCAGCGCTGTCGCGCTGGCATCGTCGGTGCTGCGTCCGCGGCCGACGAGTCGCAGCGACAACGGCCGGTCCAGTGCATCCAGTCCGCGGGCGATGGGAACGAGGCTTGCATCGAGCAGCACGAAGCGGGCGCCGACGGGCAACGATGCCGCCATCGCCTGTTCGCTGCCGCTCTGCCCGCGCAGCAAACGCGACAGCCGATATGTCCGCTCATCCACGAGCTCGGCGCGCGCGAACTGAAGTATCTCCCACCGCCCATCGCCATTCTGCACCGCCGCTGCGTTGCCGCCGCCGAGCACGCGCGCATCGGACAACGAATTGAGCACGCCGCCATAGAGCCGCACGCGGATCGACGAAGCGTTGTCCCACCGCGCCACCGGCCCCATCGGCAGCGGATCGAGCGTCTCGCCGATCACCGCCGGCATCGGCACACTTGCTGCGACCTGAAAACTCGCGGCGTCCTTCGACTGCCAGATCGTCACGCCACCCGGCCACGGATTGGCGAACACCGCGAGCCGCACCAGCACATCGGCGTTGCCGCTGTCGATGACAGGCAGATTGAGCACGACCACCTGCACTGGCCCGAGCGCCGGCGGCAGCGGCTGTGCCGCCATGGTCGGCGTCAGCAATGGCACGTCAAACAGATCGGGATCGATGCTGCGCGCCGTCACCCGCCGCGCCTCTGCATCGACGATGCCGCCGATCTCGAACAACCGCCGCCGCCCATTCAACGTCAGCGCAACGACATCGCCCGGGGCCAGCGCGAGCGATGCCTTGCCGAGCGAGAATTCCGCGCGCTCGCGTCCGGCCCAGAGATCCTGCAGCCAGACTTCGGCGCGCTGCGTCGCCGCCGCGTCGCTGGTGACCACGGCAAGATCGGCCTGCAGCAGCCGATTGGAACCGCCGACGAGTTTTCGCGATGTCACCGCGCCACGGCGATAGTCCGCCAGCGCATCGGAGAACCCGATGCCCACCTGCCGCGGCAGCTCCGTCTCCTGCGCGCGCACCATCTGCGCCAATGCACCCTGCTCCGGCGCAACGAGATCGTCCTCGGATAATTCCGCCGTCACCTCGCCGCCGCGCGGGATGAAGCGCAGCACGCCATCCGCCGTCGTCGCATTGAAGGCATAGGCGGCGGCCAGCGGCTCGATCATCGCCCGCGGCGCCATCGGCCGGTCCACCGCATAGCCATCGCAACCGCCGCGGAGCAGCGAGGCATCGACGCCGACGACGTTGCTATCCGTCGCCAGCCGCTCCACCAGCGCATCCAGCGGCGCGCCCCCGAGCCGGCCGTTCAGCCAATGCCCGGTGTGCCAGTTGGCGCCGTCGCTCCACACATCCCCGGCGGCGGGAAACACCGGATAGGGCCTGGAATCCCAGGTCCACAGATGAATCGCTGCAACATCGATCATCCGTCCGCCATAGATCGGCGACACCGGGTTGAGCACATCGGCACCGCCAAAAGCAGGATCGAAAGCAGAGAGCAGTGCTTCGAGATAGCGCCGCTGCATCAGATCGTCGCGCGCACCGCTGGAGAAATACGGCGCAAAATTCTCCGACGATTTCGGATCTGGAAACACGCTCGGCTGATTGGCGCCCTTGTCCACCGCCGGGCAGCCGACTTCGGTCAGCCAGATCGGCTTGCCCTGCGGCACCCAGGCGCTGGCGCCGATCTCGACGCCGCCGACACGCTCATGGTGCGCGTTCGACCACCAGCCCCAAATATCCTTCAGTCGAAACATCCACGGCTTGCCGAGCCCATCGGTGATTTCAGCGCGCGCCTGCGCGCCGCGCGCCGCATCGTCCGGATAAAACCAGTCGTAGGCTTCGCCGCCCGCGACATTGCTGCGCAGATAGTCGCGGTCATAGATCGAACCGGCCATGTCGCGATCGAGATGCAGCGCACCGTCGCGCCAATCGGACAACGGCGCGTAGTAATCGATCCCCACCGCATCGATGGTCGGTGATGCCCATAGCGCATCGAGCGGAAAACGCACTTCCGCCGCATCCGGCGTCACGACATCGGCGCCATATTCCGTCCAGTCGGCGCCATAGGTCACCATTGTGCTGCCGCCGAGGATCGCCTTCACATCACCCGCCAGCGCCGCCAGTCGAGCGACGGCCGGATATACGCCCGGCGCCGAGCGCACACGCGTCAGCCCGCGCAATTCCGAGCCGATCAGGAATGCATCGACGCCGCCGGCCAACACAGCGAGCTGCGCATAGTGCAAGACCATGCGGCGATAATTCCACAAGCCGCCGGCAAAGAATGCGTCCACCTGCGCCCCGGCCGCTGCTGTCCCCTGCGGCGATCCCGCAATGCCTGGCGCCGGATCGCATGTGATCCGCCCGCGCCAGGGATAGGCAGGTTGCGAAGCCGTGCCGCTCCATGGATCCGGCAGCACATTGCCCGCGGGAATATCCATCATGACGAACGGATAGAAGGTGACCTTCAGCCCACGCGCTTTCAGCTCGGCGATCAGATGCAGCACGCTCTCATCCGATGGCGTGCCGCCGAAGGCCGGCCGCCCATCTACCTGCGACACCACATAAGCGGCCTCCCGCGTGATGCCCTGCACCGACCATGCAAGAGGATCAGTCACCCTGTCCGCGCCCTCGACACCCGGCCTGATCGCACAATGGCCGGCGCGCAGATCGGAGCCGAACCAGGCAACGACGATGGCGACACGTTCGAGATTCGGGCATAGGCCCTGCAGATCGTCGAGCGCCGCAACCACATCGGTGCGCGCCGAGGTGACATGCCGGTTCTCCGGCGCAGCCTGTCCCGGCCCCACCACCTGCACCACCGGAGACGGCTCATAGCCGAATTCCGTGGTCCCGGGGATCAGCGTCACCGCACGCGTCATCGTCTCCAGCAGACCGATCGGCCTGATGACCTCGAATGACAGTTGCGGAATCCGGTTGCCGAAATTCACCAGCGGCAGGCGCTCGAACACCACATAAGCGAGCCCACGATAGGCCGGCGCGTTGCCTGCGCCCTCCTTGGCGACAATCAGAGCATCCGGCGCCTGATCCTCAGCGCCGCGATAGACACGATAGTTGATGCCATCGAGATCGAGCGGCTTGCCATCGGCCCACACCCGCGCCACCCGGCCGATCACGCCCTCGCACAGCCCGACAGCGAAATTGGCGAAGTAACTGTAGGTCGCCGCGCTATCGACGGCCCCACCCATGCTCTTGCCACCGCCCGCCTCATCGGTCCCTGCGACTTCCTCGAGCTGCGTCGCCCAGATCACCTGCCCGGCCAGCCGCACGCGGCCGTAGACGCGCGGGATCGGCGCGCCTTCGCTGGACGACATGACATCGAGACTGCCAAGCCGTGGCCCATCCTTGCCGGCACCGCGATTTCCGAACAGCGCATTGTCGACCACGCCGCCAAGCGCAGCCCCGGCGATCTGCCCGATGACCGTGCCCGCCGGCCCGAACAGCCCCCCGATGGCGGCGCCGGCGGATGAGAGAACGAGCGTGGACATGGTAGATCCTTGATGACGCACGCAAATACAAAGAGCCCCGGCATGCCGGGGCTCTGGAGCAATTGAAAAGCTGGAAATTCAGCTATCTCGCGAGAATGCTGAACTCAATCGATCCGCTCAAACATCTTGCGATCGCGCTCGGCCTGCTTCAGGAGTCGATCGCGAAGACGGGTTTCTCCACGCTCGATCGCGCGGTTCGCCGCCTTCACGACGCCTGCTTCAATAGCCGTGTCAGCGGACAGCCCCTTGTGCGCGACCATCCAGCCGGCCACTTCGGCCCAATCCCATAGCGGCGTATCGGAGGTCACGCGGGCGACCGGCGCGGGAAAACGCTTTGAACCCGCAGCATTTGCATATTTTGAAATGGCAGCACGGGTAAGTGCAGTTCGCCCGGCGATATCCGACAGATTCACGAGCGGGTCGGGTTCGATCCGGTCGACGATAGCTCCTGCAGCGACAACATTCTCGACCGCTGACGCAATGGCATGCGCCAGGGTTTCCGCCTCGCGCGCGAAGTCGATGATCGTGTGTCCCTTCTGGAAAGCCACCAGCGCATCATCGCATCCGGCATCGTAAAAACGATCGCCGAAATCGTCAGAATCGGGATCGACGCCGGAAGCGATGATGCTGAATTCAAAAGTCTTCATTCTTGTCCCGCTCACGCTGGTGAGGACATCTCTCGACCGCCCGTCGAATCTGCTTTGCGTGGTTCTCTGCGTTCTTGGGTGTTCCGTTGACCTGCTGGGCACACCCGTCGCGATCTGCATGCTTGCAGAACAACCGGCCCCAATGGCCCATTTTTCTGAACCGCCACCCCATCGCTTCCGCACACAGAATCGCGGCTTCAACCTCTTTGCTCGTGTGCTTCGGCCTGCTCACTAGCGTTGGCAACTATAACCAATCGTTGACAGATGTCAACGATTGGCGCGGGAGGTGGGGTCGATTCACGGACGCCTCCAAAAGGAGCATACATAATGAAAACTACCCTTGCGCGAATAAGAGAGGCAAGCCTCTTCAGCCCGCCCCCGGAAACCGAAACACAAATGCCAGCCGGCGCAGCCACCATGACGCCAGCGCGACTTCGCAGACGGCCGCTCCGTCATGGGCATGGATCATCGTGCCGTTGCCGGTCGCGATCGCCGCGTGCTTGGCGACGCAGCCATCACGCCAGCGAAACAGCAGCACATCGCCAGCATCGAACGCCTCCACTTTCACCGCGATGAGATGCCGGCAGGCGGCCGCGGCCAGCGCTTCCTCGCCGCGCGCCTCCGCCCAGTCTGGCGCATAAGGCGGCGGCGTTTCCGGCTCGGTGCCGATACAGCTCCGCCAGACGCCGCGCACGAGGCCGAGGCAATCGCAGCCGACGCCCTTGAGCGAGGCCTGATGACGATACGGCGTGCCGATCCAATCGCGTGCTTCCGCCACGATGGCCGCCCTTGAGATCGAGGATGTCATGATCGCGTTTCCTGCAACGCCCCATCAGCCGAACAGCGACGCGCCGCTGTCTTCCGACAGCGTGCCGGGGAGCGGATAGCTCATGATGAAATCATTGCCGGGAATATGCGGAAAGCCGCGAAAGTTATCGACATTGGCAAAGCGATCGCGGCAGGTCGCCAGCGTCTTGTCGCAGCCGGCAGTGACGGTGAACGTGTCCCCCACCATGATGGGCTCGAGCATCGCCTGCCACAGCGACAGCATCACCTCGCCGTCATCGGCGCGATGCTGCTTCACTTCGATGGCGAGTCCGATATTTGCGCCGCCGGTCCAGCTCAGCCGGCCCGCCGTGAAATAGCGATCGGCAAAGCCCGTGAGACCGCCCGCCACGAAGATCGAGGTCCCGAGCAACGCGGCGACCGTGCCATATCCGCGCCGCACGGGATCGCCGAGATCGACACGGCAGCGCCCGTCGCCGAGATCGGCGCTGCATTTGGCCGTATAAAGCCGTCCGCTTTCCTGCGAGAGCAGATCGGCGAGCCCGCGGATTTCAGCGATGAAGGCGATACCCTCACGCTTCACTTCGCCGAGCCGCCCCCGCGCTGTCAGCACGCGCAGCGCGACGTCGCTCCAATCGACCAGCCAGGTCTCGATCTCGGCGGCGTCGTAGCGCCCCGCGGCGAGATCCGCGTCGCTGAGACCGTCGCCATCCAGCGCCCCGGCAATGTCGCCGCCTTCCACCGACAGATCGAAGCGCCCCGTCGCCTCCGACGCCGCAAAGCCGGTGCCGGCGCGAAAAGTGACGCCATCGAAGACGAGATCGCGATCGTGATCGGTGAAGCCCAATACGACGCCGTCGCGCCGCGTCAGCTTCCAAGCCTGCGCCAGCGTGGTGACGCCGCTGTCGAGTCTCGCCTGCATTGCGGACGGGATCGCTCTCATATCCGTATCTCCACCAGCGGAATCTTCGGGATCGCCCCCGCCGCGAAGGCCGACAGATCGACTTCGAGATAATCGGTGTCGAACCGCACCGGCACATCGAAACGAAAACCGGCCGTAACCGCGGCGCCTGACGCAGGCGCCGTCGTCAGCGTCACGAGCCCTGTGGTCACGTCGCAACCGAATGCAGACGGCAGCAATTCGCTGCCATTCACCGCCACCCGCACGCTGCCGGCGACCGGCTTGTCGATCGGCCGCAGATATGGTGCAAAGCTGCCGCCATAGGTCTTCACCAGTTGAAAGGCGCGGCGTGCGCCATCGCCGGTGCCGATGCCCTGATCTAGCGGCGTGATGCCGGAGAGACCGGAGGTCTGATCGAGGCGGTCGCGCCAGCGGAAGCCATGGAGCCGTCCGCGCCGCTCCTCGAAGAACGCCACCGCGCTGCGCAGCGCATCCAGCGTCTTGATGCCATAGCCAGCGTCGTAACGCCGCCGCGAATGCGCCCAGCGCGCATTGCGCTCCTCGCGGCCGGACCCGAAGGAGACGATCTCGGTGCGCCGCTCCGGGCCGCCCGTACTCTTCAGCGCGATGTCGAGCGGAAACAGCACCTCGTGAAAGCTGTTCATCTTCGCTCCCCATACTCTCCCCTCACCCTGAGGAGCGGCCACCGGCCGCGTCTCGAAGGATGGCCGCAAGCTCAGAGCCAAGCC
>JAEXHR010000366.1 GCA_023449855.1 Pseudomonadota bacterium | reverse complement strand
ACAGTGCCCTCCTTGCCGAGCGCCTTTCCGACTGCCTGCCAGTCGGGATCGGCAAGAGCCGGTGTTGCGAGCGAGATCGCGGCGATCAACGCCGTGAAGATCATTTTCTTCATTGCCTAACTCCTCTGTTGGCGCCTCCCCGCCTCGATCAGCCGCCTCTCCTGGAATACCGGGCCGGATTGTCACGCAGCGTCGAAAGCCGCCTGAGATCCGGCCGGTCGATAGTGTTCATGCAGCGGGTGGCCAGTTATGGGTTTCCGCCTGACGTTGGGACGCCCAGGCATAAAGGGCGTCATAGATCACGAAGCCGTGCTTCAGGACCTCTTGATCGTCGGGCGTGAGGTCCCGCAGCCCCATCGAAATGGCCAGCAGCCCGGCCGATTGCGGCGTGAGATCGTGGCGGTCGGTATCGGCGCCGCGCACGATGGCGGCGATGGTTTTGATCGCCGGATCGCGGTCTAGGTCGTATTTCGCGACGAAGGCGTCGAAACTGCAGCCGTCCCCGACATGGGTGAGTTCGACGCCCGGAACGTCATAGGGGATGGCGCCGGTCTCCTCGGCGGCGGCGACCACCCGGTCCGGCGGCACGAACAGAAATTCAGGCTCCTTGTCGATGAACCGAGCAACAAGCCAGGGGCAGGCGATACGGTCGATGACCGGACGTTCCCGTGTAATCCATTTCATGCGATCTCTCCTTCGTGTTGCGTATTATCCAAGGAGGAGGCCGAAGCCGAGCCAGCCCAGAAAGCCGGCTCCGACAACGGCCAGAACGACGTTCACCCTGGATTTCCAGAGATAGAGGACGGCCAGAGCGAGCGCGAAGATCACCCCGCCGAGAAGCAACGACGGTAGCCGGTCGACGACGACAAGCGCGAGTTCGACCGTCGTCGCGGCGATCAGACCCACAACGCCTGCGGATACGCCTTCCAGGAAGCTGTGTAGCGTCTTGTTCTCGACCAAGCTCTCCAGACGTTCATGGAAGAGCAGCGAAAAGCCGAAGGCTGGAAGGAAAATCCCGATCGTCATGGCGATGGCGCCGAGCGGACCGCCCCCAAAATAACCGACGAAGGTGGAGAAGATGATGAGCGGTGCGGGCAGGATTCCAGACAGGGCGAGACCGTCGAGGAATTGGGCGTCCGTCATCCAGCCGTTTCCCACCGCGTCGTCGCGCAAGAACGGAATGACGGTGTAGGCTCCCCCAAAGGTCAGGAGACCGGCCTTGAGGCCAGAGAGAAACAGTCCCACCAGCGACGCGTCCTGCGCGATCGATCCATCGGAGAGCGCTGTGCTTTGCTGGGCGCTGTCGAGCAGGCCTGTTGCACTCTCTGGCCCGACCAGGACAGTGAGCACGGTGGCGGCTACCAAGGTGAGGGCCGCAAGTGCATGCTGTTTTCGCACGGCGAAGGCGTAGACCAACCCTGCTGCCGGAAGCGTGATCCAGAAGCTCGCTCCGAGAAATGCTGCGGCACCGCTCACGATCCCGATGCCCCAGAGCCATTTGTCGAGGAGCACGTGCCCCCCAATTCTATGGACAGCGCGCACGATCAGCGCGATCACTGCAACCTGAACGCCAAGGAAGATTGGGCCTAAAGCCGATTGCGTGATGTCGATCGTGAAATAGAGCCACGACAAAGCGAACATCAGGAGGAAGCCCGGCAGCATGAAGCCGAGTCCCGCAAGGAAGCCGCCCATACGCCCGCCCGGAAGCATGCCTATATGAACGCACAACTCGTGCGCCTCAGGCCCCGGCAGCACCTGATAGACAGCAAGGAGGCGATTGAACCGACCGCTGGAGATCCAGCGCTCCTCATCCACGAGTTCTCGCCGGATCATCGCAATCTGCGCGACAGGTCCACCCCATGCGAGGAGGCCAAAGCGCAGGAAGCGCACGAAAATCTGCCATTGCGATAGGGTGGGCACAGTTAGCTCTTGCTGATCAGAAGCATTGCTACCGGCAAGGTCGGGCGTCTGAGTCATGTAGAAATAGGCCTCTTCGGATAAGGAAAACCTTCAATTGGTCAATCGAATTGATACACTTGTTGCATTGTATGGTCCTAATGATACGGTATCAATATGGAAAATGACGTAATTTCGAGCCAATCCGCAGCGAAGTGGCTTCTTCTGATTCATCAGATCCCGACCAAGCCGGCCTACTTCCGGGTGAAGGTCTGGCGGCGGCTGCAGGGCATCGGGGCAGTCGCGGTCAAGAGCACCGTCTACGCGCTGCCTGCGACCGCCGAGACGCAGGAGGACTTCGCGTGGCTCCTGAAAGAGATCGTCGAGGGCGGTGGCGAAGCCATCGTCTGCGAGGCGCGTCTGATCGACGGCTTTTCGGACGACCAGGTGCGGGCGTTGTTCGATGCGGCGCGCGACGCCGACTACGACGAGATCGCCAGGGACGCGCGAGCGCTCGTGGCAAAGCTCGATCAGCCAGAGGTGGATGCGGCCGAGGCGCGTAGCCAGCTCGGCCGGCTGCGCAAGCGGCTTGCCGACCTCGCGGCGATCGACTTTTTCGGGGCAAGCGGCCGCCTGTCGGTCGAAGGCGCCATCGCGGAACTCGAAGCGCGCCTGGTGGAGGATAAAGACATGATTGAGAAGCAGCCGGAGGCCGCGCACATACGAGACCTCAAGGGACGGGTTTGGGTTACGCGCAAGGGCGTCTTTATCGACCGCATCGCCTGTAGCTGGCTGATACGCCGTTTCATCGACCCGGATGCTGTCATCCGCTTCGTGCCGGGCAAGGGCTATATCCCGAAGCCGGGGGAACTGCGCTTCGACATGTTCGAAGGCGAAATCACCCATGAGGGCGACCGCTGCAGTTTCGAGGTGCTGCTTGCCCGCGCCGGTCTCGACGACCCGGCACTGCAGGCGATCGCCGAGATCGTTCACGACATCGACCTGAAGGACGGCAAGTTCGGCCGCGAGGAAGCCATGGGCATTGCTGGGCTGATCGCCGGCATCGCCATGGCTCATGCGGACGACGAGGAACGCATCGCTCAGGGCGCTCCGGTCTTCAACAATCTCTACCAGTATTTCCGCAAGCAGCGCTGATGAGACGCAGGGATGGACTCAGAACGGGCTCGAAAGTAACGAAGCCCAATCATCCAGCTTAGCACTGCGCCTGATCACGAACCCCATTCGCCGAAGCATGACGCATGAGCGTCCGATACACAGTCGGTCGTGAGATCGAGAAAACCTCGGCAAGGTCGCTGATCGAATAGTCGCCAGTGTCGTACATGCGGCGTAACTCCTTCTGCTGACGATCGGAAAGCTTCGGCTTTTTGCCCCGCAGCTTTCCCTTGGCGCGCGCGACCGCCATGCCCTCGCGCGTTCGCATTTTGATGAGGTCGGCCTCGAATTCAGCAAAGGTGGCGAGGATGTTGAAAAACAGCTTGCCCATCGGATCGGTTGGATCATGGACGCTCCCCCCGATCTGCAATTTGACTCCCCGACCTGAAAGTTCATCCCCTATTGCTCGGGCGTCCGGCACGGAGCGGGCAAGCCGGTCGAGCTTGGGCACCACCAGTGTGTCGCCGCTGCGCACCGCCGCGAGCGCCTGATCCAGGCCCGGCCTGGCCCGGTTTGTGCCGGTAAAGCCGCGATCGGTGTAAATGCGATCAGCAGCCACGCCGAGCTTCAGCAAGGCGTCTTTCTGTGCCGCGAGGTCCTGCTTATCGGTCGAGCAGCGGGCGTAGCCGATGAGAGCGTTCATCATGCCCGAATCTGTAACGTAAGGGGCTCCTTCAATGCAAGAAATATAGTACCATTCATATGAGACAAACGCTTATCAGGCGCAGCAAGGGTTTTCGGCTTTTCGAGATGGAGCGGAAAGCGTGTCCGTTGACCGATCCTCTTGCGGACACAAGACCAAGCGACCCCATGGTCGCATGCAGATTGCCCTGCCGATAACTGGCGTTCTAGGTTCGTTCTTCAACTTGGCCAAAATCCCAGCTTCGAGCCGACAGGGC
>JAEXHR010000269.1 GCA_023449855.1 Pseudomonadota bacterium | reverse complement strand
GGGGAGGGAGAAGGCAAGCGCCGCGCATGGCAGGCGCGTTTCTGCGCCGTTTGCTTTCGCGCATTGTCTTGCTAGTCATCAGATAACAACACGCCGGGAAGGACCGACCATGAGCGATAACGACGATATCCCGTTCAACCGCGATTATCCGCTCAAGCCCGGCGTGGTCGATCAGGTTCGCCCCGGCGTCCGCCGCGTCCTCTGCAACAACCCGTCGCCTTTCACCTTCACCGGCACCAACAGCTACATCGTCGGTGAGGGCAAGGTGGCGATCATCGATCCGGGCCCGGACAACGAGGCCCACGCGCAGGCGCTGCTCGATGCGGTGAAGGGCGAGACGGTGACGCATATCATCGTCACCCATACCCATAGCGACCATTCTCCCAACACCAAACGCATCAAGGCCGCCACCAGCGCCACCGTTTACGCCGAAGGTCCGCACCGCGCCTCGCGCCCGCGTTTCGAGAGCGAGAAGCATTCGCCGGAATCCGGCGCCGACCGCGATTTCAAGCCCGATGTTCTCGTGCGCGACGGCGATGTGATCGAAGGTGATGGCTGGGCGCTGGAAGGCGTGGCGACACCGGGCCACACCGCCAACCACATGGCGTTTTCCTGGCGCGAGAAGAACTGGCTCTTCGTCGCCGATCACGTGATGGGCTGGTCGACCTCGATCGTCGCGCCGCCGGACGGCTCGATGATCGACTACATGGCGTCACTGGAAAAGCTCGCCGCTCGTCCCGAGGATCTGTATTTCTCCGGCCATGGCCCTGATATCCCCGATGCCCAGCGCTTCGTCCGCTTCCTGATCCGCCACCGCAAGGCCCGCGAAGCGTCGATCCTGCACCGGCTCGGCAAGGGCGAAGCGGACATCCCGACGATTGTCCGTGCGATCTATATCGGGCTCGATCCGCGGCTGTCAGGCGCTGCCGGCTATTCCGTGCTCGCGCATCTGGAAGATCTCGTCGCCCGCGGCCTGGTAGCGACGGAGGGCGATCCGGTGATCGGGGGGAGCTATCGGGTGGCGTGAGGCGCCGTGTCGCGTGCCTTGCGCTCAGCCTCGCGCGCTCGCGCCGTTTCGGCGCGGAGCTCACGCGCGCCCAAGCGCCCAACAGCCAGCATGAGGGCCACGCCGACGAGTGGCCATAGGACGACAGCGATATCGAGGAGCGTCAATCTTCCAACTCCTTGAGTTCAGCCCTTCCGGCCAAATGAAGTAGGATGCTGCCAGTTAAGCAAACCAATGCAAGCAACGCGACCAAAGAAATATCGATCGACGATGTAAGAGCGCCAAGAACGCGCGCAACAGTTGGCCCGATAAGTCCCACCGATATAAGTCCAACCGATACCGAGTTAAACCAGCTGGCTCTCAGCTTCTTCAGTTCGTTGCGAGCGGCCTTTCCCATGAATACAATCTAAGATTGTTTTTATGGCTTGGCTATCCGAAATTACCTTCGGCGTCTACTTCTTCCCCTTCACCGCTGCCTTGGCGGCCGGTGTGGCCTTCGGCTTCGGCGCATTGTCCACCGCCGTATTGATGTCCTCGATCAGCTTGGTGACCCGCGCGGCGTTGCTGCCGAGATCGCCTTCGAAGTAACGCGATGACGAGCGGATATCGACCCGCGAGCCTTCGCCATCCGGGACGAAGCGGATCGAGACGTCTTCGCGAAAGCCCATGATCGGTGTGCGCGCCACCGCCTCGATACGGCCGATGCGGCGCGGCGGCAGCGGCGGGCGTTCGTCGATCACCAGCCATTTGCGCTTGTTCACCAGCGCCAGTGTCACGTCATAAGCGCGCTGCACCGGCACCTCCAGCTCGACCGGCTCGATATCCGGATAGGCCGTGCGCTGCTGCTCGGCGGAATACAGACCGGCATAGACGGCGGAGTTGGTGTCGTCGCCGGTGCGCAGCCGCGCCAGCGCCTCGAAGCGCGGCGGATCGATGGGGTCGGTGGTGATGTCGTGGATCTTCGGCAGCTTGCGATACTGGTAAGCGAGGTAGCCGGGATAAGCGAGGATCACGGCATCCAGCAGCAGCGCGACCAGGATCACGCTCATGCCGCGCGAACCGTTCTGCCAGATCGCGGCAAAGCCGGCGAGCGCCACCAGGATCGACAGGCCGGCGAGCCCGAGCGCGCCGAAGAAGGTCGTCAGCGCCGGTTTCACTTCCAGGAAGCCGAACCGAACGACGACGATCGAGACCACCGCGGCGATCGCCGAGAACACCGCCAGTCGCCGGGCCCACAACGCCAGGCTGGACATCGGCTCCGACTGATAGGCGGACGAAAACCTTCGGGCCATGGATCTCTTCTGCCGGAGGGAGGTAGCAAGGCGCGGGCGCGCGCCGGTTCCGAGTTGGGTGCCTGAAGACCATGCCGGGGCGCGAAATTCAAGGCACTTTGGCGTGCGGATCGCTCGTTTGCAGTGTTGATCGATTGAATCCTACAATCGTAGCCACAAACGATCCCTCACCCTGAGGAGCGGTCGCCTTCGACCGCGTCTCGAAGGGTGGGCAACAAGCTCATGGTTCGAGACACGCGCAAAAGCGCGCTCCTCACCATGAGGGCTGGGAGTGAAACCATGCTGAAGGAAACCACTAATTACGACGCGCTCTATCGCGATTTCCGCTGGGATGTGCCGGAAAGGTTCAACATCGCGGCGGTGGCCTGCGACCGCCATGCCGATGGGTCTGGCAAGCCGGCGCTGGTCTATGTGGACGAGGACCGCGGCGCGCGAAAACTCTCTTTTGACGAAATTGCCTCGTTCTCGCGCCGCTTCGCGAATGTGCTCAAAGCCGATGGCCTCCAGCGCGGCGACCGCGTTGCAGTTTTTCTGTCGCAGTCCATCGAGCTTCCCGTCGCGCATCTCGCCGCGTTTCGCTCCGGCATGGTGTCGGTACCGCTGTTCACGCTGTTCGGCGAGGACGCGCTGGAATTCCGGCTGAACAATTCCGGTGCGCGCGCGATCGTCACCGATCTCGGTGGCTATGAGAAGCTGAAGAAGATTCGTGACAGGCTGCCAACGCTCGAAGCCATCTATGTGATTGCGGACACCGCGCCCGTTGGTGCGACATCGTTCTGGGCCGCGATCGAAGCTGCCTCCGACGACTTCACCACGGTCGATACGTCCTGCGACGATCCAGCCATCATCATCTACACCTCGGGCACCACGGGAAATCCCAAAGGGGCGCTGCATGCGCATCGGGTGTTGCTCGGCCATCTGCCCAATGTGGAGATGGTGCACGGCTTCTTCCCCAAGCCCGGTGACGTCTACTGGACGCCGGCGGACTGGGCGTGGATCGGCGGGTTGTTCGATGCGCTGTTCCCGGCCTGGTATCACGGCGTTCCCGTGGTCGGCCATCGTGCGAAGAAATTCGAGCCGGAAGCCGCGATGCGGCTGATGGCCGATCACGGCGTGCGCAACGTGTTCCTGCCGCCCACCGCACTGAAATTGATGCGGCAGGCCAATGTGAAGCATCCCGGTGTGAAGCTGCGCAGCATCCTCACCGGCGGCGAGTCGCTCGGCGCCGAATTGCTGGACTGGGTGCGCCAGACCTTCGGCATCGATGCGCATGAGATCTATGGCCAGACCGAATGCAATCTGGTGGTCGGCAACAACGCCGCGTTGTTTCCCATCAAGCCCGGCTCCATGGGCAAGCCGACGCCGGGCTTCGATGTGCGTATCGTGAATGAGCAAGGCGTGGAATTGCCACGCGGCGAGCGAGGTATCATCGGCGTGCGCCAGCCCAATCCCTGCACCATGCTGCGCTACTGGCAGAACGAGGAGGGCACCGCCAGGAAATATGCGGGAGATTTCCTTCTTACCGGCGATCTCGGCATCCAGGATGACGACGGCTATTTCTGGTATGTCGCGCGGGAAGATGACGTCATCACCTCCGCCGGTTATCGCATCGGTCCCTCGGAGATCGAGCACACGCTGCTCAAGCATCCCGCCGTGGCACTGTCGGCGGTGGTCGGCATCCCCGATCCGATCCGCACCGAGGCTGTAAAGGCATGGATCGTGCTGCGGCCGGACTATGCGCCGAGCGACGCGCTCGCCCGCGAGCTGCAGGATTTCGTCAAGTCGCAGCTCGCCGCCCATGAATATCCAAGGCATGTTGCCTTTGCGGAATCGCTGCCGATGACGGCGACGGGTAAAGTGTTGCGGCGCGAATTGCGTGCGCGCGGATAAAGGAAACGCCGATGTCCCTGCAGATCTATCTCACTTTCGTCGTGGCATGCGTCGCGCTGGCGCTGCTGCCCGGTCCCAATGTCACGCTGGTGATCGCCAATGGCCTGCGTTACGGCACACGCGCGGCGCTGGTGACGATATCAGGCACCCAGGTAGGCCTCGCTGTCGTCATCGCGATCGTGGCCTTCGGCCTCACCACGATGATGGCCACCATGGGCTACTGGTTCGACTGGGTGCGTTTCATCGGCGCTGCCTATCTGGTCTGGCTCGGCATCAAGCTGGTGCGCGCGCCCATCGAGGGCATCGATACCGATACGCCGCCGGCGCCGCCGCGGGGCGGGTTCTTCCTGCAGGGGCTCGGCGTGCTGCTCAGCAATCCGAAGGTGCTGGTGTTCTTCGGCGCGTTCATTCCGCAATTCGTCGATCTCGAGCGAAACCACTTTTTGCAGGTCGGCATCCTCGGCGCCACATTCATGGTCGCCGCGGGCATCACCGACGCGATCTATGCGATTGCGGCCGGCCGTGCGCGAAAGTTCTTCTCGGCGCGGCGCACACGGTTGCTGTCGCGGATCTCCGGCGGCTTCATGATCGGCGGCGGCCTGTGGCTGGCGCTGACACGGGCGCGGTGATCAGAGATGTGACGCCCGCGGCATCACCAGCGTCGCGTCGATCTCGGTGAAGATGCGGATCAATCGCTCCGCCCATTCCACTTGGCCGCTCTCTTCCGCGATCAGGTCCTGCCGGATTTCGATGCCGGTGTTCAACAGTCCGCGCCTCTCGCCATGGATGGGGATCGTGTAGTCGGTGGCATCCGACACCGCATAGGGCTCGTTGTCGCCGACCACCAGATCGCCCTCGGCGCGCAGATGTTGCAGCAGCAGCGGCGGCAGCGTCCGGTCGTGCTGATACAGCGTGCCGATATGCCAGGGCCGCTTGATGCCTGCATAGACCGGCGTGAAGCTATGCAGCGATACCAGCACCGTCGGCCGCCCGGCTTTGAGCCGCGCATCGATCACATCGTCGATGCGGCGATGATAGGGATCGAAGAACAATTCGCGCCGGCGCGCCTTGGCCTCCTGCGTCAGGCCGTCATTGCCGGGGATCGTGGTCGCCTCGCTGATCAGTGGGATCGAGCTGACCGCCTCCGGCGGCCGGTTGCAGTCGATCACCAGCCGCGAATAGCGCTGCGCGATCAGATGCCCGTTCAGCGCATGGGCGACACGGTCGGCAACGCCGGCAATGCCAATGTCCCAGGCGATGTGGCGGGTCAGTTCGCTCTCGGGCAGGCCGAGATCGCCGAGCATGCGCGGGATCGTGCGGCCATAATGGTCGCTGGTGAACAGAAACGGCGAGGCGCCATCGACATTCAATTCGAGAACGGGATCGATCTCGTCGGGGGCAAGGCGCAGGTCGGATTGGGGCAGGTGGTCCAACGGCATGTCTCTTGATTGCCGGCGTGGATGCACCAGCTTGATTCCCGGGATAATATAGCGCGGAAGCGAGGCAATTGAATGCCGGAACGGGGCGCGTCATCGCGATCCCGCCACGGCGTGATCGACTTGCGGGTTACACAAAACGCGAAGGATCTCGATGTCGGATCGTATTTTTGTCTACGGAACCCTGATGCGCGGTTTCGATCATCCGATGTCGAAGCTGCTGGCGTCGAGCGCCGAGTTTCTCGGCGAGGCCTCGTGTCGCGGCAGGCTGTATATGATCGCGCACTATCCCGGCCTGCTGCATTCGACCGCCGACGGCGATGTCGTCCATGGCGACCTGTTCCGGATGCGCGATCCCGATAAACTGCTCGCGGTGCTCGACGACTACGAGAGCATCGGGCCGGAACACGAGGAGCCCATGCTCTATCTGCGCGAGATGCTGCCGGTCACGCTTGCGGACGGCAGCACCGAGCAGGCCTGGACCTATATCTACAACCGTCCGGTGAGCGAAACGACGCGCATTGCGTCGGGCCGCTTCCTGCAGGGCGGATGAGCCAACGGGTCGCGCGGAAGCGCGCCCGATGATAAATTCCGCGTAGTCCGCCGGCCGGATGCATGTGGCGAACAACGGCGGATTACGGCTTCGCCTGATCCGCCCTGCGGCGACGCGTCGAAATTTCCATGCCGAGCAGCGCCAGCCCCAACATGGCCGCGCCCATGCCGATCAGCCCGATCGCGGTGGTCCCGCCATGGGCGACGGCGAAGCCGCTGATGGCTGCGCCGATCGTGCCGCCAAAGAAGGCCGATGCCAGATACAGCGCGTTGAGCCGGCTGCGGGTCTGCGCAGGCAACGCATAGATCGCGCGTTGTCCGGTGACGAAATTCGCCTGGGTGCCGGCGTCGATCAGGATGCCCGCAATCACGAAGAGGGCGATCGCCGCTGCGCCGCTCGTATGTCCGCCGAGCCAGGTCAATGCGAAGCTGAACAGAACCAGCGCCATGGCCACCATGGTCGTGGTGTCGCTGCGGCCGTGATCGGCCAGGCGGCCGGCCAGGGGAGCCACGAAGGCGCCGCTGGCGCCCGACAGCAGGAAGGCGGACATCGCCACATAGCCGAGCGAGAAGGGCGGCTCTTCCAGCACCAGCGGCATCGATGTCCAGAACATGCTGAACGTCCCGAACATCAGAAACTGATAGGCGCCGCGTCGATGCAGCACCTTTGTCGTCAAGGCGAGATGGCCGAGGGAGTGGATCAGCTTGATGTAATTGAGGCTGTGCTCCGGCTTGCGCCGCGGCAGCGCGATTGCCATCAGCACCAGCACGCCTCCCATCAGAACGGCCGATATCGCGAACACCGCCCGCCATCCGAATGTGCCGGCTACCATGGTCGCCACCGGGCGCGACAGCAGGATGCCGAACAGCAGCCCGCTCATGACGGTGCCGACGATCTGCCCGCGTCGTCGCTCCGGTGCGAGATGGGCGACCACCGGCAGGATCATCTGCGTGGCGACGGCGCTGATGCCGACCAGCAGGGAAGCGATGATGAACACGGTCGCCGTGGGCGATGCGGCGGCGATCAGCAGGCTTACGATCAGCGCGCCGAGCGTGATCAGGATCAGCGACTTGTTCTCGACGAGATCGCCGAGCGGGGCGAGAAACAGCAGCCCGAGCACATAGCCGAACATCACCATGGTCAGCATCACGCCGGCATTCGACAGATCGAGGCCGAAGCTTTCGGCAATCGGCCCGACCAGCGGCTGCGCGTAATACAGATTGGCGACGGTGACGCCGCAGGCGATGGCAAATGCGAGGATCAGCCAGCCGCCAGGACCGCGGTCATGGGCGGGGTGTTCGGCAGAAGTGGACATAGGGGCTTTCAGGCGGGTGGGAACTGTGAACCGATATGGTTCATACCTAGCCGCCCGGTAAGACACCGTCTTGGATGGGAGCCATGCAGGTTGGACGATAGTGCCCGAAACAAAAGGCTTATTCAGGTGTCGCTCTTAGGCTTCACTTTCAGCATGTAAGATCGCAGCACCGCGTTCATGCGTCCTTGATACCCGAAGCCGTCATTCTTGAAAAACTCCAGCACGTCTTCGTCGATGCGAATGGAGATTGCTTTTTTCTTTGCAGGCATGATGACGACGCCATCCGACCAGTCGAGATCGAAGGGCACAGCGTCAGGGTCATTGCGAACGGCTTCGGTGATCTGTTCGTCAGTTAGAGCATGCAGGGCAGCCCAATCAGTCTCGCCTTTGATTTCCGCGTATCTAGATACGTATGTAATACTTTCTCCGCTCGTCTTTTCGCGCGGGCCGCGCCGAGAGGACGTGGCACTTCGAGCCTTCGATCGTGCAGGCGACGGAAACTTCTTTTCCCCTGAGGTAGCCGAAGATTTGGTACCTGATTTGGCCATAGCGATCCGACCTCCGTATGAAGGTGTACCCACTCAAGATGGTTCTAATGTCCACGAAATCGATCTTGTGATCGATCAGGTTTCGTAGACGCTTCGATGGCTGCCAGCCAAAGTCACGAATACCCGCGAGCAACTGCTCCAAGTCTTCCGCCATCACAACCTGCCTCATAGTCGCAATCAACTATAGGGTGTTGTTCTGGCATGGCTATATCTTGGAGCGTATTTTGAGTGTATATACAATCGTATCTACACTCCGTCAATCCTCCCGCGTCAGCCGCACATCCACCTCGCGCTTCACAAATCCCCATTCCTCGCTCTCGCGCAGCATGGCGACCAGCTCCTCGAAGCGCTCGGCGTGTTCGGGCGCATATTCGAACCAGGTGAGGAAATCGAACGGGCCGCCGAGATCGCGTGAGTGGTAGAGCTGGCGCGCGATGGCAGGCAGGTATTTCAGGCTGTCGGCGATGTGTCGGGATTTGTCCTCGAAGATGCGGCGGCGTTCGTTCTGGGTCATCAGCCACCACGCGTTGTTTTTGCGGATCGGGATCAGCGCGGCGCGCGTGGCTTCCGGGCGGCCGAGCCCTGCCTGCACCTTGTTGAGCGCGATCTTCTCCAGCCGCTCCACATAGCGGACGTGGCTGGCGACGCCGATCAGCCGCCACGAATTGGCCGATGGCGCCGGCGGCAGCGAAATCGTGTCGGCGTGGGTGACGGACAGCGCGGGCATGATCGGCAGCGTTTCGCCGGTCACGGGCGCTACTGAGAGCACCCGCCATGCGCCGGTCTGGCCACCTCGAAAAGTCGTGAACATGGCTTCTGTTAAAAACGGAACTGGGGAGAATTCAAGGGCGATATCGCGTAGACCTAAACTCCACCCCTCATGGTGAGGAGGCGCGCAGCGCCGTCTC
>JAEXHR010000244.1 GCA_023449855.1 Pseudomonadota bacterium | reverse complement strand
GGGGAGGGAGGCCACGCTTGCGTCGTTAAGCTACAAACTCGCCGCGCTTATACCCCTGCGCATAGAGCAATGCGCTGAGATCGCCGAAGTCGATCCGCCCATGCGCCGCCGCAGCCACCGCGGGCTTGGCGTGAAAAGCGACGCCGAGACCTGCATCCTGGATCATCGCCAGGTCGTTGGCGCCGTCTCCCACTGCGAGCGTATCGAGATTGTCGAGATCGAAGCTCTCGCGCAGCTCGACCAATGTCGCGAGCTTGGCGGCCTTGCCGAGGATCGGCTCCGCCACCGTGCCGGTCAGCTTGCCGTCCTGAACATGCAGCTCGTTGGCGCGGTTCTCCTGGAAGCCTACGAGCTCGGCGACCTTGGCGGTGAACAGCGTAAAACCGCCGGAGACGAGGCAGGTATAGGCGCCGTTGGCGCGCATGGTCTGCACCAGTGCGCGGCCGCCCGGCGTCAGGGTGATGCGTTCGGCCAGGACCTCGTCCACCACCGTGACGGGCAGGTCCTTCAGCAGCGCCACGCGCTCGCGCAGTGCCGGCTCGAACTCGATCTCGCCGCGCATGGCGCGTTCGGTGATGGCAGCCACATGGGCCTTGAGGCCGGCGAAATCGGCGAGCTCGTCGATGCATTCCTGGCCGATCATGGTGGAATCCATGTCGGCGAGAAAAAGCTTCTTGCGTCGATCGAGCGCAGGCTGCACCACCACATCGATCGGCATGTCGCCCCGTGCGGCGCGCAGGCGGTCGGCAAAGATGATCTGGTCGGTGGTGCTGTTGTTCTCGGGAGCGAACAGGATGTCGGCGGCGACACCGTCGTCCAGCCAGTGGACCTCGGTATCGCCCGGCAGGATCGCGCGCAGACCGTCGAGCACCGTGCTATCGAGAGCGGGATCGGCGGGGTTGCAGATCAGGGTAGCGACGAGAGACATGACGTGAGTTCCAACCCGGATAACAGAGCGCTGCTTATCGCAGGGCCGACCGCGAGCGGCAAGTCGGCGCTGGCGCTGGCGGTCGCGCGCGCGCGGAACGGCGTGGTCATCAATACCGACAGCATGCAGGTCTACCGCGACCTGCGCGTGCTCACCGCCCGGCCGACGCCGGGGGAGGAAGGGGAGGCGCCGCATCGCCTCTATGGCACAGTGGATGCCGCGGTGAATTTTTCCGCCGGCGCCTGGGTCGATGCGGCGCGCAGCGTGCTCGCCGAGGTGCGGGAGCAGGGCAAGCTGCCGATCTTCATCGGCGGCTCCGGCCTGTATTTCAAGGCGCTGACATCAGGCCTCTCCGCCGTGCCGCCGGTGCCCGATGCCGTCCGCGACGATGTCCGCGCACGCCTCGAACGCAATGGCCCCGAAGCGCTGCATGCGGAGCTGGCGACACGCGATCCCGTCTCCGCCGCCAAACTCAATCTCCGTGATCGCACCCGCATTGCACGCGCGCTGGAAGTGATCGAAGGCACCGGCCGCACGCTGCCCGACTGGCACAACGACGCGCCGCCACCACTGCTGCCGCCGGATGGCACCACCGCTGTGTTCCTCGCGCCGGATCGTGACGACCTCTACGCCCGTATCGACGCCCGCTTCGTGCAGATGCTGGACGAGGGTGCCTTGGATGAAGTCGAAGCGCTCGCTGCCCGCGGCCTCGATCCGCTACTGCCGGCAATGAAAGCGCACGGCGTGCCGGCGCTGATCAAATATCTCCGCGGTGAGCTTGCACGCGAGGAAGCCTGCGCCATCGGGCAGGCGGATACGCGGCACTATGCGAAGCGACAGTTCACGTGGTTTCGACATCAATTGCCGGAGTTTGAATGGATGACACCGGAGGAGGCGCGGGCCGAGCTAGAAGACGGGGAATAGCATCACTCGACATTCATGCCTGGTTATGATTGAAAACGAATGCTCTCGCTTTTAGGTTGTGAATCGAGGCTGGGATGTTGTTCGTCAAATTCGCCGGTTGTCTGTTGGTCGCGTTGGGGAGCTTGCTGGGGGCTGCGCGCGCTGAGGACGCTAACGCTGCGATGGCGCGGCTGCTCAAAGGCAAATCCGTCACACTAATTATGCCGGTTTTCAGCCAGTTGGTGCGAACCAGCTATCCCGAAGGTTTTGTACCTGGCTTCGAGAAAGCCCAGCCAAACTATCTGCTTGAACTCGTGCCTTCAGGTGAGACCGTCAATAACTGGACGCAGATGTTCACAGTGACCGGCGTAAAGGGTCTCGCATCCCAGCCGGAGGTGACAGCCAAGCTATTCCTTGATCGCGTGGCGCAAGGTTTCAAGCGCGCATGTCCTTCGTCCTACAGTTCGCAGATCCTCAGCGAGGATAAGATCAGCGGCTTCGATGCATTCGCTGCTGTCATATCTTGCGGGGTGTCGCCCAGCACGGGCGGGAAGACGAGCGAAACCGCGCTGATTGTCGCCATCAAGGGGCAGGCTGACCTTTACACGATCCAATGGGCCCAGCGAGCATCCCCGTCGGCAGTACCAATTCCGATCGATCCAAAGAAATGGACCACTCTCTACAAGAAAATGGGCCCGATCGCGCTTTGCCCCATCATTGCCGGCGAAAAGGCGCCTTATCCGAGCTGCACCGGATCTGGCACGAAAGCCGCGGGATAACGAATGCATGGCAGCCTCTCCGATTTTGGTTGTCGCTCTTTGTCGCTACCCGACATAGCGTTCCAAATGCTTGGGATTGGCTGGCGTCCCTTGACTTCCCGTTTTTGCCCGCTATGTTCCGCGCAAGTTTCGAGATCATACGACCAAGTCATGCGCAATAAAATTACAAATCTCCTTATTATCGTGGTACCCTGGCGCATCGCCGGGGGTAGCTGACGGCTACCCACGATCCGAGCGGTGCGCACAGGGGTCCTCAACGGGCCCTTTTTTATTGCCTGAACGACAACGACCACGATTTACCAGACCTCATCGACCAAAGCGCCAAGGGCGCATCCGGAGCCGACCATGAGTGACGCAAAGCCCCAAGATTCGCGAGATCTGCCCAACCAGATGACCGGCGCTGCCATGATCGTGCGCGCGCTCGCGGATCACGGCGTGAAGCATCTGTTCGGCTATCCCGGCGGCGCCGTGCTGCCGATCTATGACGAGATCTTCCAGCAGGAGGAGGTTCAGCACATCCTGGTCCGCCACGAGCAGGGCGCGGGCCACGCGGCCGAAGGCTATGCCCGCTCCACCGGTTTGCCGGGGGTCGTGCTGGTCACCTCCGGTCCCGGCGCCACCAACATGGTCACGCCGCTGGCCGACGCATTGATGGATTCGATCCCGCTGGTCTGCATCACGGGCCAGGTGCCGACCCATCTGATCGGCAATGACGCCTTCCAGGAATGCGACACTGTCGGCATCACGCGGCCATGCACCAAGCACAACTGGCTGGTCCGCGACGTCAACGATCTCGCCAAGGTGCTGCATGAAGCCTTCTATGTCGCCACCACCGGCCGTCCCGGCCCGGTCGTCGTCGACGTTCCGAAGGACGTGCAGTTCGCCACCGGCACTTACCATCCGCCGCGCAAGTCGGACGTCCATGTCTCCTATGCGCCGCGCCTGAAGGGCGATGCGCATGCGATCCGCAAGGCCGTCTCGCTGCTGGCGAATGCCAAGAAGCCCGTCATCTATTCCGGCGGCGGCGTCATCAATTCCGGCCCGGCGGCAACCAGGCTGCTGCGTGAGCTGGTCGAGGTCACCGGCTTCCCGATCACCTCGACGCTGATGGGCCTCGGTGCCTATCCGGCCTCCGGTCCGAACTGGCTGGGCATGCTCGGCATGCACGGCACTTACGAAGCCAACATGGCGATGCATGACTGCGACGTCATGCTGTGCGTCGGCGCGCGCTTCGACGATCGTATCACCGGCCGCACCGATGCGTTCTCGCCGAATTCGAAGAAGATCCATATCGACATCGATCCGTCCTCGATCAACAAGAACATCCGCGTCGATGTGCCGATCATCGGCGATTGCGCCAATGTGCTCGGCGACATCCTGCAGGTCTTCAAGGCCGAAGCGAAGAAGCCCGACACCAAGGGCTGGTGGCAGAACATCGCCACCTGGCGCGCGCGCAATTCGCTGGCCTACAAGAAGAACAACGACGTGATCATGCCGCAGCATGCGATCCAGCGCCTGTTCGAGCTGACGCGCGGCCGCGATACCTACATCACCACCGAAGTCGGCCAGCATCAGATGTGGGCGGCGCAGTTCTTCGGCTTCGAGGAGCCGCATCGATGGATGACCTCGGGCGGTCTTGGCACCATGGGCTACGGCCTGCCGGCAGCGATGGGCGTGCAGGTCGCGCATCCCGATGCGTTGGTGATTGACATCGCCGGTGACGCGTCGGTGCAGATGACCATGCAGGAATTCTCGACGGCGGTTCAGTACGAGCTGCCGATCAAGATCTTCATCCTGAACAATCAGTATATGGGCATGGTGCGCCAGTGGCAGCAGCTGCTGCACGGCAATCGCCTGTCGCATTCTTACTCCGAGGCACTTCCTGATTTCGTGAAGCTGGCCGAAGCTTATGGTGGCGTCGGTTTCCAGTGCACCAAGCCGGGCGATCTCGATGGCGCCATCATGGACATGATCAAGGTGAAGAAGCCGGTTCTGTTCGACTGCCGCGTGGCCAATCTGGAAAACTGCTTCCCGATGATCCCATCGGGCAAGGCCCACAACGAGATGCTTCTGCCGCTGGAAGCCAATGACGAAGCCACCGCCGCGGCCTTCGCCGGCGGCAAGGCGCTGGTTTGATCAGTTCTGGAAAGACAAAAACAATGGAACAGCCTGCCTCCGCCTATTTCATCGAAGAGCGTCACGATCCCAACGAGACGCACACGCTGTCGGTGATCGTCGCCAACGAGCCCGGTGTGCTCGCGCGCGTCATCGGCCTGTTCTCCGGCCGCGGCTACAACATCGAAAGCCTCACCGTGTCGGAGACCGAGAGCCAGAAGCATCTCTCGCGCATCACCATCGTCACCACGGGTACGCCCATGGTGATCACGCAGATCAAGCATCAGCTCGACCGCATGATTCCGGTGCACCGCGTGGTGGACATGACGCTCACCGGCCGCTCCATCGAGCGCGAACTGGCCATGGTCAAGCTGCGCGGCACTGGCGATCATCGTGTCGAGGCATTGCGCCTCGCCGAAGCTTTCCGCGCGCGCGTGATCGACGCCACCATCGAGAGCTTCGTGTTCGAGATCACCGGCAATACGGCGAAGATCAACCAGTTCATCGAACTGATGCGTCCGCTCGGCCTGGTCGAAATCTCCCGCACCGGCGTCGCCGCCATCACCCGCGGCGCGGACGGGATGTAACTGGACGGAAAGGATGTTGGGATATACATTGTATATCCCAGCAAGGAGCGCGCCGATGAAAGTCAAAGTCGCCCAGTGGGGTAACAGCCTTGGTGTCAGGCTGCCGAAAGCGGCAGCCGAGAGTGCTGGCGTGACGGCGGGAAGCGAACTCGAACTTTCGGTCGAGGGCGAAGGGTTTCGGCTGCGTCCGGCACGGAAAACGTCAGCGCAATTGCTCGCAGAGATGATCGCCGAGATGAAGCGTCTCGGTCCCGAGAACGAACCCGAGACCGTCGACTGGGGACCGGATCGCGGCTCCGAGATCATCGACGATGACTATTCGCGTGGCATCATCGTGCCGGGACCTGATGGCGCGCCGGTCAGAGCCGACGGAACGCCAATCAAACGCCAGGCGGGAAAGAACAATGATCCTTCCTGACGTCGGTGATATCGCCTGGGTCGATCTGGATGATGCCCGCGGTACCGAGCAATTCGGCCGGAGACCGGCGCTTGTGCTGACCTCAAAGGAGTTTCACGAGACGTCTCGGCGCGCGGTAATTTGTCCGATTACAACGAAGCTTCGTCACTGGCCGACCAACGTGGTTTTGCCGGGCGGTCTGCAGACGGTAGGCGAAATTATGATCGACCAAGTACGTTCGATCGATCGTGGAGAGCGCATGTTCGACACCATCGAGCAAGCTCCTGCGCAAGTCTTAGCCGACGTAAAGGCCAAGCTCGCTGCTCTTCTTGGAATTGAATTCGGCGTCATCGCCGGTAGCGCTGATAACGCCTAGCGCACACGATCGCTGATCCCATGAAACCCTTCGACATCTTTCTGGCCGTCGCGGTGGCCGTGATCTGGGGCGTCGGCTTTGTGCTGACGCGGATGGCGGTCGACGAGATGTCGTCGACGCTGCTTACCACGCTGCGTTTCGGCATCACGGCGCTGCCGTGCCTGCTGTTGCCGCGGCCGAAGCTGTCATGGGCATTGATCGTCGCCACGAGCTGGCTGCTGGTGGCGCAGTTCCTCGCGCAGACCTATGGCATGGCGCATGGCGTGCCGGCGGGGCTCACCTCGGTGATCGTGCAGAGCCAGGCGCTGTTCACCGTGGGCTTTGCCGCACTGTTCCTGCGTGAGATGCCGACGCGGCAACAGGCGCTCGGCATCCTCATCGCCATGGGTGGTCTGATGATGATCTGCTTCACCGTCGGCTATGACTTCAGCGTGTTTCCTTTTGCCGTGCTGATGACCGCGCCGATCAGCTTTGCCATTTCCAATCTGCTCTTGCGCCGCGCGCAGGGCGTGTCGATGCTCGATCTGTTTTCGTGGATCAGTCTTGTTGCGCTCGCGCCGCTGCTGGTCGTCCTGTTCGCCGTCGATGGCGCCGCCACCACTTGGCATTCGCTTACCCATGTCTCGTTGAAGGCGCTTGCCTGTTTGCTGTTCCTCGCGGTCGTCGGCACGTCGCTTGGTTACTGGATCTGGGGCCGGCTGCTGCGCGACTACTCCGCCGCGCAGGTGGTGCCCTTCGCGCTGCTGATCCCTTTCATCGGTGCCGCAGCATCCAGCCTCACTTTCGGCGAAACATTCGGCCCGCTGCGTCTCGCCGGCATGATCGTCGTCGTGCTCGGCATCGCGGTCATGCTGCTGTCGCGCCGCCCGCCACCGATGGCGGAGGTCGCGTGATGGAACTGTCGCCGCATCTGCTCTGGGCTTTCGTGGTGTTCGCCGTGGTGATGTTCTTCACCCCCGGGCCGAACAACATCATGCTGCTCGCCTCCGGTCTGAATTTCGGCTTCCGCCGTACGCTGCCGCATGTGGCCGGCGTCACCTTCGGCTATGCGTTCATGATCGGCGTCACCGGTCTCGGCCTCGGCGCCGTGTTCGCCTCGCTGCCATGGCTGCAGACGGCGCTGAAATATGCCGGCGCCGCCTATCTTGTCTATCTCGCTTACGTCATCGCGCGCTCCGGCCCGCCGGAGCCGGGGGAGGCCGAACGGCGCCGGCCGATGACGTTTCTGGGCGCTGCGCTGTTTCAGTGGGTCAATGCCAAGGGCTGGGTGATGGCCATCAGCATCATCACGGCCTATGCGGCGATCGCCGGCTATCCCTGGAATGTCGGGCTGCAAGTCGCAGTGTCGCTGCTGATCGGCTCGCTATCGTCCGTGGCCTGGTTGCTATGCGGCACCGCATTGCAACCGCTGGTCAAATCGCCGGCTGCCGTCCGCGTCTTCAACGTCACGATGGCAATTTTATTGCTCGCTTCGCTGTATCCCGTGCTGGCCGAGATATGAGTGCAAATTCGCCAGCAAAATCACCGTCGCGGGCTTGTCTCGCGGCATCCGTCGCCCTAGAAACCGGCGGCATTTCACGGTCATCTGCCAGCCGGCAATGACCTTTCGACCTGGCGCTTGAAATAAAGTTGCCGAACAGAGGAACGACCCATGCGTGTTTATTACGATCGCGACGCCGACCTGAACCTGATCAAGGGCAAGAAGGTCGTTATCGTCGGCTACGGCAGCCAGGGCCACGCCCACGCGCTGAACCTGAAGGATTCCGGCGTCAAGGAAGTCGTGATCGCGCTCCGCAAGGGCTCGGCCTCGGCCAAGAAGGCGGAAGCCGCCGGCTTCAAGGTGATGGAAGTCGCCGATGCCGCCAAGTGGGCCGATCTCGTGATGATGCTCACCCCGGACGAACTGCAGGGCGACATCTATCGCGAGCACCTGCATGACAACATGAAGAACGGCGCCGCGCTGGTTTTCGCCCACGGCCTCAACGTGCACTTCAACCTGCTCGATCCGCGCGAAGACCTCGACGTGCTGATGATCGCGCCGAAGGGCCCGGGCCACACCGTGCGTTCGGAATATCAGCGCGGCGGCGGCGTGCCCTGCCTGATCGCGATCCACAAGGACGTCTCGGGCAATGCCCATGACCTCGGCCTCAGCTACGCTTCGGCGGTCGGCGGCGGCCGCGCCGGCATCATCGAGACCACCTTCAAGGAAGAGTGCGAAACCGACCTGTTCGGCGAGCAGGCCGTTCTCTGCGGCGGCACCGTCGAGCTGATCCGCGCCGGCTTCGAGACGCTGGTGGAAGCCGGCTACGCGCCGGAAATGGCTTACTTCGAGTGCCTGCACGAACTGAAGCTGATCGTCGACCTGATCTATGAAGGCGGTATCGCCAACATGAACTACTCGATCTCGAACACGGCGGAATACGGCGAATACGTCACCGGCCCGCGCATCGTCACCTCGGAGACCAAGGCCGAGATGAAGCGCGTGCTGACCGACATTCAGTCCGGCAAGTTCGCGCGCGACTGGATGCTCGAGAACAAGGTCAACCAGGCTTCGTTCAAGGCCACCCGCGCCCGCAACAACGCTCACCCGATCGAGGAAGTGGGCTCCAAGCTCCGCGACATGATGCCGTGGATCAAGGAAAAGGCGCTGGTCGACAAGACCAAGAACTAAGCGCTACATCGGATAGTGCGAGCAACGGGACCGCGGCAGCGCGGTCCCGTTTTTCGTTTGGCCTGTGCGGTTCTGGTCCGAGGTGTTCCTATGCGCTCCGTCGTCGTCACCGGTGCATCCACCGGCATCGGTCACGCCACAACGAAGACTCTGCTGCACAAGGGATTCCGTGTGTTCGGCAGCGTCCGCAACCCGGCGGATGCCGAGCGCCTGCAGGCGGAGTTCGGCGCGCAATTCGCGCCGCTGCTGTTCGACGTGACGGACGAGGCAGCGGTGAGGGGAGCTGCCGACGTCGTTCGTACGGCGTTGAACGGTGAAACACTCGCCGGCCTCGTCAACAATGCCGGCGTCGTCGTGCCCGGGGCATTGCTCGATCTCGATGTCAGCGATTTTCGCACGCAACTCGACATCAACGTGCTCGGCCCGGTGATTGTCACCAAGGCCTTTTTGCCTTCGCTCGGCGCCGACACCGCGCTGAAGGGGGCGCCGGGTCGTATCGTGATGATGAGCTCCGTCTCCGGCCAGTTCGGCAATCCGCTATTGTCGCCCTACAGCACCTCGAAATTCGCGCTGGAAGGCTTGAGCGAAAGCCTGCGCCGCGAGCTGATGCTGTTCGGCATCGACGTCGTCACCATCGCGCCCGGCCCGGTGCGCACGCCGATCTGGAGCAAGGCGGAAGCGCTGGACGTCGCGCGTTTTGCGGACTCACCCTATCTGCCGGCGCTGACGAAGCTGCGTGGGACGTTGACGCAACTTTCGGAGAAGGGCTTGCCGCCCGAGCGGATCGCGGCGCTGGTGCATCGCGCGCTCACTGAAGCCCGGCCGCAAACCCGCGTCGTCGCTTCGCCCGAGCCAGTCCAGACCTTCATCGCCGGCCTGCTCCCCAAGCGGTGGGTGGACCGGATCGTCGCCAGACAGCTGGGATGGGACGCAAAACCGCGCCCATGAGCCGCAGCGGCTCGCTCTTGATCTGGTAGGGCCAGATTGGTAGGTTCAACCTATGAACCAGAACCTGACGTCCGAAACCTCCGATACCGTTCGCAAGACGCTGGAATATGTCCGGCATCACCGGCTCGCCAAGGGCGACCGGCTGCCGTCCGAGCGCAATCTGTCGGATCGCTTCGGCGTCACCCGCAGCTCCGTGCGTGAGGCCTTGGCGGTGCTGGACGCCATGCGGATCACCGAGCGCAAGGCGAAGTCCGGCATCTTCCTGCGCAACATGCCGGACGATGGCGGGCTGGACGCGCTGGTGCTGCAGGCGGATCTCGGCATGGCCTTCGATGCGCAGCTCACCCGCGATGCCATCGAGGCGCGCATCCTCTGCGAGGAGCAGGCCTTCCGGCTCGCCTGCCAGCGCCGCACCGACGCCGATCTCGCCAAGCTGCACGGCCTGCTCGACACCTATGCCGTGCTGGCCGCCAACGGTCGCAACATGGCCGACGAGGATGTCGAATTCCATCTCGCCGTCGCCGCTGCCAGCCAGAACCGTATCCTCGTGCGTACGATCACGCCGCTGATGCTGATGAGTACGCGCGGGCGTCGGCGTTACTTTCAGTCGGCGGAGCTGCGGCAGCGCTCCCTCGACGATCACCGCGCTTTTGTCGCCGCCATCGAGGCCCGCGACGAAGTTGCGGTCACCGCGCTCGTGCATAGCCATGTGCACACCGCCGCCGCCGACATCTGGGCGCTGAACGAGGCTGCGGCCGAGACGCAGGACGCGGAAGCACCGGACAAACACGACTGACGGGCCCGCCAACAATCCCGATCAACGGGAAGGCCCATTTTTCGCGCGGCAAGGGCCGCATCCCAGGAAACGCAAAAGAAGGATCAAAAATGCGTATCTCGACGACTTCAATCGCCGTGCTTGCGGCGGCGAGCATGATGGTAGCCGGCCCGGCGCTGGCGCAGAAGAAATACGGCCCCGGCGCCAGCGACACCGAGATCAAGATCGGCAATACCGTGCCCTATAGTGGCCCGGCCTCGGCCTACGGCATTCTCGGCAAGTCCTATGCCGCCTATTTCAAGAAGATCAATGACGAGGGCGGCATCAATGGCCGCAAGATTAACTTCATCAGCTATGACGACGGCTATTCGCCGCCGAAGACCGTCGAGCAGACCCGCAAGCTGGTGGAGAGCGACGAGGTGATGGCGATCGTCGGCAATGTCGGCACCGCTGCCAATGCCGCGATCCAGAAATATCTCAACGCCAAGAAGACGCCGCAGCTCTTCCTCGCCACCGGCGCCACGCGCTGGAACGATCCGAAGCAGTTTCCGTGGACCATGGGCTGGCTGCCGAGCTATCACGCCGAAGCGCTCGCTTATGCGAAGTACATTCTGAAGGAAAAGCCGAATGCGAAGATCGGCGTGTTCTTCCAGAACGACGACTTCGGCAAGGACTATGTGAAGGGCCTGAAGGAAGGTCTCGGCGACAAGGCGGCGTCGATGATCGTGATGGAGACCAGCTATGAGGTCTCCGAGCCGACGGTCGACAGCCATATCGTCAAGCTGAAGGCGGCCGGCGTCGATACCATCTTCTCCTTCGCCACCGGCAAGTTTGCCGCGCAATCGATCAAGAAGGTCGCCGAGCTCGGCTGGAAGCCGCTGCATATCGTGCCGAATGCGAGTTCGTCCCTCGGCAGCGTGATCCGTCCGGCCGGCTTCGAGAATGCGCAGGACGTGGTGTCCGCCACCTTCGCCAAGGATCCCACCGATCCGCAGTGGAAGGACGATCCGGGCATGCAGAAGTTCTATGCCTATGTGGAGAAGTACATCCCGGAAGGCAAGGCGATGGAGAGCACCGTGCTGTCCGGCTACAGCATCGCCCAGACCATGGTCGCGGCGCTGCAGCAATGCGGGGACGATCTGACCCACGAGAATCTGATGAAGCAGGCCGCCAATCTGAAGGGCCTGCAGCTCGATGGCCTGTTGCCGGGCGTGACGGTGAACACGTCAGCGACGGATTTCTCGCCCATCGACCAATTCCAGATGATGAGCTTCAAGGGTGAGCGCTGGCAGCGTTTTGGCGACGTCATCAAGGGCGAGCCGCCAGCCGCCGCGGGGCGGTGACACCCGTCGCAGGGGTGTAGGATGGGTTGAGCGAAGCGAAAACCCATGCTGTCCGTCGCCTGCGGCAAGCTCCGCCGATGGGTTGTCGCTCCGGCGCTGCGCGCCGGTGCTCAACCCATCCTACCGGTTACGGTCCGGACGCGCCGCCTGCGTCGAAAGGTTCATTGTCCATTCATGACGATGAGATTACGGTTTTATGACATGTCCGCGGGTCCGGTTGCGGCGTGAGCCCGTCGGCGATGGCCGGGCAGGGCAGTGTCCTTGCCGGGTGTTCGCAGGCAAGTCATGCTGCCGTCGTCGATCCCAGCCCTGCCGGCCCGTGCCGGCCGCAGCCTCAAAGCGGGGATCGCTGCCTGCTGGCGCGTCGCGCGTCCGGCGCCGCTGCGCACGGCGTTGATTGCCGCCATCCACGTCCTTGCCATCTATATGCTCGCCTCGGTGGAATACGGCCCCTTTGCCATGACGCTGGCGCTGCTGGCCTGGACGCTGCTGAATTTCCTCTTCCTCGCCATCTTCAAGCGGCCCGGCGTCAGCGCCGTGCTGGCGCTGTTGCTGGTGATGGCGCTGATCGTGCTGTCGCAGTTCAAATACGGCATCACCCAGCTGACGCTGACATTCCTCGATTTCCTGATCGTCGACCGCGACACCATCTCCTTCATGCAGTCGATCTTCCCGCAATTGCGGATGTGGCTGCTGATCGCCGCGGCGGTGGCTGTGCCGCTGCTATGGGCGATCTGGCGCGCCGATCCCTTTTCCCTGCGCCGCCGCACCGCGCTGGGCTGCGCCGGCGCCTGCGTGCTCGGCATTGTCGTGATGTCGGCGGCCAATCCCGAAAAGCCATGGGAGCCGTTCCAGGGCGTCAACCACATCTCCAATCTCGCGCGCTCTGGCGTCGTCGCCGTCTCGCATCTGACGGCGACGGGCTGGATCGAGGCCGACGCCAAGAGTCTCGTCGGCTCCGCGCTGGCGGCGCCGATGACCGAATGCGAGCCGGGCGTGAAGCGGCCGAATATCGTGATGGTGCTGGACGAGTCCTCATTCGACATCTCCGCGGCGCCGGGCATCAAGGTGCCCGCGGGGTATCATGATTTCTTCGCATCCGCCGATGGCCAGCAGCGCAAGCTGATCACCGAATCCTCGGGCGGGCCGACCTGGTACACCGAGTTCAACATCTTCACCGGCCTGTCCGCCCGTTCGTTCGGCGCGATGAAGTTCTATGTCACCCGCATTGCCGCCGGGAAAATCTCGCGCGGCCTGCCGCAGGCGCTGCAGCGCTGCGGCTATCGCACCTTCTCGCTCTATCCGACCCACGGCAATTTCCTCAGCGCCCGCAGCTTCCAGCAGGGCGCCGGCATCGACGGCTTCATCGACATGGCGGCGATGGGCGTCACCGAGGACATGCAGCCGGACAAGTTCTATTTCGATCAGGCCAAGGATCTGATTGCGCGCGAGAGCAAGCCGGACCAGCCGATTTTCGTGCTGGTCTATCTCACCGCCAATCATTTCCCGTGGACGACGACCTATCGCGACGACCTCACGCCTGCGGGCTGGCAGGCGCCGGGGAATACGCCGGAGGTCGATGAATATATCCGCCGCCAGGCGATGACGGCATCGGACTACAATGATTTCGTCGGGCAGTTGAAGAAGGATCACCCGAACGAGCCGTTCCTGCTGGTGCGTTTCGGCGATCACCAGCCGGCGATCGCGCAAAAACTGCTGGAGCCGGATCTCAAGCAGGCCAAGCGCGCCGACCGCATCATGAATCACGATCCGCGCTACTACACGACATATTACGCCATCGACACGCTGAACTATCGGCCCGAACTCTCATCGGCATTGCCGGTGCTGGATGCCGCCTATCTCCCGCTGATGGTGCAGGAGGCGGCGCGCGTGCCCCTCGATCCGTCCTTCATCGAGCAGAAGAAGATCATGGTCCGCTGCAAGGGCGTGTTCTACGGCTGCAAGGGCGGCGACGAGGCGAGCCGGTTCAACCGGATCCTGATCGATGCGGGGATGATAAAGAACTTGTAGGATGGGTAGAGCGTAGCGAAACCCATCGGCCAAGCTTGCGGCAATGACAGAATGATGGGTTTCGCTCCGGCGCTGCCGCGCCTGCACTCTACCCATCCTACTTCATCTTCTCCCACATCCACGCCGCCACGCTCCCCGGCGAACTCGTCGCATCGTTCCCCGCCGCGCGCAGATTGGCCTCGCGCATCAGCGGCAGGTCGATCTTCCCCAGCAATGGCTGCAAGGCCGTGCGCAGTTTCGCATCGTCCGCGCGCTTCGGCGACAGCAGCATGATTGCATCATAGGGCGGGATCGCATGCCGCGGATCGTCCAGCACGACCAGATCATATTTCGCGATCAGCCCGTCGCTGGTATAGCCGGCGATCACATCGACCTCCCCGGAAGCCACCGCCGCATACATGAAATCGGGCTGCATCACGCGCTGCGCCTTGAACGACAGGCCGTAGGTTTTCTGCAACCCCGCCCATTCCGGTCGCGAAAAGAATTCGTAGTCCCCGGCAATGGTCATGCTGCCGGCGCGCGCGGCGAGATCGGCCGCGGTCCTGATCCCCAGCGTTTCCGCCTTCGCCCGCGGCATCACCAGCGCATAGGCATTGGCGAAACCGAGTTCGCCGAGCAGCGTGACGTTCGATTTCGCCAGCATCGCTTTCAGTTCGGATAGCAACTGCTCGCGCGGCAGGATTTCGCTGCGATGGAACTGGTTGGCCCAGAGCGTGCCGGAATATTCGACATAGACATCGATATCGCCGGAGGCGAGCGCCTCATAGATGACGCTGGAGCCGAGGCCCTGCCTTGTCGCCGTCGCCAGCCCCGCTGCCTGCAGGCGCTGCGCCATCAGCGCCGCCAGCACATACTGCTCCGTAAACGTCTTTGCACCGACCACGACACGGGTGCCCGGACGCGCGAAGGAGGGCATCAGCGTCGCGATCACCAGTGCGGCGATGCCGAGCATGCCGACGACGCTGCGCCAGCGGTGGCGCAGCCGCAGCCCGCTTTCGATCAGCGCCAGCAACTGATCGACCGCCAGCGCCAGCACTGCGGCCGCGACGCAGCCGAAGATCACCAGCACCCAGTTCTGCGTCTGCAATCCCGCAAAGATGTAGTTGCCGAGCGACGTCTGGCCGATCGGCGTCGAGAGCGTCGCCGTGCCGATCACCCACACCGCCGAGGTGCGGATGCCCGCCATGATCACCGGCAGCGCCAGTGGCAGCTCGACCATGACCAGTGATTGCCGCGGCGTCATGCCGACGCCCTGCGCGGCCTCCGTGAGTGCGGGATCGACTCCGTTGAGCCCGGTGATGGTGTTGCGCAGCACCGGCAGCATCGAATACAGCGCCAGCGCCAGCAGGGCCGGCAGGAAGCCGAAGGCGGAAAAGCTGGCGCCGAACCAGTTCAGCGACAGCGACGCCAGCGCCAGCAGCAGGGGATAGAACAGAGCCAGCAGCGCGAGGCCGGGAATGGTCTGCACCACGCCGGCGATGCCGAGCAGGGTGCCGCGCAACAACGGATGGCGCCGCGCCGCGATGGCGAGCGGCAGGCTGACCGCGAGGCCGAGCGCCAGCGCCGCGAGGCTGACGCGGACATGGCTGCCGAGATAGTCCGGCAGATGTCCGAGCGCCTCGCTCCAGCGGGGGTCGTCGAGCAGGTTCATGCTCTCGCCCTTGCCATCAATTGTTGCAGCCGTTCCGCCTGGCGGCGCGGCGTGCTCAGCAACTCACCGACAAAGTCATCGCCGTTCGCCGTCAGTTCCGCGGGCGTGCCCTGTGCAACCAGCCGGCCGGATTTCATCACCGCAATGCGGTCTGCCAGCAGGATCGCTTCGGTCATGTCATGGGTGATCATGACGGTGGTGAGCTTGAGCTTGCGATGCAGCGCACGAAAATCGTCGCTGAGCGCATCGCGCGTCAGCGGATCGAGCGCGCCGAACGGCTCATCCATCAACATGATCCGGGGCTGTGCCGCGAGCGCACGCGCCACGCCGACGCGCTGGCGCTGGCCGCCGGAGAGTTCATGCGGATAGCGGTCGCGATGACTGTCGCGATCAAGCTGGGCAAGATCCAGCAGCTCATCGACACGGGCGGCAATCTCGTCCGCCGGCTTGCCGATCAGTCTTGGCGTGATGCCGATATTGTCCGCGACGGTCATGTGCGGGAACAGTCCGCCGCTCTGCACGACATAGCCGATGCTCCGGCGCAGCGTGATCGGATCGAGATGGGATACGTTCTTGCCGGCGACATGCACGTCGCCGCCATCGGGCACGATCAGCCGGTTGGCGAGGCGAAGGAGGGTGGTCTTGCCGGAGCCGGAACTGCCGACCACCGCGAGCAGCTCGCCCTCCATCACGTCGAGCGAGACATCGTCCAGCGCGGTGACGCGGCCGTCATCGAAACGCTTGGTGACCTGCCTGAAGCTGATCGCGATGGAGCTCATGTCTTCGACTAACACAGCCGCGTGGGGCCACCAAGCCGCGCCCGGCGTTGAAAAAGCCGGCCTGCAGGGCTACAGCGGAAGCAACGGGACGGTCTCTGGGGGAAACGCGTGCAGGCAACGGAAGCCGCGGCATCGATGGCGGTGGCGCTGGATGACGCGACGGTGGCGTTCGATGTCGCCGGCGGCAGCGTCTACACGGCGGTGGAGAAGGCGACATTGCGCGTCGCGGATGGCGAGTTCGTCGCCATCGTCGGTCCCACCGGCTGCGGCAAGTCCACGCTGCTCAATGTCGCCGCCGGTCTGCTGCAACCGGCCTCCGGCAGCGTTCACATTTCCGGCCAGTCTTTGCGCGGCCTCAACAGGCAGGCCGGCTATCTGTTCCAGGCCGATGCGCTGTTTCCCTGGAAGACCGCACGCGACAATGTCGCTATCGGGCTCGAAGTCGCCGGCGTGGCGCGGGGCGAAGCCGCCGAGCGCGCGCAGGGCTGGCTCAACGCGGTCGGCCTCGGCGCCTTCGCCGGTCGCTATCCGCATATGCTGTCCGGCGGCCAGCGCAAGCGCGTGGCGCTGGCGCAGGTGTTGATCCGCGATCCCAGAATTCTGCTGATGGACGAGCCGTTCGGGCCGCTCGATGCGCAGACGCGGCAGGTCATGGGCAATCTGCTGCTCGATCTGTGGACGAAGGACCGCAAGGCCGTACTTTTCGTCACCCACGATCTCGAAGAGGCCATCGCGCTGGCCGATCGCGTCGTCATCATGTCGGCGGGGCCGAGCGCGCGGATCATCGGCGACTGGCGCGTGAGCCTGCCGCGCCCGCGCGATATTTTCGAAGTCCGCCTCGACAAGGAGTTCCACGCCTTGCATCGCGAGATCTGGCGCGTGCTGAAGGATGAGGTGATGAAGACCTATGCGCGGGCGTCCGGTATCGGAGGCGCGGCATGAGCCGGTCGCTTCTTCTCACCTGTCAGGTGCTGGTTGCCGTCGTCGCCATCGCATTGTGGCATCTGCTCACGAGCGTCGAGATCTTCGGCCGCATCCTGCTGCCGCCGTTTTTCTTCTCCACGCCCGGCGACGTCTTCAATCAGATCGTCGCGTGGTTCGCGTCGGGCATGATCTGGAAACATCTCGGCATCACGCTGCTGGAGTCGCTGCTCGCCTTCGTCATCGGTTCGACGCTCGGTGTCCTCATCGGCTTCTGGTTCGCGCGGCAGCCGATGCTGGCCGCGATCTTCGATCCCTATGTGAAGATGGCCAATGCGCTGCCGCGCGTGGTGCTGGCCCCCATTTTTGCGCTGTGGCTCGGCCTCGGCATCTGGTCGAAAGTGGCGCTCGGCGTCACGCTGGTGTTCTTCATCGTGTTCTTCAACGTCTATCAGGGCGTCAAGGAAGTCTCGCCCGCGGTGCTCGCCAATGGCCGCATGCTCGGCATGAGCGAGCGGCAATTGATGCGCCATGTGTTTTGGCCGTCGGCGCTGTCCTGGATGTTCTCCTCGCTGCACACCTCGGTGGGCTTTGCCGTGGTGGGGGCCGTGGTCGGTGAATATCTCGGTTCGGCCGCGGGGCTCGGTTATGTGATCCAGCAGGCCGAGGGCACCTTCGATGTCGCCGGCGTGTTCGCCGGCATGTTCGTGCTCGCCGTGTTCGTGATCGCCATCGACATGCTGGTGACGGTGGTGGAGAGGCGTCTGCTGGTGTGGAAACCGGATGAGCGTGGCTGACCCGTAGGGCGGATGAGCGCAGCGTAATCCGCCGCGGA
>JAEXHR010000148.1 GCA_023449855.1 Pseudomonadota bacterium | reverse complement strand
CCTCTTCACCGACGCCAGGAACTTCGACAGCATATCCGCTTCCGGCGCGTGATAGCTGTGGCGATCCCGCAGCTCGGCGGGCGCGCTCCAGCCCGGTTCGATGCCCGTCATGTCCGGCAGCTCATGTGCGATGCCCTTGTGGCAATCGATGCAGGTGCGCTCGCCGGTGACGAGAAACTTGGCATGGATCGCCGCTGCGCGCGGCGCCTGCTTGGTAAAGTCCATCGCGATCGACGAGTGGCAGTTGCGACACTCCAGCGAGTCATTCGCCTTCAGCCGCGCCCATTCGTGCTTGGCCAGCTCCAGCCGCTTCTCCTGAAATTTTTCGCGCGTATTAATCGTGCCAAAGATCTTGCCCCAGACTTCCTTCGAGGCTTGCATCTTGCGGGCGATCTTGTCGGTCCAGTTATGCGGCACGTGGCAGTCCGGGCAGGTGGCGCGTACGCCCGAACGGTTGGCGTAATGCGGCGTCCGCTGCAGCTCCTGATACACATTGTCATGCATCTCGTGGCAGCCAGTGCAGAACTTCTCGGTATTGGTCACTTCCAGCGCAGTGTTGAAACCACCCCAGAAGATCACCCCGCCGAGAAAGCCGCCCAGCGCCAGCACGCCGAGGCTGATATGCGTGGCCGGCCGGCTGGCGATCCGCCAGAACCAGAGCAATTTCGCGAGCCCCCATTTCACGAACCTCATCTGCCGAGTTCCTTCATGTCGGTGAAGGTGTTCGGGACCAGCGGCCGTGCATCGGTCTGGGTCACGTGACAGGCCGTGCAGAAGTAACGCCGCGGCGTCACGTCCGCGAGCATCTGCCCGTTACGATCCATGAAATGCGTCACGCTGATCATCGGCGCACCTGAGCCTTCGGTATATTCGCGGCGATGGCATTCGAGGCAGCGATTGGCCTTCAGCGTGAGCTGATAATTGTCGATGGAATGCGGGATCACCGGCGGCTGTTCCGGATAATTCCGCATCACGCGCTTGTCGTCAGTGATCGCGCGCGGCAGCGCCGGAGCAGGGACTTCCGACATCGGCTGCGCCGGGCCGGTGATGCGCGGCACGATCTGCACAGCGGATTGCGTCGACTGCGCGTAGATCGCGCCTGAGACCAGCACCGTGGCGCCAGCGATGATGGCCGCGAGGAGGGCTTTCATGGCGCTTACACCGAAACGATCTTGACCGCGCATTTCTTGAAATCCGTCTGTTTGGAGATCGGGTCGGTCGCATCCAGCGTGACCTTGTTGATCAGCTGGCTGGCATCGAACCACGGCACGAACACCACGCCGCGCGGCGGCCGGTTACGTCCGTTGGTGTCGATGCGCGTGCGGATTTCACCGCGCCGCGACGTCAGGCGAATTTCGGCGCCCTGGTTCAGGCCGCGGGCGCGCGCGTCTTCGGGATGCATGAAGCAGCGTGCGCCGGGGAAGGCCTTGTAGAGCTCCGGCACGCGCATGGTCATCGAGCCAGAATGCCAATGCTCCAGCACGCGGCCAGTCACCAGCCAGAGATCGTATTCATTGTCCGGCGACTCCGCGGCCGGCTCATAAGGCACCGCGAGGATGCGCGCGCGGCCGTCCTTGTTACCGTAGAACTCGACCTTCTTGCCCGGCTTCACATAGGGATCGAGACCCTCGCGATAGCGCCACCTGGTTTCCTTGCCATTGACAACAGGCCAGCGCATGCCGCGGACCTGATGCAGCATGTCCCATGGCGCGAGATCGTGGCCATGGCCACGGCCGAAAGCCGCATATTCCTCGAACAGGCCCTTCTGGACGTAGAAGCCAAAGTCCTTGGACTCGTGGTTGTTGTAGTCCGCCGGGATTTCGCTGGTGGGGAATTTGTCTACCTGACCGTTGCGATAGAGGACATCAAACAGCGTTTTGCCCTTATAGGCAGGATTGGCGTCGAGCAAAGCTGTCGGCCACACTTCTTCGGTTATGAAGCGCTTCGAGAACTCCATCAGCTGCCAGAGATCGGATCGCGCGAGGCCGGGTGCATCGACGAGCTGACGCCACACATGAGTACGCCGCTCGGCATTGCCATAGGCGCCTTCCTTCTCGACCCACATGGCAGCGGGCAGCACGCAGTCGGCCGACATCGCGGTCACAGTCGGATAGGCATCCGACACGACGATGAAATTGCTGGGGTTGCGATAGCCGGGATAGGTCTCGTTTGAACTGTTAGGCGCCGCCTGAACATTGTTGTTCACCTGCACCCAGTAGAAATTGATCTTGCCGTCCTTGAGCATGCGGTCCTGCTCGACGGCGTGATAGCCGATCTTGTCGGGCAGGAGGCCAAGCGGCACGCGCCAGAGTTCCTCGGTGTGCTTGCGATGCTCCGGGTTGGTGACGACCATGTCGGCGGGCAGGCGATGCGCGAAGGTGCCGACCTCGCGCGCGGTGCCGCAAGCCGAGGGCTGCCCCGTCAGCGAGAACGGCGAATTGCCGGGCTCGGCAATTTTGCCGGTGAGCAGATGGATGTTGTAGATGAGCTGGTTGACCCAGACGCCGCGGACATGCTGGTTCACGCCCATGGTCCACAGCGACATCACCTTGCGCTTGGGATCGGCATAAAGTTCGGCAAGCTCGAGCAGATAGTTCTGATCGACGCCCGAGAGTTTTGACACCTTCTCCAGCGTGTAGTCCTTCACGAATTCCTTGAAGGCGGCGAAGTCGATCGGCGTGGTGGCAGCGGCCGTTGCGACACCCTTGGCCTTCCTCTCAAGCGGATGCTCCGGGCGCAGCCCGTAGCCGATATCCGTCGTACCCTTCACGAAGGTCGTGTGATTGTTGACGAACTCCATGTTGACGCGGTTCGTCGAGATGATGTGGTTGGCGATGAAATTGAGGATCGCCAAATCGGTGCTCGGATTGAACACCATCGGGATATCGGCGAGATCCGAGCTGCGATGGGTGTAGGTGGAGAGCACCGCGACCTTCACATGCGGGTTGTTGAGGCGGCGGTCGGTGAGGCGCGTCCACAGGATCGGATGCATCTCGGCCATGTTCGAGCCCCACAGCACGAAGGCGTCGGCGGCCTCAAAATCGTCATAGCAGCCCATTGGCTCGTCCATGCCGAAGGTGCGCATGAAGCCGACGGCGGCAGAGGCCATGCAATGGCGTGCATTGGGATCGAGATTGTTGGTGCGGAAACCGGCGCGCATCAGCTTGGTCGCGGCATAGCCTTCCAGCACTGTCCACTGGCCGGAGCCGAACATCGCCAGCGCGTTCGGTCCCTTCTCCTTCAGCACCGCCTTGGCATGCGTCGCCATGGTGTCGAAGGCTTCGTCCCAGCTCACCGGCGTGAGATCGCCGGTCTTGTCATACACGCCGTTCTTCTTGCGAAGCAGGGGCGTGGTCAGGCGATCGGCGCCATACATGATCTTGGAGAGGAAGTAGCCCTTGATGCAATTGAGGCCGCGATTCACTTCCGCCAGCGTATCGCCATGGGTGGCGACTACCTTGTTGTCCTTGCCGCCGACCATGACGCCGCAGCCGGTGCCGCAGAAGCGGCACGGGGCCTTCGACCATTTGATCGATAACGAACCGACGCCACTGGCCGCGGGCTGCGCGACGGCAGGAACGCTGATGCCGGCCGCCGCAGCAGCAACGGCTGCCGCCTGAGCTTTAAGAAGATCGCGCCGCGAAAGAGTCATTTCAATTGTCCTGATCGAGACGTTGTTCGAAAACCATGTTGGCGGACAGCACACCCGGCCATGACGAGATGTCCGCGAGCATCGCGCCGAGCGCGCCGCTGCCGGGACCTTCCAGCACCGCGACGAGCTTGTGCTCGGAGCGATGGTGAATCTCGACGCCGGGAAGGCCAAGCAATCGCGCAGACACTGCTTCGATATGCGCCGGGAGCACCGACACGACGGCACTTGAGATGTGATCGTGATCCTGCGCAGACGCGTCGGCACTCACGCCCGTGAACAGGGCGCGTCGGGTCATTTTGTTGGTCATGTGAGTGTCCTAGTGAACCGAAGGCGGGCCGGGCGGGCCGAAGAACATCTGAAAAATCCAGACAGCAAATCCGTAGCCGCCGACAACGCCAACTGCGACGACAGGCCAGATGAAAACGATGATGGTGAGAAAGACGATCAACTCCGACAGGCGACTGTTGCGCGAGGATGCCTGATCAGGCGGAGAAATGTTCTGGTCCATCACCATATGCTCCCCCTTCGGTTAGCGGCCATGTGCCTGGAGAAGAGGCGAGAGAGAGTCGCCCTGAGCATGCGCAACATGCCCGAAGCGACAGCAGCGTTCTTTGCGCTATGTCAAACAACAAACATCGCGGAGCATTTATTTGCTATGGTCGTTCTGATCGCGGTGTCGGCGTCCAGAGCCGATGCGATCAGTCTTTGAAGACAATTTTATCTGATTGCGACTGGTGCTCGACGAAATCGCACGTTCTGGAGAACGGGCCATGGACTGTGACACGCATCGTGATAGCTGCAAGACGATTACTGACACGCCGTTATTCATGCATCTCGAAGGGGCAGCGCGAGATCACATTACCGATGCAGGCCGGCGGATGACATTGGATGCCGGCTTCTCGCTCTGGCAACAGGGCGATGCGCCGGAAATTCTTGCGGTGATCGTTGCAGGCAAGTTCAAGGAAACGGTGATCGACCCACAGGGTGGACAGAAGACATTGCATCTCATGCGCGCGGGCGACCTGCTCGGCTGCGCACCCGCATTTGGAAATTTTCCGCGACCAGCGACGGCCATGGCAACGGAGACAAGCGAGCTGCTCTATTGGCCGACCGAACGTTTCCTTGCGCTGATGCACGTCTTTCCGCAACTCGCCATCAATGTCCTCGGCATCACGAGCAGACAGACTGAAAGCCTGCAGCGTCGCCTGCATGAGGCTACCAGCGAAAATGCCGATCGGCGCATCGCGCGGATCGTGCTGCGCCTGGCTGCGATCGATGAGGTCGGCCTCAAGGAGACTCCCATCGAGCTCGCGCTCTCGCGTCAGGACCTGGCCGAACTCAGCGACACCACGCTGTTCACCGTCAGCCGCACCGTCTCGGCCTGGAACCGGATGCAGATCGTGAAAGCCGGTCGCGGCCGGTTGACGGTGATCGATGTCGGGCGACTCGCCGGGCTGGCGGGGGCGCCGAACGCGTCCTGAGGCATTTGCCTTCGTGTTGCCGCAAGAAATTCGGTCGTAAGCTTAAAAAACACGACATGTCAAATTCGTCCGTTTTTTACAAGCCGTTGAAATGCCTCGGTGTTAGACTCTGGGCCGCTTGAGGAAAACCAGAGGCAAACTTGCGTCAATCTTGCGAATGGCTGGCGATCATAGCTATCGCTGCGAAGCTCATCAGCCCGGCCGAGGCGGCCAGCAATCTGCTCACTGAAGCGCCCGATCTCACCGGCTTCTCGCAGGCCGGTCTCGACCGCGTCACCGAAATGCTCGACCACGAGGTCGGGCAGGGCCATCTCGCCGGCGCCATCATGCTGATCCAGCGCCGCGGCAAACCCGTCTATTATCAAGGCTTCGGCGTCCGCGATCCCGCCACCATGGCGCCGATGACGCGGGACACGATTTTTCGCCTCTATTCGATGACCAAGCCGATCACATCGGCCGCTGCCATGCTGCTGTTGGAGCAGGGCAGACTGAAACTCGACGATCCCGTCTCGAGGTACATCCCGGCCTTCGCCCATCCGCAGGTCGCGACCGAAAAGACCGACGCAAGCGGCAAGACATATCTCGACCTTTCACCCGCTTTGAAGCCGATCACTGTGCTCGATCTGATGCGCCAGTCCTCCGGCATCAGTTCTGCCTTCACCGATCTCGGTCTCGTCACGCAGCTCTATCTCAAGGCCGGCTTGTTCGACGGCGATTTCGACAATCGCGACTTCGCCGATCGTCTCGCCAAACTGCCTCTCGCATATCAACCGGCAACCGTCTGGGACTACGGCCATTCAACCGACGTGCTCGGACGCGTCATCGAGGTCGCATCGGGGATGTCGCTCTACGATTTCGAGAAGCGGTATCTGCTGGACCCTCTCGGCATGGTCGATACGAGTTACTACGTCGATCCAGCGAAAGGCCCGCGCATCGCGCAACCATTGCCGACCGATCGCATCATCGGTAACGAGACCATCAGCGAGCCGACGGTCGGGCGCAAATGGGAATCCGGAGGAGGCGGCCTCAACGGCACCACGGGCGACTACGCACGTTTCCTGCAGATGCTGCTCAATGGCGGCGAGATCGACGGCAAGCGCATCCTCAAGCCCGAAACGGTCGCCCTGATGCGCAAGAATGAAGTTGCGCCGGCAACAGACGTGAAGCCCTGGGCCTATTATTACCCCGGCGCCGGCTTCGGCTACGGCCTCGGCTTCGGCGTTCGCACCGGCCCCGGAGAAGACGGTGTGCCTGGTTTCATCGGCGAGATGGCCTGGGGCGGCGCTGCTGGGACATATTTCTGGACCTATCCCGACCACGATATGGTGATGATCCTGATGGTGCAGACGCCAACCCAGCGCGGCCGCATCCAGCCGATCCTGAAGACGCTGGTCTATGAGGCCATCGTCAAATAAGCGGAGAAGGAAGCTGAGGCGTTCCTCACCGTGTTTTCCGCAACCTCTCATGGACAATTGTTAATCGGATCACTCATTCGTGGATGTCCGATTGTTTCAACGGGCGCGTTTCAAACAAGAAATGCGACGATATTTCGGTCAAAGGGAGCGACAACCGCAGGAGGCTATCATGATCAAGAGCCGTGCGTTTTGTTTGGCTGTTATGTTTGGCGCTCTGGCCGGGAGCGTCGTGTCTGCCGCCCAGGCCCAATCGACAACTGGCCTCAGCACCCCTCCCA
>JAEXHR010000131.1 GCA_023449855.1 Pseudomonadota bacterium | reverse complement strand
GGGGAGGGTGGATCGATGCGAGCGTTCAGCGAGCATCGAGACGGGTGGGGTCTCTCCCTACGCTCTGACGTCACGTGGTGAGAGACCCCACCCCGGCCCTCCCCACTGCGCGTGGCTACGCCACGCTTGGGGGAGGGATCAGAGGAGCGTCGCTGCTGAGATGACCTCGCCCGATCTTCCCGCACCCATCACTGCAACGCTCGCTGCCCGCCTGCACGGCGTTTCGCGGTCAGACGCAGCCCAGCGCTCCGATACCATCTCCAAAACCTATCGCTCGGGCGGTGGCTCGGCGACGATCCGCAACGAGAGCGACGCGCTCGCTTACGCCCTGGCCCGCATGCCGGCGACCTATGCGGCCGTTGTCGCCAGTCTGAACGCGCTGCAGGAAATCCGCCCGGATTTTGCACCGACCTCGCTGCTCGATTGCGGCGCCGGGCCGGGCACGGCGACATGGGCCTGCGCGGAGGCCTTCGAGACGCTGGAAACGTTTGCGCTGCTCGATGCCAATCCGGCGCTGCGTGCTCTGGCCATCGAACTGGCGCGCGAGACCGATCGCACGATCGATTACTCGCTCGGCGACGCACCGACGAAGATTGCTGAAGCACATGCCGCCGATCTCGTCATCGCCAGCTACGTCATCAACGAACTCACCGACACCACGCGCGCAAAGCTCGTCGCCGCCATGTGGGCGAAGACGAACGACACGCTCGTCATTGTCGAGCCGGGCACACCGGCCGGATATCAACGCATCCTCGATGCACGCGCGCAGCTCATCAAAGCCGGCGCGCATGTGATTGCGCCCTGCCCGCATGACGAAGCCTGCCCGCTGGTAAAACCGGACTGGTGCCATTTCAGCCAGCGACTGCAGCGCTCCCGCGCACATAAACAACTCAAATCCGCGGAACTTCCCTATGAGGACGAGAAATTTATTTATCTCGCGGTGTCGCGCAGGCCTGCCGCGCTGCGGCCGTCGCGCGTACTGGCGCAGCCGGTGACGACGAAGATTGCGATCACGGCAAAACTCTGCGCAGAAAGCGGCGTCATCGCCGCCGTTGCGCCGAAGCGGGACAAGGCGCTCTACGCAAAATTTCGCAAGCTTGATTGGGGCGATACGGTTCCTTGACCTTTCAGCCGTCATTGCGCGGAGCGTAGCGACGAAGCAATCCAGTCCCTGTTTCTGGCCTTCTGGATTGCTTCGCTGCGCTCGCAATGACGGCTGAGAGGCCGGGGAATAATCCCCAGCCCCCAGCGTTCCTACTCCTGACGCGACTGCGTTGCATCACTCATCAGGGAGTACCGCTCATGACCAAATCATTCGCCACCGCTGCGGCGCTGGCCGTTCTGCTTGCCGCATCCGCCGCCTCCGCGCAGGCGCTGAAGACCGCCGACACACCGAAGGGCAAGACCTTCGTCGACGACAAGGGCATGACGCTTTACACCTTCGACAAGGACATGGGCGGCAAGTCCATGTGCAACGGCCCCTGCGCCGAGAACTGGCCGCCGCTGTTCGCCTCCGATAGCGCCAAGCCCACCGCCGACATGACCATCGTCGTGCGCGACGACGGCAAGAAGATGTGGGCCTATAAGGGCAAGCCGCTCTACACGTTCAAGAAGGATACGGCACCGGGCCAGATCAATGGCGACGGATTCCTGAACGGCGCATGGCATCTGGCAACGCCGTAACGCTTCTCCGCTGCGCGTGGCGTGGCCGTAGGATGGGTTGAGCGGAGCGAAAACCCATCGCGCAACGACCACGGCAGGCTCGGCTGATGGGTTGTCGCTCCGGCGCTTCCGCGCCTACGCTCAACCCATCCTACGATCCTCCCGCAAGCGGGAGAGGGGATCATCAGAACGCGTGCTTGATGCGCCCCATGACCTGATGGGTCACCGTATCGCTGCCGCCGACGATGGCGTCGTAGTTCACCGACAGCACCGTGAGCGGCGCCAGCTTGCCGGAGAGGCCCGCGCCGAGCACGCCGCGATCGCGGATGCCTGACGCGGTCGACGTCACGAACGAGCCCGGCAGGGTGGTATCCGCGAAGCTCGCATTGATGCCGCGGATGCCGTCGCTGAATTCGTGCAACCACGCGAAGCGCAGTTCCGGCGTCAGCACGCCACCGTTATACGCATAGTCATAAGCGAAACGCGCGCCGAGGCTGGAGCGCAGCGATTCCGCGCTGTCGCTGCCGACGATCAGCGCCGCCGCGCCGCCGCGCTCGGTGAAGCCGTCGGTCATCATGCGGGTATATTGCAGGCCGATCTCGGGCGTCACCACCCAGCCGCTGACGCGGATGTCGGTGCCCACGGTGCCACGGATCGCATAGTGATCGCCGCTGAAGGTGGCGTCATTGGCCGCACCGAGCGCGATGCGCGACGTCGTGTAATCGCTGAAGCCATAGAGACCCATCAAGGTCGCAAACCACGTCGGCGCCTGCCAGGTGCCGTAACCACCGATGGTGCCGGTGGAGATGCGGGCGTTGCTGCCATTGCCGTCGGTGTCGCCGCGGGTGAAGGCATAGCCACCGAACACGCCGGCGACGATGCTGTCGTTGAGGCGCTGGTCGTAGCCGGCCAGCACATTCACGGTATTCGCCTTGAAGCCCGGAGCATCCGCACGCGCGCCTTCCCGTGCGAAGCTCGCGCCGGAGGTGACGAAGAAGCCGTGATCGGCAGTGACCGCAATCGGGCGCAGCGCCGGCGCCTTGTTGATCGGCGCATAAGCCATTGCTTCAGCAACGCCGGTGCCCCAGCCGGCTTCGGCCAGCGAGGAGCCCGCGCTGCCGGGGAAAGCCATGACCGCGGCAAGCGCACGATCGCCGCCAAAATTGCGATCGAACATGCCGCCGTCGAACATCGCCATCGCATTGCCGAGGCCGGACACATCGGTGCCGAGACCGTTGATGCGGTTCTGCGTGAGATGCTGGCCGACCAGCGAGGTGGTCTGCTGGACATTGTTCATGCCGATGCGGCCGAGGCTCTGATAGGACGACGGCGTGAGCTGGCTAAGCGCCGCGCCGATATCGCCGGAGCTGGCGACCTTGTCGAGCATGTCGACCACGCCGAGGCCGGTCGCGTTGAGCGGCAGATTGTCGAACAGATTTGCGATACCCGCCGCATTGGCGCCGGCCAGCGCGGAGAATGAAGGCGCATTGGCGTTGACGATCTGGAACGACGTATAGAGCGTGCCGCCGATATTGACCGTCTGCCCTGCCATCAGCGCCGCACGATTGGCTTCGCCGAGACCGACCTTGTTGTAGTTCAGCGTATTGGTGCCGGTGCCGCCATCGACGAGCCCGGCGATGCGCGAGCCCTTCATGATGTTGACGGTGTCGTTGCCGCCTTCCATGTTCACGGCGCGGCCGGTATTGCCGATGATGGTGCCGTAATTGGTGAGAACGTCGTTGCCCTCGCCCATCTGGATCGCCGAGCCGTCGCCGCGGATGAAGCGGGCATTGCCGGTGCCGGTATAGGTGACGCCGTTGAGCGTGCCGGCCGAATTGGGATCGGCAACGCCGGTGTTCATCAGCACGATCGCATTCGGGTCCGGGATGGTGCCATTGCCGATGATGGTGCCGTAGTTGACGATCGTGTCATTGTTGATGGCCGGGGTCGTCGTGCTCTTGTTTTCAAGACGGATGGCATAGCCGGCCTGCCCGACGATGGTGCCGCCGGCATAGTTGATGATGGTTGTGGCCGCTGTGCCGCTACGATCCGCATTCTTGTCGTCGTTGACGACGATACCGGTATTGGCACCGCTGATGGTCCCGTAATTGGTGATGGTGCCACCACCAATGGAGATGCCTTCGCTGGAATTCGCGCGGCCGCCGCTATCATAGCCGCCGGCGCCGATGCCTTCGATGATCCCGTAATTGGTGATCGTGCCGGCGAGATCGAGATCGACGCCGTCGCCGTCGCCGTTGACCTGCGCTGTTCCATCCGAATTGAAGATGTTGCCGACGCCCGCATAGGCACCCGTGATCCGACCGTAATTGGTCACAGTGCCGCCGCCGTCCGAGCCGACGCCCGAACCGTTACGGCCGATGATTGTGCCGCCCGCGGCATTGTTGACCGTGATGCCGTTATCCGCGGTGATGCCGTGGCGTGCACCGGAAATCAGGCCACCGGCCTGATTGTTGACGACCACACCAAGATTGCCGCCGGCATCGATGCCGTCCGAAGTGCCATTGAGGCCACCCGACGTATTCGCGCCGAAGCTGCGAATGATGCCAGAGTTGTTGATCACGGCGTTCACGCCAGGACGAATTGCATCGTCAGTCAAGGACTCGATCACGCCGGTCGCGCGATTGATGATCGTCATCGACGCCGCGCCGATCATGCCGCGAAAATCCAGCGCCTGTCCAAGGCCAGCATAGCCGGTGCCCCCGGCCTGAATCAGCCCGGCATTGTCGATCACGATGGTGCCCGACGTCATCGCAAGATTGAAGCGGAAGGCGTCGTTCTGGGTCGTACGCACGATTGCGCCGACATTGTTGATGAAAGTGAAGGTCCGGTTCGCCGTTGCGCCGGTGCCGTCGATAGTGCGGCCCGTGCCCGTGTTCTCGATAGTGCCCGAGTTGGTGATAACGACCCCGGTGGACGCGCCGTTCCAGTTCACCGTCGCTGTGCCACTCGTCGAACGCAGCGTACCGCCGGCATTCACGGTGCCAGTCTGCGTACCGCTGAGGGTCTTCGTGACGGTGTCCGTTGCTCCTGGAGCTACCGTGAAGGTCTGCGCCTCTGCTGCCATCGGCGCGAACAGCGCCGCCACAACCACACTCATCGCCAGCCGGCTCGCGCCGTTACGCCATTCCCACATCAGTCCCAACCTCAGCCCAAGGAAAGTTAAGGCTCATTAGGTTTCGGGGATGACAGTCGGGTGACAAATCGCGCAACAACGCTAACCCGCAAACTATTTGCCTCTGACTCATGGCGGGTGATGCATTGCCGCAACGGTGTGCGGAATCACACACTTATTATCACGTGCATGCAGGATTTATACGCGTCACTAGCGGGATATCGTGCCGCCCAGGTGACGGCCCAGGTATCCGATCCGTTGAACGTATTTTCCGCCTGGGGCGACCAATGGCTGCCGCGCGGCCGGGCAATCGGCTACGCTGCGGCATCGATGATTTCTCTGGGGAGCTTCACTCAATGTCGTCCGGCTGGATCGTTCTCGGCGTGATCGTGGTCATCGCCGTCTTTCTGTTCATGACCTACAACCAGCTCGTCGCCCTGCGGCAACGGGTCGATCAGGCCTTCGCCGACATCGACGTGCAGCTGAAAATGCGCCACGACCTGATCCCGAACCTCGTGGAGACCGTAAAAGGCTATGCCTCGCACGAGCGCGGCACGCTGGACGACGTCATCAAGGCGCGCAATTCGGCAATGCAGGCGCAGGGGCCGGGCCAGGTCTCGGCGGCGGAGAACCAGCTCTCCGGAGCACTGGGCCGGCTGATCGCGCTGTCGGAGGCCTATCCGGATCTCAAGGCCAATACGAATTTCCAGCAGCTGCAGAGCGAGCTCTCGGACATCGAGAACAAGATCGCCGCGTCGCGCCGCTTCTTCAACAATGCCGTGTCCGAATACAACACCGGCATCCAGCAGTTGCCAGCCGCGCTGTTCGCCGGCGCGCTGGGCTTCCACGCCAAGCAGTTCTTCGACCTCGGCGAGACACGCACGCAGGTCGAGGCGGTGCCGTCGGTCAAGTTCTGACCGCGGCCTGAGCCGGGTAGCGCATCATGGCCGCTTATGGTCTCTATACGCATATCGCATCGAACAAGACGCGTTCGATGCTGTTGCTGGCGGGCCTGTTCGTCCTGATCTATGTGGTCGTGTTCGCCGCCGCGCTGGTGCTGGAAGTGTGGAGCAACAGCCGCGGCACGCTGCCCTATTATCTGAACCGTGCGTGGCGCGATCTGTTGTGGGCGATGCCGCTCGCCACCATTGCGGCGATCGGCTGGATCGTCATCTCCTATTTCGGTCATCAGAAGATGATCGACATGATCACCGGCAGCGAAAGCGTGACGCGGCAGGAGCAGCCGCGGCTGTATAACCTGCTGGAGAATCTGTGCATCTCGCGCGGCATCCCGATGCCGAAGCTGAAGATCATGCCGGACGATGCGCTGAACGCCTTCGCCACCGGCCTCAATCCCCGGCAATATTCGGTGACGGTGACCACCGGGCTGCTGCGCAATCTCGACGATGACGAGGTCGAGGCTGTGCTCGGCCATGAGCTGACCCATATCCGCAATGGCGACGTGCAGCTGATGGTGATCGCCGGCATCATCGCCGGGGTAGTCGGCCTGTTCGCCGAACTGCTGTTCCGGTCGTTCTCCAACGGCAATTTCCGTTTCTCGTCCGGGCGCTCATCCTCGCAATCGTCCTCCTCGTCGGGCGACAGCAAGGGCGGCGGCGGGGCGGTATTCGCCATCATCATCGCGGTGATGCTGCTCGTGGTCGCCTGGGCGCTCTCGCAGGTCATCCGCCTCGCTCTGTCGCGCTCGCGCGAGTTCATGGCCGATGCCGGCGCGGTGGAACTGACCAAGAACCCGGATGCCATGATCTCGGCGCTGCGCAAGATCGAGAATCGCGGCGAACTGCCGGGGGCGACCTCGGCGGTGATGGAGATGTGCGTGGACAATCCGCGCTCGGGCTTTGCGGATATTTTCGCGACCCATCCATCGGTGGATGCGAGGGTGGCTGCGCTGATCAAATATGCCGGCGGGCACGATCCCGGGCCGCTGGCATTGCCGGGCGAGACGACCGAGGACGAGGCACAGGCGCTGCCGGAGGGCGAGGCCGCCCATCCGGGGCCCTGGACCGACGCTGGCCAGGCCGGCGGTACCAGCAGCTCCCCGACGCAAGGTCCGTGGGGCAAACACGCCTGAAATTGAGTCTGCCGTCGCCCGGTCCAGCAAACACCGGCCGGAGCGTACCGGGTCACCCGGTCAAGCCGGATGACGGCAAGTCGAGCCCCCGCATCCATCCCGAATTCCCCAATGATTTCCGTCTCCCGTCGCCCACGGGTCATTGAATTCCCCCATCTTTCTGCCATGTTCGCGCCCAAAGCAGGCATGGGCTACAGTGCGCATTGCGCGAGTCTCGCTCGTGTCTTGGGGATCCAGAGCAGTTAAGGGAAATTCATGGCGAAGCCAGCAGTGATCGTCGTCGGCGCGGACAAGGGCGGGGTCGGCAAGACCACGGTGTCGCGGACCGTTCTGGATTATTTCAGCGCCAACAACGTCGCGACGCGCGCCTTCGACACCGAATCGCCGCGCGGCACGCTGAAGCGCTTCCACTCGGATATCACCGAGATCGTCGATATGACGACCACCTCGGATCAGATGAAGATTTTCGATACGCTCAACACCGTGGCGCCGTCGGTCACCGTGATCGACGTCCGCGCAGGCCTGCTGTCCCCTGCCCTCGCCTCGCTGCGCGATATCGGCTTCCTCGATGCGGCCAAGTCCGGCCAGATCACCTTCGCCGTGTTCCATATACTGGGACCCTCGATCGCGTCACTGGACGAAATCGCCGAGACCGCCGGCTTCATGGACGGCGCGAAGTATTTCCTGGTGAAGAACTTCATCAACAACACCAGCTTCTTCGAATGGGATCAGGCGACCTACAACTCGTATTTCCACAAGATCAAGGGCGCCACCGAGATCACCATCCCGAAGCTGAACGAGATGGCCTATGAGCAGGTGGAAGTCTCCAGCGTGCCGTTCCTGAAATTCGTCGCCAACAAGGGGCCGCATGACGAGGCGGCCAATTACTCCTTCGTGCTGCGCGGCTATGTCCGCCACTGGCTGGCCAATGTCTGGAGCGAATTCGATCGCATCAAGCTGACGGACATCGTGCACGACAAGCCGAGCGCACGCACGCCGGGCGAGCAGTAAGATCGTTTCCTGCCTCTCCTCGCATGCGGGGAGAGGCAACAGCTCTTGAGCCCCGCGCCGATCCGCCCGATATACTGGCGCCATGCCGCGCACGCCCGTCTACATCATTTGCTCCACACGCCCGCAGGTCGGCAAGACCTTGCTGGCGCGCGTGCTCACGGAATTCCTCAAGCTGCAACGCGGCGATGTCACCGCTTTCGATGTCAGCCTGAAGGAGCCGTCGCTGCTCGACTTCCTGCCGCGGCTGACCGAGACCGCCGATGTCGACGACACCTTCGGCAAGATGGCGCTGATGGACCGGCTGATCGTCCATGACGAGATGGCGAAGGTGATCGACCTCGGCTACCACGCCTTCGACGAGTTCTTCAGAATGACCGCCGAGATCGGCTTTGCGAAGGAAGCGCAGCGGCGCGGCGTGGCGCCGATCGTGCTGTTCATGGGCGACAGCGACCGCGCTTCGCTCCGTGCCTACGAGATGCTGCAGCAGCAATATCCGCCGCGCTCGCTTTATGTGATCGACAACGAGCAGGTGCTGCGCGGGGAGATCCCACCCGCGCTCGCACAAGGCAAGACGCTGCATATCGCAGCGCTGCCGCCGTTTCTGAAGACCTATATCGACCGGCTGAATTTCTCGTTCACCGGATATCTGAGGTCGGAGCACGATTCATCCACGGAACTGCATCAGTGGATCCGGCGCAATTACTTTGCGTTTCGGGAGATCGAGCTGGGATTGCTGCTGATGTGACCACAGGCCGTAGGGCGGATTAGGCGAAGCCGTAATCCGCCGGCCGAATACATGTGGCGAAGAATGGCGGATTACGCTGCGCTAATCCGCCCTACGCCATCCACAAGGCCTCAATGCCCCTCGAACGTCATCAGCGTCCGCACCGGCACATCCATGGCGCGGAGCTTCGCGGCGCCACCGAGATCCGGCAGGTCGATGATGAAGCAGGCAGCGACCACATCGGCGCCGATCTGGCGCATCAGTTTCACCGCACCTTCCGCCGTGCCACCGGTGGCGATGAGGTCATCGACCAGGATCACACGCTCGCCGGGCTTGATGGCGTCGGCATGTACTTCCATTTCGTCGATGCCGTATTCCAGCGAATAGGCGATGCGCACGGTGGTGTGCGGCAGCTTGCCTTTCTTGCGGATCGGCACGAAACCGGCAGAGACCTGATGCGCCACAGCGCCACCGATGATGAAGCCGCGGGCTTCCATGCCGGCGACCTTGTCGATCTTGGAGCCGGCCCAGGGATGCACCAGCTCGTCCACCGCGCGGCGGAACGAGCGGGCATCGCCGAGCAGCGTGGTGATGTCGCGAAACAGGATGCCCGGCTTCGGATAATCCGGAATGGTACGGACGGAAGCCTTGAGGTCGTGAGCGAGTTCAGGGGTCATCAGGATCTCTGTTTCGGTCGAATACGGGCGGCGGCGAAGGTATCGAAGCAATCCGGATGCCACAAGCAAGCCGGATCGCCCCGTCGCGGGCCGGCGCCCGCGGTTCAGCCCGCCTTTTGGCCCAGCCGGAACGCATTTTCAACAATGCGCAGGCCGACCTCCCCACCCAGGGACATCAGCGATTCCGGGTGGAATTGCACCCCGCCCACCGGCAGCGTCTTGTGCTCGATAGCCATGGCAACGCCGTCCTCGGTCGAGGCGGTGACCGTGAGACTGTCCGGCATGTTCCCCATTTCGACGAACAGGGAGTGGTAACGGCCGATGGTGACCTCGTTGGGCAGTCCCTGCATCAGCAGGCCGCCCTTGACCTGCACCCGCGACGGCCGACCATGGGCCGGCTGAGCGAGCTGGCCGAGCTGTCCGCCAAAATACTCGCCGATGGCCTGCACACCGAGACAGACGCCAAAAACGGGAAGATTCTTGGCGAGCGCCGTTTCGAGTGTCTTCGAGATGCCGAAATCCGCCGGACGGCCCGGACCAGGCGACAGCACCAGGAGATCGAAGTCGTCGCGATTCAGCACCGTCTGCGCATGGACATGCCTGATCACGCTGACATCGGCGCCGACCTGCCGGAAGTAATCCGCCAGCATGTGCACAAAGCTGTCCTCGTGATCGATCAGCAGCACCTTCTTGCCGGAGCCGCGCGCATCGGGTGCAAAGGCCGACAACGGTTTCGGAGCATCGCCGCGCAGCGCCTGGAACAGAGCGGCGGCCTTGGTCTGGCATTCCTTTTCCTCCGCCACCGGATCGCTGTCGAACAGCAACGTCGCGCCGACGCGGACTTCAGCGAGGCCGTCCTTCATGCGGATGGTGCGGATGGTGATGCCGGTATTGATGGTGCCGTCGAACCCGACCACGCCAATGGCGCCGGCATACCAGCGCCGCGACGAGCGCTCATTGTCTTCGACGAACTGCATCGCCCACAGTTTCGGCGCACCGGTGACGGTGACGGCCCATGCATGGGTGAGGAAGGCATCGAGCGCATCGAAGCCCGGCCGCAGCATGCCCTCGACGTGATCGACCGTGTGGAAGAGTTTCGAGTAGGTCTCGATCTGCCGCCGTGCGAGCACCTTGATGGTGCCGGGCACACAGACGCGCGCCTTGTCGTTGCGATCGACGTCGGTGCACATATTGAGCTCGAATTCGTCCTTCTCCGAATTCAACAGTTGCCTGATCTGCTCGGCATCGCCGATGGCGTCGGAGCCGCGGGCAATGGTGCCGGAGATCGGACAGGTCTCGACGCGGCGGCCGTCGGAGCGCACGAACATTTCCGGCGAGGCGGAGACGAGGAATTCGCCATCGCCGAGATTCATCAGCGCGCCATAAGGCGACGGATTGATGATGCAGAGGCGCTGGAAGACTTCTGCCGGGGAACGATCGCAAGGTTCGGCAAACAGTTGTCCCGGCACCGCCTCGAACAGATCGCCACGGGCAAAGGCGGCGCGTGCCTTCTCCACGGTCTGCTGATACTCACCGGGGGCGTGATCGGCAAAACCCTGGCGCGACGCCTTGTTGTAGCCGCTCTCCGGCGTCTCACGCGGCAGTCCCTCGGTGGAACGCTCCTTGAAGGCAAAATCGTAAGTGAGTGCAACACCGCGGCCGGTAGCGCGGTCATAGGCAAGCAGGCGATCGGGAATGTACAGCACGATATCGCGCTGGTCGGCCTCGCGTGCGCGCTTCTGCTTGAGGTCCTCGACCTGAAAGACGAGGTCATATGCAAAGGCACCGAACAGGCCGAGCATCGGATCGGCCGACGAGAACAACTGCGCGACCAGATCGCGGATCAGCGACATCACGCTGGCGCGGCGGGTGCGCTGGTCCTCCTCCACCGGCGCCTCGCCGCGGACGATATGCCCCTTGAGCTTCGCCATGGTGCGACCGTCGAGGACGACGCAGGGATCACGCAGGGTTTCGGCGATGAAGGCGATCAGCACCTGGCCGCGCTTGTTGAGCGCAGTGATGGCGAAATCGGTGCCGGCCGTCTCCAGGATCAAGGGCGGATCGGAAAAGCCGAGATCGAAGCTCTCATACCGGCCAGGAACCGTGGTGCCTGACGACAGGACAACGCCGCGATGATGATCGAGCCGGGTAATCAGATCGTCCAGCGCCGTGCCGCCGGTGAAGAACTCGGCGTGGCGCGTGACGGTCAGTCCGCCAGCGGTTCTGTAAGTGCTGTCAGCAGGGAGAGAAAAGATCGTCCTGTTCATCGTGTCCTCTTAAGGGAGCAAGCCGGAGGCGCCACACAGGACAAACGAGAAAGGCCGTCGCACTGCGATGGCGGCCTTCGACGATTGGAAAAAGAGCAAATCGCACCGACCACCTCTGTTAGGAGGTGCGCCACCAACGACGGGAGTTGCGGACAGGGGTGCTCATGGGCGCTAATGAGCCATGGCCGGACAGGAACGTCAAGGGGTCAACAGATTTGCGGCCATTCCCGCATGAATACCGTCAATTTCAGCGGCCCGACCTCATCCTCGACAGGGGTCCAGCCGAGGTGCTCGTAATATGCCCGGCGCGGTGGGGCGGCACAGAGGTAGACGCGCGAATGCCCTCGCTCAAGCGCTTCCCGGCAGGCCCGCTCGATCAGCCCGGGAGCCACCCCCTGCCGGCGGGCTTCGGGCTCGGTCCAGACTGCAGCCACCCAGGGCGTATATTGCGGACGCTCGTCGAGGTCGGAAACCAGCAGCGAAGCGGTGCCGAGAAAGTCGCCATCACGATGCGCCACCAGTGCGACCGGCAATCCCGCGCCGACCATGTTTTCACGCAGCCGCTCGACGATATAGACCTCCGGTACGCCGTGGCGCTTCCACCACGCCCGCCAGATACGATCGGCCACGATGTCGAAAAAATCCGGCCGCCGGCGCAGATCGGAGATGGTGAAATCGGTTGTCATGAGATCCGACCTAAAGCGTGATCCACGCAGCATCAAGCCAGCGCGCGACCACACGTCATGGATTTGACGACTGGGCGTCAAGCCGTTTCAGCATGGGAAAGGATGACGTCGTGCCGAACTTGCCCTGCGGCATGCCGCAGTCTTCATATCCCGCAGACAGATAAAGGCGATGCGCCGTCTCGGTGCTGATCAGATGGCAGACATCGTTGCCATGGTTCCGTGCGATCGCCTCAAGTTGTGCCAGCATCGCCTTGCTGACGCCCCGGAACCGGGCATCCGGCGAGACATAGTTGCACGTAATCTCGCCATCGCTTCTGACGATGCCGACGGCGAGCACTGCTTCTTCCTCGACCGCGACGAGAACGACATTGTCCGGATGGGCAATCCAGCTCCCGACCTCTGCCGGCGTTTTGTTGGCTAGCCAGCGCCTGACGATCGCCGGATCATTATGGTGATCGGCACCGCAGAGCTCAAGGATGGAACGGCGCAAGACATCGCATGCCTTGGCCGCTTCATCGATTTGCGCTTTGCGGATCAGCATCCGGCCAAGGAGCCTTACCCCAGATGCTTCTTGAAGAATGCCGTCGCCCGCCCCCAGGCCAGCTCCGCGGCTTCGCGGTCGTGCACGCTGGCACGCTGTTCGTTGACGAAAGCGTGGTCCGCATCATAGCGGAAGAGTTCGGCCGACTTGCCGGCGGCCTTCAGGCCTTGCTCGAACGCATCGACGACCGCGGGCGTGCACCAGTCGTCGCGATTGGCGAAATGGCCCTGCAGCGGCACCTGAACATCGGCGGGCTTGGCCGCCTGCTCCGGCGGAATGCCATAGAACGCGACCGCGGCGCTCAGCTCCGGAATCTTGGTGGCGCCGATAACGGTCACCGCGCCGCCGAGGCAGAAGCCGGTCAGACCTACCTTGGCGCCGTTGCGGGCGAGATACTGCGCGGCACCGCGGACGGTCTGCGTGGTGGCATCCATAAAATCGAGCGAGTTCATCTCTTTACCGGCAGCATCCGTGTCGTGATAGGGCACGACCACGCCGTTATAGAGATCCGGCGCAAGAGCGTCGAAGCCAGCCAGCGCGAGACGATCGGCCAAGCCCTTGATTTGCTCCTGCAGACCCCACCATTCCTGGATCACGACAACGCCCGGCGCATTGCCGGTCGAGGCATTGGCGAGATAGCCCTTGGCTTCCTTGCCATCCGGACGCTTGAAGCTGATCGATGTTCCCATGGGATCCTCCACTGAATGATTGCGGGGCAAGTTATAGACCCCTCACGTGTCAACTCAACCGGGCCAGGGCGCGTTGCAGGTCGCGCTTGTAGGTTAGAAAATCGACAAACAACCCATGCGCGCCGCCATCCCGATGGGGCGGAAGCGCGAACCATTGCGTGATTTCGCGCCGCCATGCCGCTGCGGCATCCGGGCGCGCGGTCCGCGCCGCAAGATAGGCCGCGATGATACGGGCCTGCAGCGCACGGCCTTCCCAGCCGACACCGGCGCCTTCCAGCAGCCCGGCGACATAGAGACCGTTATCGTCCGAGGGAAACATGTTCATGAACAGTTTTGGCGCATCGGCGGCGTCTTGCCAGTCGAGCACCGAGAGATCGTCGAGGAACGGGAATGTGATCCGATAACCCGTTGCGAGCAGCACCAGATCGACCTCATCGGATCGGCCATCGACGAACACGACGCGCTTGCCGTCGAATTCCCGGACCGGTTTGCGCACACCGACATCGCCCTGCCCCAGATGCTGCAGCACCAGCGAATTGACAATGGGCGTGCGGTCATAGAGCCGGTGTTCGGGCTTCGGCAGACCGAAGCGCTCTGGTGGACCGACGATGAAGCGCAGGATCGGTTCATGCAGACGCGCACGCAGATTCTTCGGAATGATGAAGCGCTTCGGCTTGTGATTGCCTTCGTCCGCAGGTTTGCCCGCAAGGAATTTCGGCACGAAGTGATTGCCGCCGCGCACGCTCCAGAGCACCTTGTCGGCGCGATGCACGGCATCGACGACAATATCGCAGCCGGTATTGCCCATGCCGACCACCAGCACCCGCTTTCCGGCGAAGATGTCGGCGGTCTTGTAGTCCTTCGCATGCATCACCGAACCATCGAAGGTGCCTGCGGTCCTCGGGATCAAGGGATCGCTGAGATGGCCGTTGGCGATGATGACGCCGGCATACGCTACGGACGTGCCATCACTGAAAGTCGCGCGCCATCCTCCGCCTTCTGGTCTGAGTGACTGCACGCCTGTGCCGAAGCGGATCAGCGGATAGAGATCGAAATGTCTGGCATAAGCCTGCAGATATTCGAGCACCTGACGATGGCTCGGATAGGCCGGCCAGTCCTCGGGCATGGGAAAATCCGCGAAGGCCGTGGTGCGCTTCGACGAGATCAGATGCGTCGATGCATAGACAGCGCTGGGCGCCGCGCCGTACAGCCACTGGCCACCGACATCGGCGTTCTGCTCGACGGCTTCAACCGCATGGCCGGCGGCCTTCATGCTCTGAATGACGGCAAGGCCCGCGGGGCCTGCGCCAATGACGAGATAGGTCATTGGGACGGATCCGCGCGCTGATCTCGATAACGCTCGAAAACGGCGCGGGCATCGAGCTCCGGCGTGTAACCGAATTCCGATTTCAGGCGCGCATTGTCCAGCACCGGTCGATACTGAATGAATTTCACGTTCTCGGGCGTCAGCCTGGTCAGGCCGAGCGCACTAAGCAGCCGCAGCGCGCCGCGCATGATGGCCGGCGGGATCGGCACGAAGGGCTTGCCATTGAGCCGGGCGATCTCACGCAGGCTGAGCGTACCGTCGCCGGCAAGATTGTAGATGCCAGCCTTGCCGCTTCGCACCGCCTGCGCCAACGCAGCGACGACATCACGATCCGCGATCAGCGAGAACGGCGTCGCCGTGCCGCTCAGTCCTGTGACGACGGGACGTTCGAACAAGGCAGTGATCTGGTTGTTCGTCGTCGGCCCGAGCACCGTGCACGGGCGGAAGATGGTCTGCTTCAACGCCGGATGCTCGCTGCGCCAGCGTGCCAGCATTTCCTCGACCTCACGCTTGTTGCGTGCATAGGGAAAGTCCTCGTTACCGCGCAGGGGATCGGTTTCGCGCAGCGGGACCGGATTGTCAGCGTGATACCCATAGGCCGCACCGCTCGACGTCACGATCAAATGCCGGACGCCTGCGTGGCGGCAGGCCTCCAGCACATTGCGCGTTCCCAGCACGTCGATCTCGTAGTCGCGCCGCTCGTCGCCGCCGACCGCGACGACGGAAGCAAGGTGCACCACCGTTCGCGGACGAATGCGAATGATGATGTCCTTGAGCGCGGGATTCCGGATGTCGCCATGTTCATAGGTGATGTTGGCGAGGCGCTGTGACATCGGCACCTCGCGAAGATCGAGCGCCGTGACAGGGCCGAAATCTCCGTTCGCCAGGACATCCAGCAAGGCGCTGCCGATGAAGCCCGCCGCGCCAGTGACCAGCACACTGCTGTTGGCTGCCATCTCGTTCATGCGACGCTCTCCGTCCGGGCGGGATACGGATCGCGCCGCTTCCACCATGCTGCCAGCGCCCAGCCGGAGACCAGGTGCCATACGCCCCACCCTGCCGCGACCAGGGCGGCGCCGCCGAGCCCGTCGAACTGCGTCAGGATCAGCGCGAGGCCAAGACCGGAATTGTGCATGCTGACCTCGATGGTCAGCGCGCGCGTGTCGTAGTCGCTGAGCCGCAACACCCTCGCCACGCCCCAGCCGAGCGCGACGGCAATCGCGTTATGCAGCACCACGAAAGGCAGCACCGCGGTGGTGAATACGCCGATATAGCGCCAGTTGGTGGCCGTCGCAGCGAGGATGAAACCGATCAGGAACACGAAGGATAAAATCTGCAACGGACGCCGCAGGCGATCCGCCAGCACCGGCAGATGGCGCACGGTGAGCAGGCCCGCCACCATGGGTACGCCGAGCAGCAGCAAGGTCGAGCCGATGAACGAGACCGGCTCGACGCTGACCTGACGCAACAAGGCGGCGGTGGCGGGATTGAGCCCAGCCCAGAACAGGATGTTGAGCGGCGTGGTGATCGTAGCGAGCAGGCTGGAGATGCCGGTCATCGACACTGACAGCGCGGTGTTGCCGCGTGCCATATGCGTGATGAGATTAGAGATGTTGCCACCGGGACAGGCCGCTACCACCATCATGCCGAGCGCGATCGACGGCTGCGGCTCGAGCAGCATGGTGATCGCCCAAGTGACGGCCGGCAGAAACAGCAGTTGCGCCAGGAGGCCCGACAGCGGCGCCAACGGATGCTTCAGCACGTCGACAAAATCGGCGACGCGCAGATCGAGGGCAACGCCATACATGATGAGCGCCAGCACCACACCAAGCGCGAGTTGCCCACCCGGACTGATATTCAGGAGAATTTGGTCGATCCCCGCGCCCGGCATTCATCCCCCATGAGCAGGGATGTCCATGAAACGCTTGTCGCGCATGCCTCCCCTTGCCCAAAGCTTAGTCAAGGGGGGCGGGAGAATCCATCGTCCGTGCGCGCAGTTGCCCAAAATGAAAAAGGGCCCCATCAGGGGCCCTTCCGAAAGCATATCGCCGCCGCTCAGTGAGCGTTGGCCCAAACCTTCTTCTTCGTGAAATACATCAGGAAGGCGAAGATGATCAGGAAGACCATCACCTGCAGACCAAGCTTCTTGCGCGCCTCGAGATGCGGCTCGGCGGTCCACATCAGGAAGGTCGAGACGTCCTTGGCGTAGTTCTCGACCTTCTGCGGGGTGCCGTCGTCATAGGTCACCTGATCGTCGGAGATCGGCTTAGGCATCTTGATGGCATGGCCGGGATAGTACTTGTTGTAGTAGGCGCCCTGGGCCAGCTGGAAGTCCTTCGGCGCGTCCTCATAGCCCTGCAGCAGGGCGTCGATATAGTTCGGGCCCTTCTCCTGGAACTGGGTGAAGAAGTCGAAGATGAACTGCGGAAAGCCGCGGTCGTAGTTGCGGGCCTTGGCCATCAGCGACAGGTCCGGCGGATAGGCGCCGCCATTGGCCGCGCGTGCCGCATTCTCATTCGGGAACGGCGCCGGAAACTTGTCGGCGAGACGGCCCGGACGCTCGAACATGTCGCCGGCGTCATTGGGGCCGTCCTGCACCTTGATGTCGGACGCCACTGCCGTCGCCTGCGCCGTCGAGAAGCCGGGGCCACCGGGATCCGCGAGGTTGCGGAAGTGGAGGAGGTTCATCGAGTGGCAGGTGGCGCAGACTTCCTTGTAGACCTTGTAGCCACGCTGCAGAGCACCGCGGTCAAACTTGCCAAAAGGGCCGGCAAAGCTCCACGACAGTGACGGTGGCTTCGGTCCGCCTTCGGCCGCCTTCGCATTCTGGGCACCGCCCATCACGAGACCGCCGGCCAGCAGCATCACGGCGATCGCCGATGCGGCCTTCTTGCCATATTTCGCCAGCACGTCATCTGCGATCGAGTTCGGCACCGCGCGGGGCGTCTCGATGCGGCTGAGGATCGGCAGCACGATCAGGAAGTAGGCGAAGTAGCAGAAGGTCAGCACACGGCCGGCGATGATGTAGACGCCTTCCGCGGGCTTGCCACCGAGCCAGCCGAGCAGGATGCAGACCGCGACGAAGATCCAGAAGAACTGCTTCGCCAGCGGGCGATATTTCGACGAGCGGGTCTTGGCGCTATCGAGCCAGGGCAGGAAGGCCAGCACGATGATCGCCGAGAACATGGCGATGACACCGCCAAGCTTGGACGGGATCGAGCGCAGGATCGCGTAGAACGGCAGGTAGTACCATTCCGGCACGATATGCGCCGGGGTCACGCCCGGATTGGCGGGGATGTAGTTGTCGGGATCGCCGAGATAGTTCGGGATGTAGAACACGAACCAGGCGTAGAAGATCATGAAGCAGACGATGCCGAAACCGTCCTTGATGGTCGCATAGGGCGTGAACGGCACCATGTCCTTCTCGGTCTTCGGCTCGACGCCGGCCGGATTGTTCTGGCCGACGACATGCAGGGCCCAGACGTGCAGCACGACAACGCCCGCGATCACGAAGGGCAGCAGATAGTGCAGCGAGAAGAAGCGGTTCAGGGTCGGGTTGCCGACGGCGTAACCGCCCCACAGCAGCGTCACGATGCTCTCGCCGACATAGGGGATGGCCGAGAACAGGTTGGTGATGACCGTGGCGCCCCAGAAGCTCATCTGGCCCCAAGGCAGCACGTAGCCCATGAAACCGGTGGCCATCATCAGCAGGTAGATGATGACGCCGAGGATCCAGAGCACTTCGCGCGGCGCCTTGTAGGAGCCGTAATAGAGGCCGCGGAGCATGTGGATATAGACGGCGATGAAGAACATCGATGCGCCGTTGGAGTGCAGGTAGCGCAGCAGCCAGCCGTAATTCACGTCACGGACGATGCTCTCGACCGAATTGAAGGCCATGTCCACATGCGGGGTGTAGTGCATCGCCAGGATCACGCCGGTGACGATCTGCACACCGAGCATGAAGGACAGGATGCCGCCGAACGTCCACCAGTAATTCAGGTTACGCGGGGTCGGATAGGCGATGAAGGACGAATGGATCAGCCCGATCAGCGGCAGGCGCTTTTCGAACCACTGCAGGGCAGGATGGGAGGGCTGGTAGGTGGATGGTCCGCTCATGATGCGATCCTGAAGAAAGAAACGACACTATCGGCGCAAAATCTCGAGGCGAGCCGGGAGGCTCAGCCGATCTTGATCTTGCTGTCGGAGACGAAGGCGTAAGGGGGAATCGGCAGATTGGCGGGAGCCGGTCCCTGACGAATACGGCCGGAGGTGTCGTAGACCGAACCATGGCAGGGGCAGAAGAAGCCGTCATAGGCGCCTTCATGCGCAATCGGGATACAGCCGAGATGGGTGCAGATGCCGATCACGACCAGCCACTGGTCATGGCCTTCCTTGACGCGGGCCTGGTCGGTCTGCGGATCGGGCAGACTGGAGACCGGCACAGCGCGGGCGTCGTCGATCTGCTTCTTGGTGCGATGGCTGATGTAAATCGGCTTGCCGCGCCAGAACACCTTGATGTCCTGCCCCTCGGCAATCGGGGTGAGATCGACCTCGATCGGCGCACCCGCCGCGATAGTCGAAGCATCTGGATTCATTTGAGAAATCAGCGGCCAGACGGCGGCCGCAGCACCAACGGCAGCCACGGCCCCAGTGGCTACGTACAGGAAATCACGGCGCGTATGCTGCGCCGAAGACGTTGTCGTCACGATCCCAACCCTTTCTTATCTGCTCCCCGTCAATGCCCGTCCGGCAACGCATGCGCGTTGACCTAGAGCAATGACCGGTGCCCGCGGTTCCTCCCCACGGCGGCGTGGCTACTTGTCCTTGCCTCGCAGCAAAAACTTGCAATCCAGAATCGTTCTATTGGCATCCCCACCGCACCAGCGCAAGCCTACGAATGGGGTAACGGGATGCGATGCACGCAAGATTCGCAGCCGTTCCGCGGGGCGGAGAATTTGGCCTGGACCGCGGGTGCACGGTGCCTGTCTGGCGATTGGAGCAACCATCTCCCGGGCCTGCGTGCCGTCGGCTGATTCGTCGGTCGCGCCGCCATTCGCCTGAGCGGACCGTGCAACAGACAACGACTGCAACCATGACGCGGAAAATGTTTCCCGATGTGGAGATTTGTGCGCCGTCTCGGCAACACGCGGAGCTGGAAGCCCGTCCTGTAGCTATTCTAACGGCCAAAGCCTGTACTCGCTCGCGATGCCTTCGTTAGAGCCGGATGACACCAAAATCATACCGGCAGAAGCCGGCTTCCAATTCCGGGGGCATCTTGGCCATGACGACTGCACATTATTCGCGCCCTGTCGCGCATCTCCCAGCCATTCGCACATTCTGCCTGTGCGCCGTAAGCGGCCTCGCTCTGATCGCCCCCACCGAGATGGCCCGGGCGCAATCGACGCTGCCCCCGGTGACTGTGGACGCCCCCCAGCAGCGCGCACGCCCCGCAGCATCGCGGCCGGCACAACGCACTTCCAGCAGCCGGACCGCACGCAGCAACCGCGCCGCACGCGCGCCGCAAACCGCACCGGTCGCCGCCGCCGCCAATCCGAATGCCGGCGAACGCGCCGGGGGCCCGGTCAGCGGCTTCGTTGCAACCCGCAGCGGCACCGGCACCAAGACCGATACGCCGTTGATCGAGACGCCGCAGTCGATTTCCATCGTCACGCGTGATCAGGTGACCAACCAGGGCGCCGGCTCCATCGGCGAGGCGCTGCGCTACAGTGCGGGCATCAGCGGCGACGTCAATGGCGGTTCGGATACGCGTTTCGGCGGCTTGCAGATCCGTGGTTTCGACATGACCATGCCCGGCCTCTATCTCGACGGCCTGCGTCTGCCGAGCAGCCAGTATGTGCACTTCCTCGGGCTCGAGCCTTACGGCGCCGAGCGGCTCGAAGTATTGAAGGGTCCCTCTTCCGCGATGTATGGCGGCAGCGGCACCGGCGGTCTGCTCAACTATGTGAGCAAACTGCCGACGGCGCGGCAGTTTGGCGAAGTCTCTATTTCCGGCGGCAGCTTCAATCGCTATCAGGGCGAGTTCGATATCGGCGGCCCCGCCAACAAGGAGGGCACGGTGCTGTATCGGCTCACCGGCGTGATCCGCGACAGTGACACGCAGGTGGATTTTTCGAAGAACAACCGCGTCTTCATCGCCCCGGCCGTGACGTTCAAGCCGAACGAAGATACCTCGATCACGTTCCTGTCGAACTATCAGAAGGACAAGGCAGGCTGGGGCCTGCAGTTCTTCCCGCCCTCGGGCACGGTGTGGGCCAATAACGGGCGCACCATTCCGGTGAACCGCTTCGGTGGCGAGCCCGGCATGAACCAGTTCGACACCGAACAGGCTTCGGTCGGCTATCTGTTCTCGCACAACATCAATGACGCGCTGACCTTCAAGCAGAACCTGCGCTACTCCTACTTGTACAACCAGCAGGCCAGCTTTTACGGCACCGGCTATGCGACGACCGCAGATGAGGCTGCAGGCCTGATGGGCCGCGGCGGCAGCGCTGGCGATTCAACCATCAACTCCTTCGCCGTCGATAACCAGCTGCAGGGCAAGTTCACCACCGGCATCCTGAGCCATACGGCGCTGTTCGGCATCGACTATCGCAACACCACGTTCCGCGACCGGGCCAACGGCTATACCACCGGCAAGATCGACATCTTCAATCCGGTTTATACCAATGCCTGGGTCAATACAGGACCAGCCGACGACACCGGCGTAAAACAGTCGCAGGTCGGCATCTATGCGCAGGACCAGATCAAGCTCGGCAAGCTGTCGTTACAGCTTGGTGGAAGGCAGGATTTCGTCACTACCGATGTGGACGCCTCGCTGTTCAATGCGAAGGCCTCGACCAATGCCTCCGCCTTCACTGGCCGCGCTGCGGTCATGTATAATTTCGACAGCGGCGTCGCGCCCTATTTCAGCTATTCGGAATCGTTCCTTCCCGTGCTCAATACCGACGGGCTGGGTAACCTGCTGAAGCCCGAAACCGGCAGGCAGTACGAAGTCGGCATCAAGTATCAACCGGCGGGCATCAATGCACTGATCACGCTGGCAGCGTTCGACCTCACCCGCGCCAACGTTGTCACTTTCCCGCCGCCAACATTTTCTGCGGTCCAGACCGGTGAGATCAATTCACGCGGTATCGAGCTCGAAGGCACCGCCACGCTCGCCGAAGGCTTCAATATTCGCGGCGCCTATTCTTACATCCATGCCACTGTCACCAAGGATCCGGTGAATGTCGGCAATGCACCGGCCACGGTGCCCCTCAATCGCTTCTCGCTGTGGAGCGACTACACATTCCGCGGAGGCCCGCTGGCCGGCATTCAGGTCGGCGGCGGCATCCGCTATGTGGGATCAACCTTCGGCGACGACGCCAACACGTTCCAGGTTCACGCGTCGACGGCCATCGACGCACTGGTCGCCTATACCAAAGACAACTGGCGCATGGCTCTGAACGTGACGAATCTCGCCGACACCCGCTATGTCGCAGCCTGCTACGGCTATACGAGCTGCTTCTATGCAGAGGGCCGCAAGGCAATCGCCAAGCTCACCTATCGCTGGTAATCTTAGAACCTTTATAAATCGCGACATTCTGCCACCGCCGGTCCCTCGACCGGCGGTGTGCGTTCTTGGTAGTCAGATCGCGTCTAAATTGAGAGGGGCGGAACGCCATGAGATCGATCTTCGGGCGCCTGCATCGCTGGGCCGGACTGCTCACCGCCGCCTTCCTGTTCTTCTCGGGCGTCACCGGCGCGATCATCTCGTGGGACCACGAGCTCGACGATCTGCTCAACAGCAAACTCAAGGACGTCACCACCCAGGGGCCCGCCAAGCCGTCGATCGAACTCGCCAACCTGATCGAACAGCGCGATCCGCGTGCCCGCGTCATTCACATGAACATGACGCCGGAGAAAAACGAGTCGCTGGCGTTCTTCGTTCTGCCGCGCATCGACCCGGCGACCCAGAGGCGCTACACGCTCGACTACAATCAGATTTTCCTCGATCCCAACACGGGTGAGGAACTCGGGCGGCGCTATTGGGGGGCGGTGTGGCTGATCACCCGCGAGAACTTCGTCTCGTTTCTCTACAAGCTGCACTACACGATGCACATCCCGGAATTCTGGGGCAGTGATCGCTGGGGCATGCGCATTCTCGGCATCATCGCCATCATCTGGACGATCGACTGCTTTGTCGGCTTCTATCTGACGCTTCCCTCGCGCAAGCGCGCCAAAGCCGGACGCGACCCATCCGTTGCGCGCGAACTGGGCAAGGGCTTCTGGGCACGCTGGAAGCCTGCCTGGATGATCAAGACCTCGGGCAGCGCCTATCGCATCAATTTCGATATCCACCGCGCCTTCAGCCTGTGGACCTGGTGTGTCCTGTTCATCGTCGCCTTCACGGCGTTCTCGCTGAACCTCTATTTCGAAGTGTTCTCGCCGCTGATGAAGACGGTCTCGAACTACACGCCCACGCCTTACGAGCAGCGTGAGTATCGTCACCTCGACCACCCCGTCGAACCGAAGATGACCTGGACTCAGATTTACGAGCGTGCGCAGGCTGACGGCAAGGCACGCGGCTGGGACACGCCCGTCGGCTCCCTGTTCTATGGCCCGGCGCATGGCATCTATCAGGTCGGGTTCTTCCATCCCGGCGACGACCATGGCGCCGCCGGCGTCGGCCCTGCTCAGCTCTACTACGACAGCGAGGATGGCCGTCCGCTCGGCCAGAAACTGCCATGGGTCGGCACTGCCGCCGATATCTTCGTGCAAATGCAGTTCCCGCTGCATTCGGGGAGAATTCTCGGCCTGCCCGGCCGCATCCTGATCTCGCTGATGGGTCTCGTGGTGGCGGCGCTGTCGGTGACCGGCGTGGTGATCTGGTGGAAGAAGCGCCGCGCGCGCTTGCGTGTTCGCGAGACTTCGACATCGAACGCGAATACACGGCTCGCCCCCGCGGAGTGAGTGTCAGCCACCGCAAAGATTTCGCGCGATGACTTCTTCTCGTTATCGCCTCACGCAACAACGATCGGCCGCAGACACTTTCAGCACCATCACAGGACGCAGTAAACGCGCCTGAGTGGAAACAGTCAAAAGCCGCAAGCTAACTCTGCACTAATTCTAAGCGGCGACGGCATGCATTGCTGTCGACGCTTCGATATCACCTCACGCATAACTTTTGTTGATCGGGGGATATCTAGGCAATGCGGACTCTTGGAATGGCGCGCGTCTGCGCGCTCGGCTCGGTGAGCCTCATGGCACTCTCATTCACCGGCACAGACATCGCTATCGCGCAGCCCACTCTTCCCGCCGTCACCGTCGATGCGCCGAAGCCGCGCCAGGCGCGCTCAACTCCGGTCCGCCGTGCTGCAACTGCCCGCACCACGACCACGCGACGAGCGCCTACTCCACTGCAGCGAACCGAACCCGTACGCTATGTCACTCCTTCGACTGGTACCGTGGGCGCGCCACCAGCAGCATTCGCCGGCGGTCAGGTCGGCAGTGGTTCACAACTCGGTTTGCTCGGCAACCGCGGCATCATGGACACGCCATTCAACCAGACCAGCTACACGTCCGAATTGATGGCCAATCAGCAGGCCCGTACTGTCGCCGACGTGATGGCGAATGATCCATCAGTACGTGTCGTGACCACCTCTGGCGGCGGTCAGGACGCCTATTACATCCGCGGCTTCTATTACGGTGTCGGCCAGACTTCTTTGAACGGACTCTACGGCATCGCGCCGTACTATTCAGTTGCGGCAAACTTCGTCGATCGCGTCGAGGTGCTGAAGGGCCCGAGCGCACTGCTGGGTGGCATGCCACCGGGCGGCGCGGTCGGCGGCAGCATGAATCTCGTCACCAAGAAGGCGTCGGACTACGACATCACGCAGTTGACCGCGACCTATGCGTCGAAGTCGCAGTTCGGCACGCTGGTCGATATCGCCCGTCGCTACGGCGAGCAAAAGGAATGGGGTATCCGCTTCAACGGCAGCTACCGCAATGGCGACACCGCCTTCGACCGGCAGAGCGAGGAATTCGGTAATGCGGTGCTCGGCCTCGATTATCGCGGTGAACGCGTACGCGCTTCGGTGGATGCTGGCTATCAAGCCCAGAATCTGTCGCCCGCGATGCGCTTCCTGTCAGTCGACACAGGACTTCCTGTGCCCCGCGCGCCGGACGCCGGCACCAATTTCGTCGTGCCCTGGGCGCATTGGCGACCGCGCGATACATTCGTCGCCGGCCGCGCCGAAGTGGATGTCACCGATTGGGCCACCGTTTATGGCGCAGTCGGCTATCGCGAAAGCACGCTCGACTTCATCTCGGTGGCGCCGACCATCGTTAATGCAGCAGGCGACTATGGTTCGCGGCCATTGATCGGCTTCTCCAGCTTCGAGACAACATCAGCTGAAACCGGCATGCGCGCCAATGTCGATACCGGACCGGTCAATCATGCGCTGAGCGTGAACTACTCCTACACGAACGTCCCCAACTACAACGACTTTTCCGTCGGAACGAATGTTGTTTCGAATATCTACAATCCGCGCTTCGTCCCGGTTCAGGGCACCGGCACGCCGCTCTATCGCAATCTCGTGACGACCGAACTCTCCAGCGTCGGCGTGGCGGACACGATGTCGATCCTCGACAAGCGCGTCCAATTCACCATCGGCGCGCGTCGCCAGACTGTGGGGCAGAACTCGATCAACTATACGACAGGCGCCGCGACCGCCTATGAAGAATCGGTGTGGAGCCCAGGCTACGCGCTGGTGATCAAGCCATTTGATCGGCTGTCGCTCTATGCCAATCACATCGAGGGCCTGCAGCCTGGCGCGACAGTCGGGCCGGGCTTCGGCAATATCGGGCAGATCTTCCCGCCGTTCCAGTCGAAGCAGACCGAGGTCGGCGCCAAGATCGACTATGGCCGCATGATCGCGACCTTCAGCCTGTTCCAGATCACTCAGCCAAGCCTCATCACCATCCCCGGCCTGCCGCTGCCACGGCAGGAGCTGAGCGGCGAACAGCGCAATCGCGGGCTCGAAATGAATGTGTTCGGCGAGCTGGCTCCCGATCTTCGCCTGCTCGGAGGCGTGACCCTGCTCGACGGTCGGCAGACCCGAACGCAAGGCGGCCTCAATGACGGCAAGTGGGCGCTCGGCGTCGCCCAGGTGAACGTCAATCTCGGCCTTGAATGGGACACGCCATTCGTCCCCGGCTTCACACTGACCGGCCGCGTCATCCACACCGGCGAACAGTATCTCGATGCTGGAAATATGCAGATCCTGCCAAGCTGGACCCGCGTCGATCTCGGCGCGCGCTATACATTCCTGTCGCGCTGGAACGGCAAGCCGATCGTGATCCGCGCCAATGTGGAGAACGTCGCCAATACCAGCTACTGGGCTTCAGCCTATAGCGGCGTGCTAACCGTGGGCGCCCCGCGGACCTATCTGCTGTCGACGACCTTCAACTTCTAAGACGGCCCCGAAATCCGCGGGCAGGCGCATGCGCCTGCCCGCTTGTCGTGTCGGCATCAGCACGCTATCCGCATGGCATGCGCATTGCCCTTTATCAGCCCGACATTCCGCAAAATACCGGCACCATCCTGCGTCTGTGTGCGTGCCTCGATGTGGAGGCGCATATTATCGAACCGGCGGGCTTCCCGATCTCGGACCGCCACTTCCGCCGCGCTGGGATGGATTATCTCGATCAGGTCTCGATCGTTCGCCACATCTCATGGCGACATTTCGAGGAATGGCGGCGCGAGGCCGGCTGTCGGCTGGCGCTGTTCACGACAAAAGGGGCCGAGCCCTATCTCACGCATCACTACAGCGATGACGAGATCCTGCTATTCGGCCGCGAGAGCGCCGGCGTGCCGGAGGATGTCGCTGCGGCAGCCGATAGCCGCGTCGTGATCCCGATGCGCGAGAGCCTGCGCTCGATCAATCTGGCGATGACGGTGGCGATGGCGCTCGGCGAAGCGTTGCGGCAGACGCGCGGACCGAGCGCGTAACATCAGCCCAAACGAAAAATGCCCGGCACAACGCCGGGCATTTGAGCGCAAGGCGCTTACTCGGTGATACCACCGGCCGCGGCGACGCGGCGGAGGTGGAAATCGGCATCGCCGAACTGCTGCTCGATCATGGTCAGCCGCTTGAAGTAATGGCCGATCTTGTACTCCATGGTCACGCCGACGCCGCCATGCAGCTGCACGCCGCCCTGGCCGACGAAGCGCGCGGAACGGCCGATCTGCACCTTGGCAGCGGCGACCGTCTTGGCGCGTTCGTCGAGGTCAGTGAAGCTCGAGGCCATCGAGGCGAGATAGGACATGCTGCGCGCGGTCTCCAGCGCGGTGAACATGTCGGCTGCGCGGTGCTGCAGCGCCTGGAACGAGCCGATGGCGACACCGAACTGCTTACGCTCCTTGATATACTCGACCGAGACCTTGAGGGCCTCTTCCATGGCGCCGACCGCTTCGGCGCAGAGCGCGATGCGGGCATCATCCACCACCTGGTCGATGATCGACAGGCCGTTCTCGGCATCGCCGATCACGGCATCGGCACCAACCTCGACATTGGTCAGCTTGATGTCGGCAGCGCGGCTGCCGTCCTGGGTTTCATAGCCGCGGATATCGACACCCTTGGCATTGGCCGGCACCAGGAACACGCCGACGCCCTTGGCATCACGCTGGCCGCCTGCGGTGCGCGCGGTAACGATCAGCGTATCAGCCGTATCGCCATGGCCGACAACAAACTTCTCGCCCGACAACGTATAGCCCGAACCACTCTTCTTGGCGGATGTCGAGACATTGCCGAGCTCGAAGCGCGAGTCGCGCTCGACCTGGGCGAAGGCGAAGGTCTTCGAGCCGTCGATGATTCCAGCCAGATGCGCGGCGCGCTGGTCTGCCGAACCGCGACGCAGGAAGCCGCCGCCGAGCACCACGGTGTCGAGATAGGGCTCGACCACGAGATTGCGACCGAGCGCCTCCATCACGATCATGGTCTCGATCGGGCCGGCACCGAAGCCGCCGTCCTCTTCGCTGAACGGCAGGCCGAGCAGACCCTGCTCCGCAAACTTGCCCCAGATGCTCTTGCTGTAACCGCCCTGTTCCGCGCGATACTTCTTGCGGGCCTCGAAGTCGTAGGACGCCTTGAGCAGGCCATCCACGCTGTCTTTGAGAAGCCGTTGCTCCTCGGACAAATCAAAATCCATTGTCTCTCTCCAAAACTCTTGTGATGCGCAGAGAAGCTGCCTTCTCCGCCGTCATGCCCAGCTCTGAGCCAGACACCCATCTTTCTTCGTCGGTTGAAGGTGGATGGCCGGGTCAAGCCCGGCCATGACGTGATGAGTAAGTGCCCTCGCCGCTGTTACGGCGAGGAAGAACGATCAAAGCCCGAGCACCGCTTTGGCGATGATGTTGCGCTGGATTTCGTTGGAGCCGCCATAGATCGACACCTTGCGGTAGTTGAAATAGGTCGGTGCGCTCGGCGCTGCCCAATCGTTCTCCTCGTTCTGCCCCTCGCCTTCCGGCAGGAATGGCATCGCGAACGGACCAGTGACTTCGAGCAGCAGCTCGGTGAGCGTCTGCTGGATTTCCGAGCCCTTAATCTTGAGGATCGAAGAGGCCGGATCCGGCTTGCCCTTGCCGTGCTTGCCTTCGGCAGCGACGACGCGCATCTGCGTCAGTTCGAGCGCCTTCAGCTCGATCTCGGTCGCAGCCAGCTTCTGACGGAACTGCGGATCCTCGATCAGCGGCTTGTCGCCGGACATCACGCTGGACGCCAGCTCCTTGATGCGGCGGATGCGCTCCTTCGACATGCCGACGCGGGCGATGTTGACGCGCTCATTGCCGAGCAGGAATTTTGCGTAATCCCATCCCTTGTTTTCCTCGCCGACGAGGTTCTCGGCCGGCACGACGACCTCATCGAAGAACACTTCGTTGACTTCGACACCGCCATCGATGGTCTGGATCGGGCGGACGGTGATGCCCTTCGACTTCATGTCGATAAGGATGAAGGAGATGCCCGACTGCTTCTTCGCGTCGGGATCGGTGCGGCAGAGGCAGAAGATCCAGTCGGCATGCTGCGCCAGCGTGGTCCAGGTCTTCTGGCCGTTGACGATCCAGGTGTCGCCCTTCTTCTTCGCGGTGGTCTTCAGCGAGGCAAGGTCCGAACCCGAGCCGGGCTCGGAGAAGCCCTGGCACCACCAGTCGTCCATATTGGCGATGCGCGGCAGGAAGTGCTTCTTCTGCTGCTCATTGCCGAAGGTGTAGATGACCGGGCCAACCATGTTGACGCCAAACGGCAGCGGCGGCGGCGCCGGGGTCTTCTGCAATTCTTCGAGGAAGATGTATTGCTTGGCGGCGCTCCAGCCGGTGCCGCCATATTCGGTCGGCCAATGCGGAACGGCCCAGCCCTTCTTATTGAGCGTGCGCTGCCAGTTTACCAGGTCTTCCTTGCTGGTATGATGGCCTTCCTGCAGCTTCTTGCGCACGACCGGGTCGAGGCTTTCATGGAAGAAGGTTCGCACCTCTTCGCGGAATGCCACTTCTTCTGGAGTGAAACTCAGATCCATCGGATCCTCCTTGATAACAGTTGATTATTGAACGATTTCGAGCAGGCCGGCGGAGCCCATGCCCCCACCGACGCACATGGTGACGACCGCATATTTCGCCTTGCGGCGGCGGCCTTCGATCAGCGCGTGGCCGGCAAGACGCGCGCCCGACATGCCATAGGGATGACCGACCGAGATGGCGCCGCCATTGACGTTGAGCTTTTCCGGATCGATGCCGAGCTTGTCGCGGCAATACAGAACCTGTACGGCGAAGGCTTCATTGAGCTCCCAGAGATCGATGTCCTCGACCTTGAGGCCATGGCGCTTGAGCAGGCGCGGCACAGCAAACACCGGACCGATGCCCATCTCGTCCGGCTCGCAGCCAGCCGAAACGAAGCCGCGGAAAATGCCGAGCGGCTTGAGGCCCTTCGAAGCGGCGAGTTTGTCGCTCATGATCACGGTGGCGCTGGCGCCGTCCGAGAGCTGTGAAGCATTGCCGGCAGTGATGGTGAAGCCCTCGCCGCGCACAGCCTTCAGGCCGGCGAGACCTTCTGCGGTCGTTTCCGGGCGCGGACCTTCATCCTGCGACAACGTGATGTCCTTCATGGTGACTTCACCGGTCGCCTTGTCGGTCACCGCCATCTTGGTGGTGATGGGCGCCAGCTCGTCGTTGAACTTGCCGCCCTGCTGCGCAGCGGCCGTGCGGCGCTGGCTCTCGAGGCTGTAGGCGTCCTGCTGTTCACGGGACACATTGTAGCGCTTCGCCACGGTCTCGGCGGTGTCGAGCATCGGCATGTAGACGTCGGCCTTGATCTTCAGCAGCGCCGGGTCCTGGGTGTGGAATTTGTTGGCATGGTCGTTCTGCACCAGCGAGATCGACTCGCCGCCACCGCCGACAGCGATCTCGACGCCGTCGAAGATCACCGAGCGCGCAGCGAGCGCGATCGCCTGCAGGCCCGAGGCGCATTGGCGATCGATCGTAGTGCCAGCGACCGTCACAGGAAGACCAGCGCGGAGCAGCGCCTTGCGCGCGATATTGCCGCCGGTCGCGCCCTGCTGAAGGGCCGCGCCCATCACCACGTCCTCGACTTCCTTCGGATCGATTCCGGCGCGCTTGACCGCATGCTCGATGGCATGACCGAGCAACGTCGCACCTTCGGTGGCATTCAATGCACCACGATAGGCCTTGCCGATGGGGGTACGGGCGGTGGAAACGATTACAGCTTCAGTCATGGACGTCCTCCGGATGCGGTTTGTTGTTGATCAAGTGTGGGCGTGGCCAGGAGATCGCGCAAGGCGTGGCGCGACAGTTTTCCGACCGGCGTGCGCGGCAATTCGGTCATGAATTCGACCGCCGCCGGCAATTCATGCTTGCCGAGCTTGCCGGCAAGAAACACGCGCAGGTCATCGCTGGTGAAAGGCTCCGCGCCCTTGCGCAGGGTGATGAAGGCTTTGGCCGCCTCGCCGCGATAATCGTCGCGTACACCGATGACGATCACTTCCTGCACGGATGGATGGGTGTAGATCGCCTGCTCGATCATCTGCGGATAGACGTTGAAGCCGCCGGAGATGATCATGTCCTTCTTGCGATCGACCAGATAGAAATAGCCGTCCTCGTCCATGTAACCGATATCGCCGGTGAGGAAGCGATCGCCGACAAAGGCCTCCGCGGTTTCCTGCAGGCGATTCCAGTACCCCTTCGTGACGTTCGGTCCCCTGATGCGGAACTCGCCGGTCTCTCCGATGCCGAGCACTTGCGAAGGGTCTTCCAGCGAAACGACATCGAGCTCGATGCCGGGTAGCGCGAGACCGACTGAACCGGGCTTATCCGGGCCTTCCGCTGAATGCGCCGTGCCCGGCGAACAGGTCTCGGTCATACCCCAGCCGCTCTTGAGCTTGAGGCCGGTCTTGCCCTCGAACAGCCGCGCGACTTCCACCGGCAGCGGCGCGCCGCCGGAACTTGCGACAGCGAGGGATGACAGATCGCGCGTCTCCAGTGACGGATCGGCGGCAATGGCAATCCACATGGTGGGGACGCCGGGGAACACGGTCGCTTTCTTTTTCTCGATGTCGTCGAGAACGCCGGTGACATCGAAGCGCTGATGCAGCGAGATGGTATCGCCGACACTGATGCGGCCGAGCAGGATCACCGTCAGCGCATAGATGTGGAACAGCGGCAGCACGCAGATGACGCGCTCGACGCGATTACGTTCGGCGCGCGAGGGGGCGCCCCACACATTGTAGATCGAGACCGCCGAAGTGAGATTGCTGTGGCTCAGCATGGCGCCTTTCGGCAGACCTGTGGTGCCGCCGGTATATTGCAGCAGCGCAACATCCTCTGGAGAAATGTTCGGCCACTCTGCGGGCGGCGCGGCGCCGGTAGTAAAGACTTGGAAGGTGACGATCCTGGAATCATCCGGCAGCGGCAGCTGCTGGGTGCCGACCGCACCCCAATCGTCGTCCTCGCAAACAATCAATTTATCCAGCAAGCCCTTGTCGAGAAACTTGAGCGCCATCGGAAGCAGCGCTGCGAGGTTGCTGGTCACCAGCACGCGTGCGCCGGAATCCTTCAGCTTGTGCGACAGCGCGATTTCGCCATCGAGCGGCGACAGATGCACCAGCCGTGCACCGGCTTTCAGCGCGCCGAAGAAATTGACGGGATGGTCCGGCGTATTACCGAGGAAGAGTGCAATGGTCGCGCCGCGACCGTATCCCGCGCGCATGAAGCCAACCGCGGCGGTATCGACCCGCGACTGCAGACCAACGAATGAGATCGGCCTGCCACGGAACTCGATAGCAGTGCGATCACCATAGTCGCGCGCCGAGTCTGCAAGCAGGCCCGGCAAGGTGCCGCGCATAATCGGCGCATCCCAGCGGACGCCCTTCGGGTAGTACTTCTCTCCAGGGTAGGAATACGTCATGCGCGTTGGGTCCGCATACTGACAGAGAGTGGCTGCGTCTTCCTTCTCCCGTTTGCGGGGAGAAGGTTGCTCGAATGCGCGAGGTGCATTCACGTCAGATGAAAGGGACGCTCCGGGCCGGGAGCTCGTGGAGACCCCCTCCCCCGCCGGCCTCATGATGCTTCGCATCGAAGAGCCGGGCGAGCTCTCCCCGCAAGCGGGGAGAGTTTAGAGAGCCTTACTTACCTAGCGACGCGAAAGTCTTGCCTTCATCGGCAAGCTTCTTCAGCAGCGGCGTCGGCTCCAGCGACGGATCGTTGTTCTGCTTGGCATAGAACGACAGCCGCTCGGCGATCTCCTTCAGGCCAACCAGATCGGCATAGAACATCGGACCACCACGATAGATCGGCCAGCCATAGCCATAGAGCCAGATCACATCGATATCGCTTGGGCGCGAGGCGATCTTCTCTTCGAGGATCCGGGCACCCTCATTGATCATCGGATACACCATGCGCTCCAGGATCTCCTGATCGCTGATGGCGCGGCGGGTGAGACCGAGACGCCGGCAGGTGTCGTCGATCAGCTTCTCGACCTCCGGATCCGGGATCGGTGCGCGCGAGCCGGCTTCATACTTGTAGTAGCCCTTGCCGGTCTTCTGGCCGAAGCGGCCGGCTTCGCACAGCGCGTCGGCAATCTCCGACTTGATGCCGCGATCCTGACGCGAGCGCCAGCCGATATCGAGACCCGCGAGGTCGCCCATGGCGAACGGGCCCATCGGCAGGCCGAATTTGGTGACGACGGCGTCCACCTGCTGCGGCAGCGCGCCTTCGAACAACAGCTTCTCGGACTGCTTGGAACGGGCCGCGAGCATGCGGTTGCCGACGAAGCCGTCGCAGACGCCGACCACAGCCGGCACTTTTGCAATTTTGCGCGCGATCGCCACAGCGGTCAGCAGCGCGTCGGGCGCAGTCTTCTCGGCGCGCACGATTTCGCACAGCTTCATCACGTTGGCCGGCGAGAAGAAATGCATGCCGAGCACGTCCTGCGGACGCTTGGTGACGGCGGCGATCTGGTTGATGTCGAGATAGGAGGTGTTGGAGGCCAGCACCGCACCCGGCTTGGCATGGGTATCGATGGCGGTGAAGACTTCCTTCTTGATCGCCATGGTTTCGAACACAGCCTCGATGATGAGGTCCGCATCCTTGACATTGTCGAGACCGACCTTGCCGTCGATCAGGGCCATGCGCTTGGCCGGCGCATCTGCCGGGATGCCGCCGCGTGCCGCGGTGTTCTCCCAGTTCTTCTGCATGATGCCAAGGCCGCGCTTGAGCTGCTCCTCGCCGGTCTCGATCAACGTGACGGGAATGCCGGCATTGGCGAAGGACATGGCGATACCGCCACCCATGGTGCCGGCGCCGATGATGGCGACGCGCTCGACCGGACGCGGCTTGATGCCTTCCGGCACGCCCGCAACCTTGGCGGCTTCGCGTTCGGCGAAGAAGGCATAGCGCTGTGCCTTCGACTGATCGTCAGCGACCAGCTTGAGGAACATTTCGCGCTCCTTCTTGAGCGCTTCATCGAACGGCGTATCGAGCGTCCAGCTCACTGCTTCGGCGCAAGCGAGCGGCGCGTTCATGCCGCGGTTCTTCTTGTTGGCGGCGGCAGCAGCATTGGTGAAGATCGAACGATCGGCCTTGGCGGCGGCGAGCTTCGAATCGTCGTTCTTGAGCACGCGCAGCGGGCGCTTCTCGGCGACGACTTTTTTGGCGAAAGCGATGGCACCTTCGAGCGGGCCTTCGACGATCTCCTCGATCAAGCCGTTCTTGAGCGCTTCCGGCGCACCGATCGGGTTACCGGAGACGATCATCTGCACGCCCAGTTCGGGACCGACCGCGCGCGGCAGGCGCTGGGTACCGCCGGCGCCGGGCAGCAGGCCGAGCTTCACTTCAGGCAGGCCGAGCTTTGCGTCCTTCACAGCGACGCGGAAGTGACAGCCGAGCGTCAGCTCGAGGCCGCCACCGAGCGCGGTGCCGTGAATGGCAGCAATCACGGGCTTAGAGCAATTCTCGATTTCCGCGATGACTTCGTTCAGTCCCGGCGACTGCGGCGGCTTGCCGAATTCGGTAATGTCGGCGCCGGCGACGAAGGTGCGGCCCGCACAGGCGATGACGATCGCCTTCGCCGCAGCATCGGCATTCGCTGCCTTTACATTCTCAAAGATGCCGCGGCGAACCGCCGCACTGAGCGCATTCACCGGGGGCGAATTGACCATGACGATTGCAACTTCATCATGACGCTCGAGTTTCACGACATCGCTCACGGCAGTCTCCTTGGGATCGAATTTCTGATGGATTTTTGCTTGTTTCGCACTGCGAAATTTAATTCCACATCTTGACAGGCAGGGTTATTTTGAAGAGCGTCCCTTGTCAACGAGGGCGCCGAGATAAAAACCAATCTGGGCGCTAACCCTCGGGAAAACCAAGGCGTCGTCGCACAAGATGACGTGAGACGATCATCGGGGAAGCGTGAAGCGTTCAGGAAAACCAGCGGCGACCGATCGCAATTTCGTTGTGGCTCTCGCGCGCGGTCTCGACGTGCTGCGGGCATTCCGGCCGAATGACGGATTGCTGGGCAATCAGGAAATCGCGGCACGCACCAATCTTCCGAAGCCGACGATTTCACGTCTCACCTACACGCTGACAAAGCTTGGCTACCTTACGCCCGTGCCACGCTTTGAGAAGTATCAGCTCGCGCCAGCAGCTATGGCCCTGGGGTATGCTGCACTTGCGAATTTGGGCGTGAAGCATCTCTCCGAACCGTTTCGCGACGAACTGATGCGGCAGACCGGTGGTGCCTGCGCCGTGGGCGCGCGCGACCGCCTCAGCATGATCTATTTCGGGCAATCGCGCTCGTCGATGACGGTTGGCGTTCAGCTCGACGTCGGCTCGCGCATTCCGATTGCGACCACAGCCATGGGCCGCGCTTATTTCTGGGCGCTGCCTGCGGAAGAGCGTGCCCAATTATTGCGCGAGTTCCGCGAACACTATGGTAGCCGCTGGGCAAAGATGCGCGATGGTCTCGACCGCGCCGGCGAGATGATCGCCAAATATGGATTCGTGATTTCCGCAGGTGAATGGCAGGACGATGTGCATGCCGCCGGCGTTGCATTGACTCTCAATGACGGCACTGGCCCGTATGCATTCAATTGCGGCGCGCCGGCATTTCGTTTCACGGAAGACCGCTTGCTGAACGATATTGGACCTCGTTTGCTGTCGATGGTAAGGAACATCGAAGCGGCGCTCGGGGGACTGGCAGCGCCGCCAACAAAAAAAACAGAACCAAAGAAAAATAAATCAGGAGGGAAAGTTGCTCGTGTTGTTGAAGGGCTCGGATAGCCTTCGCCGTCGCGAAGGACACTACACATGACCCAGGCGCAATTCGCATCGAGTGCGAATGACCGGCGCGCGCCCGCTGTGTCAGGCGCTCCGCTGCTGCAGGTTCGCGACGTCAGCGTCGTGTTCGGCGGTATCATTGCGTTGAATGGCATTACATTCGACATGCAGAAGGGTCACATCCTCGGCCTGATCGGACCGAACGGCGCTGGCAAGACGACGCTGTTCAACTGCCTCAGCCGGCTCTATCAGCCGAGCAAGGGCGACATCCTGATGGAAGGCCAGTCGATCCTGACCCGGCCTGCCCACAAGATCTCCGAGATCGGCATCGGCCGCACCTTCCAGAACGTGGCTCTGTTTCCCAACCTCACTGTTCGCGACAATGTCCGCGTCGGCAAGCACGCCCGCACAAACAGCGACATCATCAGCGACAGCCTGAAACTGCCATGGGTCCGCGCGGGTGAAGCGGCGATCAACAAGGACGTCAACGACATCCTCGGCTATCTCAACCTGCACGACGTCGCCGACACTGTCGTCAGCGGTCTGCCCTTCGGCACCCAGAAGCGGGTCGAGCTCGCGCGCGCTCTCGCAGCCGAGCCGAAGATCCTGCTGCTGGACGAGCCCGCCGGCGGTCTCAATCACGAGGAAGTCTACGTCCTCGGCGACCTGATCCGGCGCATTCGTGACGAGCGCGACGTCACCGTGCTGCTGGTCGAACATCACATGGGCCTCGTGATGTCGATCGCCGACCATGTGGTCGCACTGAACTTCGGCAAGAAGCTCGCGGAAGGCACACCGGCTGCCGTCCAGAAAGACCCGGCTGTCATCAAGGCCTATCTGGGGGACAAGGATTCATGACCGCGATGCTCCATGTGAAGGACCTGCGCGCCTATTACGGCCAGGTCCAGGCGCTGCACGGCCTTGAATTCGACCTCAAGGAAGGCAGTCTCACCACGCTCCTTGGCGCCAATGGCGCCGGCAAGACCACCACGCTGCGGGCGATCTGCAACATGGTGCGCTCCACCGGCTCGATCGAGTTCGAAGGCAAGAAGCTGGACAACAAATCGACCGAGAGCATCGTGCGCCTCGGTATCGCCCATGTGCCGCAAGGCCGCGGCACCTTCACCACCATGACGGTGGAGGAGAACCTGCAGCTCGGCGCCATCAGCCGAAAGGACACCAAGGCGATCGATAGCGATATCGAGCGCATGTACGACCACTTCCCTGTGCTCAAGCAACGCCATACCCAGCAGGCCGGCACATTGTCCGGCGGCGAACAGCAGATGCTCGCGGTGGCCCGCGCGCTGATGCTGCGACCCCGCCTGATGCTGCTGGACGAGCCCTCCTTCGGCCTCGCGCCGCTGATCGTGCGGGATCTGTTCAAGATCCTCGGCAAGATCAACCGCGAGGACAAGGTCTCGATCCTGGTCGTCGAACAGAACGCACAGCTCGCGCTCGAACTCGCCGACAAGGCCTATGTGATCGAAACAGGACGCATCGTGATGTCCGGCACTGCCGACGAGATCGCGAACAACGAAGATGTCCGTAAATCCTATCTGGGATATTGAGGGGAAGCCATGGAGCTGTTTACCAATCAAGTCCTGGCTGGCATCGCCACCGGCGCGATTTATGCCTGTATGGCGCTCGCAGTGGTGATGATCTACCAGGCCATCGACCATCTGAACTTCGCGCAGGGCGAAATGGCGATGTTCTCGACCTTCATCGCCTGGCAATTGATGCAGTGGGGCACGCCCTACTGGATCGCCTTCGTACTGGTGCTGATCTTCTCGTTCGTCGGCGGTGTCGTCATCGAGCGTGCTCTGTTCAAGCCGCTCGCCAAGGCGCCGGTACTGACACATGTCGCCGGCTTCATCGCGCTATTCGCCATCGTCAACAGCGTCGCTGGCCTGACCTGGGACTTCACCATCAAGCAGTTCCCGTCGCCATTCGGCTCGGCTCCGTTCCTTGGCAGCCAGCTGATCTCGACCCACCAGGCCGGCATGATCGGCGTCACGCTGGTGCTGCTGATCCTGCTGTTCCTGTTCTTCCGCTACACCCGCGTGGGTCTGGCGATGCGCGCAGCAGCCGTGATGCCTGAATCGGCCCGCCTCGTCGGCATCAACACGTCGTGGATGATCGCACTCGGCTGGGGCATGGCAGCGGCGATCGGCTCGATCGCCGGCATGCTGATCGCCCCGGTGGTGTTCCTCGAGCCCAACATGATGGGCGGCGTGCTGATCTACGGCTTCGCGGCCGCAGTTGTCGGTGGCCTGTCGAGCCCGCTCGGCGCGGTGATCGGCGGCTTCCTGGTCGGCGTCTTCGAGAACCTCGTCGGCACCTACATTCCGGGTGTCGGCAACGAACTCAAGCTGCCCATCGCGCTGGCGCTGATCATCACCGTGCTGGTCGTCAAACCCCATGGCCTGTTCGGCCGCACCATCGTCAAGCGAGTCTGATCATGAGCACCGTGCAAGAAGTCTCCGCTGCTCCGGTGGTCGCTGCCGTTCCCAAAAAGGCGATGTCGCTCGGGCCCGCCGCCTCGCTGGTGCTGCTCGCATTACTCGCGATCACGCCGTTCTTCGTAAAGAACTTCATCATCTTCCAGATGACGATGGTTCTGATCTACGCGATCGCGGTGTTGGCGCTGAACATCCTGACGGGTGCCAGCGGCCAGTTCTCACTCGGCCAGAGCGCGTTCTACGCGCTCGGCGCCTATACCTCGGCGATCCTGATCGAACATGCCGGGATGAACTATGCGCTGACGCTGCCCTTCGCCGGTCTTGTCTGCTTCATCGCCGGCTTCCTGTTCGGCCTCCCGGCGCTGCGGCTGTCCGGCATCTATCTCGCTCTGGCGACCTTTGCTCTGGCCGTGGCGATGCCGCAACTGCTGAAGCTCGGCGTGTTCGAGCACTGGACCGGCGGCGTGCAAGGCCTCGTCGTCACCAAGCCGGACGCGCCGGAGATCTTCGCCTCCATGGGGCTGAAGGTGTCGCAGGACATGTGGCTGTACTTCTTCACCCTCGTGGTGGCGATCGTCATCTACATGCTGTCGGTCAATCTGCTGAGGTCGCGTTCCGGCCGCGCCATGATGTCGATCCGCGACAACGAGATCGCCGCCTCGGCGATGGGTGTGGACGTGGCGCTCTACAAGACCCTCGCCTTCGGCGTCTCCGCTGGCATCACCGGCATCGCCGGTGGGCTCGGCGCCATCGCCGTGCAGTTCGTGGCGCCGGATGGCTATACCATCCAGCTCGCCATCGCATTGTTCCTGGGAATGGTGGTCGGCGGCGTCGGCTGGCTCCCCGGCTCGCTCGCGGGCGCGCTGTTCATCGTGTTCGTGCCGAACATCGCCGAACATGTGTCGAAGGGCCTGTCGGGTGCCGTGTTCGGCGTGATCCTGATCTTCATCATCTTCCTGCTGCCGAATGGCGCGCGCCAGCTGGCCTTCGGTATACAGGCCATGTTCAGCAAGATGCGGCGGGGCTGACGCCACCATCTTTCTGCCACACAGTGAGTGCCCCTCGCGACCGCGTCGCGAGGGGTTTTTCATTCGGGTGCTGACGTCAGCGCCCCCTCGCCCCGCGAGGATGTCCGGATGCCGCTCCGCCTGTTGTCACCCGTATCGATCGCACCGATTGCCGCGCTGTCCCTGCTGCTCGCCGGCCCGGCTGCGGCGCAGAAGCGATACGATCCCGGCGCGTCCGACACCGAGATCAAGATCGGCAATATCATGCCCTATAGCGGGCCGGCTTCCGCCTATGGCGTCGCGGGAATCATCGAGGCCGCCTATTTTCGCATGATCAACGATCAAGGCGGCATCAACGGCCGCAAGATCAATTTCATCAGCTATGACGACGCCTACAATCCCGCAAAAGCAGTCGAGCAGGCGCGCAAGCTGGTGGAAAGCGACGAGGTGCTTGTGGTGTTCAATCCACTCGGAACGCCTTCGAATACCGCGATTCTGAAATATCTGAACGCGAACAAGGTGCCACAACTGTTCGTCGGCGCCGGCAGCACCTCGTTTGGCGACCACAAGGCCTATCCATGGACGATGGCCTGGCAGCCGCCCTATCAAAGCGAAGGGCGCATCTATGCGAAGTATCTGCTGACGGAGAGGCCGGGCGCGAAGATTGCCGTCCTCTACCAAAACGACGATTTCGGCAAGGACGTGCTCAAGGGTCTCAAGGACGGCCTCGGCGACAAGGCATCGATGATCGTCGCGACCGAAGCCTATGAAGTGACCGAGCCGACCATCGACAGCCGCATCATCAATCTGAAAGCGTCCGGCGCCGACGTGTTCATCAGCGTGGCCACGCCGAAACCGGCGGTACAGGCGATCCGCAAGGTCGCCGCGATGGAGTGGAAGCCGCTTTACATTCAGGGCTATGCGAGCGCCTCGGTCGGCTCGGTGCTGAAGCCCGCGGGTCTCGGCATCTCGCGTGGCATCCTGTCGGCCTATTACGCCAAGGACGGATCGGATCCGCAATGGGACAACGACGAGGGTATGAAGCGCTTCGCAGCTTTCCTCGCCAAATATGCCCCCGATTACAGCCGCAGCGACATTTCCGTCGTCTATGGCTATGGCGTCGCGCAGGCCATGGTGCAGGTGTTGAAGCAGGCCGGCGACGATCTCACACGTGCCAATGTGATGAAACAGGCCGCAAGCCTCAAGGACTTCACCCCGGATATCGTGGTGCCGGGCGTGACGCTCAACACCTCGGCGAACGATCACTATCCCATCGAGCAGTTGCAAATGATGCGCTTCGGCGGCGAGAAATGGGAACTGTTCGGGCCGGTGATTTCAGGTGAGATCGAACGCTGACATTTGCCGCCGCGCGGCATTTACCGTGCCTAATAAAGAAGCCCCGCGCGCCACTCTCGCGCAGGGCTTTTTGTTGCCGCACAAGCGCGAACGGTGTTCAATCCGGTCGGAGCCATAAAGGCCCGTAAGAACAATAGAAATCGGGAGTTAGAAATGCCGTCGATCCGTTCGCGCGCCATGGCACTGTCCATCGCCGCGACCCTCAGCGTTGCCGCCTCAGGCAGCGCCTTCGCCCAGAAAAAATACGACACTGGCGCCACCGATACCGAAATCAAGATCGGCAACATCATGCCGTATAGCGGCCCTGCCTCGTCCTATGGACTGATCGGCAAGACCGAGGCCGCTTACTTCAAGATGGTCAATGACAATGGCGGCGTGAACGGCCGCAAGATCAACTTCATCACCTATGACGACGCCTACTCTCCGCCGAAGGCCGTCGAGCAGGCGCGCAAGCTGGTCGAATCCGACGAAGCCCTGCTGATTTTCAATTCGCTTGGCACGCCGTCGAACACGGCTTTTCAGAAATACATGAACGCCAGGAAGGTGCCGCAGCTGTTTGTCGCCACCGGCGCCAGCAAGTGGAACGATCCAAAGCACTTCCCATGGACCATGGGCTGGCAGCCGAGCTACGCCGTCGAGGCGCAGATTTATGCCAAATATCTGATGAAGGAAAAGCCGGACGCCAAAGTCGCGGTGATCTATCAGAACGACGATTTCGGCAAGGACTATCAGAAGGCATTCAAGGAAGCGCTGGGCGCCAAGGCGGCGTCGATGCTGGTGGTCGAGGAGAGCTATGAAATCTCCGAGCCGACCATCGATTCCCATATTGTGAAGATCAAGTCCCTCAATCCCGACGTGGTCGTGCATTTCGTCACGCCGAAATTCGCCGCACAGGGCATCAAGAAGATCGGCGAACTCGGCTGGAAGCCGCTGCAGATCGTCACCAATGTCAGCGTCTCGGTCGGCGCGGTGATGCAGCCCGCAGGCTTCGACAATGCGCAGGGCGTGCTGTCGGCCGACTATCGCAAGGACGGCGCCGACCCGCAGTGGAAGGACGATCCAGGCATGAAGAAGTGGTCGGCCTTCATCGACAAGTATATGCCGGGCGCCGACCGCACCGACAACAGCCTCGTGTTCGGCTACGGCGCCGCGCAGACCATGGTGAAGGTGCTGGAAATGGCCGGCGACAACCTGACCCGCGAGAACGTGATGAAACAGGCGGCGAGCCTGAAGGACTTCGCACCGGACACGCTGCTGCCGGGCATCACCATCACAACCTCGGCCACTGACTACGCCCCGATCGCACAGCTGCGCATGATGCGCTTCAAGGGCGAGAAGTGGGAATTGTATGGCGACATCATTAATGCCGACGTGACCGCCCCGGAATAATCGCGGCACGCACTGCAACATCGAGCGAACGAAGCCCCTGCGATTTTGTCGCAGGGGCTTTTTCTTGTGACGCTGCTCCGACAGGCGTTCAATATGTCGCAGGAGCCGCAGAGCTCCGCAAAAACTTGGGACGAACACCACGGAGACGATGAATGCTTGCACGATCCATGCGGCTTGGGGCGATCCCTGCTGCGCTCGCTTTGATGCTGGCCAGCACCGGCGCATTCGCGCAGAAAAAATACGACACCGGCGCCACCGACACCGAGATCAAGATCGGCAACATCATTCCCTATAGCGGCCCTGCCTCCGCCTACGGGCTGATCGGCAAGACCGAGGCCGCCTATTTCAACATGATCAATGCCAATGGCGGCATCAACGGACGCAAGATCAATTTCATCAGCTATGACGACGCCTACTCCCCGCCGAAGGCCGTCGAGCAGGTGCGCAAGCTCGTCGAATCGGACGAAGTGCTCGTCGTGTTCAATCCGCTCGGCACACCGTCCAATACGGCGATCCAGAAATATCTGAACGGCAAGAAGGTGCCACAGCTCTTCGTCGCCACTGGCGCCACCAAGTGGAACGATCCGAAGAACTTTCCATGGACCATCGGCTGGCAGCCCTCCTATCAGAGCGAGGCTGTGATCTATGCCAAGTATCTGCTCAAGGAGAAACCGAATGCCAAGATCGGCATCCTCTACCAGAACGACGATTTCGGTAAGGATTACCTGAAAGGCTTCAAGGACGGCCTCGGTGCCAAGGCCGCATCAATGATCGTCATCGAAGACAGCTACGAGATTGCCGAACCCACCATCGACACGCATGTGGTGAAGCTGAAAGCTGCCAATCCCGACGTATTGATGATCTTCACCACGCCAAAGTTTGCAGCGCAGACCATCAAGAAGACCGCCGAGCTCGGCTGGAAGCCACTGCAGATTCTCGCCAATGTCAGCATCTCCGTCGGCGCTGTGATGCAGCCGGCGGGCTTCGAGAACGCGCAGGGCGTGCTGTCGGCATCCTACAACAAGGACGGTACCGATCCGCAATGGAAGGACGATCCGGGCATTAAGAAGTGGAGCGCCTTCATCGACAAATACATGCCGGAAGCCAATAAGGCGGACTCCAGCACGATCTATGGCTATGGCGCCGCGCAAACGCTGGTGAAAGTCCTGCAGATGTGTGGTGACGACCTGACTCGGGCCAATGTGATGAAGCAGGCCGCCAGCCTGAAAGACTTCGAGGTCGATACGCTGCTGCCGGGTGTCAGGATCAACACCTCGTCCACCGACTTCGCGCCAATCTCGCAGTTGCAGATGCAGCGCTTCAAGGGCAACGCCTGGGAGCGTTTTGGCGAGGTGTTCAGCGGCGATGTGGCCGCTACGCAGTAAGTCGCTGCAGCAACGAATACCGCTCTCTTGAGCGAAATAACGCCTCCGTGACGCTGCCACGGAGGCTTTTTCTTGCTGCGCCATTTGCTCCGGTGTTGAATGTGACGAGGAGCCGCAGAGCTCTGTGCCAGAAACTGGCATGACACATCGTGAGGGAGACCCGAAATGCCCGCAATACATCTGCGTTTGGCCGCTCGTCCGGCTGCCTTGTCACTGGCCATCGCGCTGCTCGCAGCGACAGCCACCAATGCCTTCGCCCAGAAGAAATACGACACCGGCGCCACCGACACCGAAATCAAGATCGGCAATGTCGAAGCCTATAGCGGCCCCGCCTCCGCCTATGGCGTCATCGGCAAGACCGAGGAAGCCTATTTCCGGATGATCAACGATCAGGGCGGCATCAATGGCCGCAAGATCAACTGGATCAGCTATGACGACGCCTATTCGCCGCCCAAGACCGTCGAGCAGACCCGCAAGCTGATCGAGAGCGACGAGGTGCTTCTGGTTTTCAACGCGCTGGGCACGCCGACGCAGACGGCCGTGCAGAAATATCAAAACACCAAGAAGGTGCCGCAACTCTTCGTCGCCACCGGCGCCAGCAAGTGGAACGACCCGAAGAACTTCCCGTGGACCATGGGCTTCCAGCCGAGCTACCGCGCCGAGGCGCGGATTTTTGCCAAATACATCCTGAAGAACAAACCCGACGGCAAGGTCGCGGTGTTTTATGCCAATGACGATTTCGGCAAGGACTATCTTGCCGGCCTCAAGGATGTGTTCGGCGATAAGGCCTCAAAGATGATCCTCATGGAGGAGAGCTACGAAACATCCGAGCCGTCCATCGACAATCACATCGTCAAGATGAAGGACGCCGGCGCCGATGTGCTCGTCAACATCTCGACGCCGAAATTCGCTGCCCAGGCCATCAAGAAGGCCGCAGAACTCGGCTGGAAGCCGATGCATCTGATGACCGACGTCAGCATCTCCATCGGCGCGGTCATGAAGCCCGCCGGGCTCGAAGCCTCCGAAGGCGTGCTGTCGGCCGGCTATCTGAAGGACGCGTCCGACCCGCAATGGAAGGACGACGCCGGCATGAAGAAGTTCATGGCCTTCATCGACAAATATATGCCGGGAGCCAATGTCGCCGACAGCAATCTCCCCTATGGCTACGCGGCCGCGCAGACCATGGTGCAGGTGCTGAAGCAATGCGGCGACGATCTCACCCGTGAGAATGTGATGAAGCAGGCCGCGAGCCTGAAGGACTTCGCGCCCGATACCTTGCTCCCAGGCATCAAGATCAACACATCGGCCAACGACTTCGCTCCCATCGAGCAATCGAAGATGATGCGTTTCAAGAACGGCCAGTGGGAATTCTTCGGCGATGTCATCGGCGCCGAAGTCGGCGGCTGACGCCTCATTCCACTCGGCGGAAAACAGAGGGCTTGCGACCGAAATTTCGCAAGCCCTTCTGCGTTTCCGGACGCTTTCCACTTGAGCCACTGTGCATTCGCGGTATGACCGCATCGCAAGCGCGAAGAACTGCGCCTGCGCAAGAACAAGATCGCCTTGCAAGCAAGGGAAGGAACTCCAATGTCTGCCACGACCGCGCGGCTCGTTACGTTCTCGGCCGCCGCCCTGCTGTTCGCCGCCTCCGCCACCCCATCGCTGGCGCAAAAGAAATACGACACCGGCGCCAGCGACACTGAAATCAAGCTCGGCAATATCGTGCCCTATAGCGGACCGGCTTCTGCCTATGGCGCCGTCGGCAAGGCCCAGGCCGCCTATTTCAAGATGATCAACGACCAGGGCGGCATCAACGGCCGCAAGATCAATTACATCTCCTATGACGACGCCTATTCGCCGCCGAAGGCCGTCGAGCAGACCCGCAAACTGGTCGAGTCCGATGAAGTGCTACTGATGTTCTCGGCGCTCGGCACGCCCTCGAACACGGCGATCCACAAATACATGAACGCCAAGAAGGTGCCGCAGCTGTTCCTCGCCACCGGCGCCACCAAGTGGAACGACCCGAAGCACTTCCCCTGGACCATGGGCTATCTGCCGAGCTACCAGAGCGAAGGCCGCATCTATGCGCAGTATCTCCTGAAGGAGAAGCCCGGCGCCAAAGTCGGCGTGCTCTATCAGAACGACGACTTCGGCAAGGACTACCTCAAGGGCCTGAAGGACGGTTTCGGCGACAAGGCGTCAGCGGTCGTGATCGAGGACAGCTATGAGCTGACCGAGCCCACGATCGACTCGCATATCGTGAAGATCAAGGCCGCCAATCCCGACGTCGTGGTCATCTTCGCCACGCCGAAGTTCGCGGCACAAACCATCAAGAAGATTGCCGAACTCGCCTGGAAGCCGACCATGATCGTGCCGGGTGTCAGTGTCTCGGTCGGCCAGGTGTTGAAGCCCGCCGGCCTTGAAAACTCCCAGGGCGTGATCTCCGCGCACTACGCCAAGGACGCCACTGACCCGCAATGGAAGGACGATCCCGGCATGATCGCCTACAAGGAGTTCCTCGCCAAATATGTGCCGGACGGTAATCCGGCGGATTCCTCGCTGATGTCCGGCTACAACATCGCCGTGACCATGGCGATCCTGCTCAAGCAGTGCGGCGATGACCTCACCCGCGCCAATGTGATGAAGCAGGCGGCGAACCTGAAGGACATCCAGCAGCCGACCCTGCTGCCCGGCGTCAAGGTCAACACCTCGCCCACCGACTTCGCACCCATCGACCAGATGCAGATGATGAGGTTTGAAGGAGAGGCTTGGAAGCTCTTCGGTGAGGTGATGAAGGGCGAAGTCGGAACGAATTGAGGCGCTTTCTGTCCCCTCTCCAGCTTGCGGGAGAGGGTGCCCGAGCGTAGCGAAGGCGGGAGAGGGCCTGCAACAGACTCGGTGGCCACGGACCCTCTACCCTCTCCCGTCTGCGCGCCTGCCGGCGCGCATCCACCCTCTCCCGCTTCGCGGGCGAGGGGATGAACGCCCATCTTGCCGCCCCCTCGATTGCCCGGCATAACCCCTGCCATGACCGACAAACGCCCCCTGCTCCGCGCCATTTTCGATGCCGCTGTCGCTGCAGCGCATCCCGACGTCATTCTCAGCGCCCATCTGCCGGCGCCGCCGAAAGGTCGCATCATCTGCCTTGCCGCGGGCAAAGGCGCCGCCGCCATGGCCGCCGCTGCGGAGAAGCATTATCTCGACGAACTCAAGCTCGATCCCGAGCGCCTGACCGGCATCGCCACCACCCGCCACGGCCATGGCGTGCCGACCCGCCGCATCCGCGTGGTCGAGGCAGGCCATCCCGTGCCCGACGAAGCCGGTATGAAGGGCGCCGATGACACGCTGGCGCTCGCCGCCACGGCCACGGCCGACGATCTTCTGCTGGTGCTGATCACTGGCGGCGGCTCAGCCAACTGGACCGCTCCGGTCGCCGGCATCACGTTCCAGCAGAAGCAGCAGCTCAACCGCGCTTTGCTCCGCTCCGGCGCCGTGATCGGCGAGATCAACACCGTCCGCAAGCATCTCTCCCGCATCAAGGGCGGCCGCCTCGCCCGCGCCGGGCAGCAGGCCGAGATCCTGTCGCTCGCGATTTCCGATGTGCCGCACGACGATCCCGCGGTGATTGCGTCCGGCCCGACCGTGCCCGACACCACGACGCTGGCCGATGCCCGCGCGATCATCGCCAAATACGAGCTGGCGGTGGAAGATGCGGTCAACGCCGCGCTGAACGATCCCGCCAATGAAAGCGTGAAACCGAACGATCCGGCCTTCGCGCGCGCGACCTTCAAGCTGATCGCCCGGCCGAAGGAATCGCTCGATGCAGCGATCAAGGTGGCGCGCGATGCCGGTTACGAGACCATCGATCTCGGTGCCGACCTCGAAGGCGAGGCCCGGGAAGTCGCGGCCGAGCACGCCAAGATGGCGCTGAAAGCACAAGCCGAGGGCCGTAAGCTTGCGATCCTCTCCGGCGGCGAGCTCACGGTGACCGTAACGGGCAATGGCCGCGGCGGCCCCAATCAGGAATATGCGCTGGCGCTGGTCGAAGCTTTCAAGGATACGACCGGCATCGTCGCACTCGCCGGCGATACCGATGGCGCCGACGGCGGCGCCGGCAATGCCAGCGATCCGGCTGGGGCCCTGCTGGATGAGCGCACCTTCGAGGCGATGCGTGCGCAGAATCTCGATCCGGTGGCGACCTTGAAGAACAACGACGCGACCACATTCTTCACAGCGACAGGCGATCTGCTGCAGACCGGCCCGACGCTGACCAATGTGAATGATGTGCGCGTGATTTTGGTGGGCTAGCTCTTTTCCCTCCCCCAAGCGGCGAAGCCGCGCAGCGGGGAGGGACACCGCAAGCGCCCTAAAACTCCTCAGCAATCTTTGCCATCATGCCGAGCAACGCCTTGTGCTCGCCGGGCCCAAGCAGCTCGATCAGGCGCGCCTCGTGCCGCGTCGCCACCAGCTTCTTGGCGCGCGCCAGCGTGGCGCGGCCCTTGTCCGTGAGCATCAGCACATGGGAGCGACGGTCGTTCGGCGAGCGCATCCGCGTCAGCAGATCGCGGCTTTCCAGCCCGTCCAGCATCGACACGAAATTCGGCCGCAGGATGCCGAGCGTATTGGCGATCTCGGTCTGATTGCGGCCGGGATTCCTGTCCAGCAGCAGCAGCACGGAGAACTGCGCCGGCGAAAGCTGCAGTGGGGCCATGGTGCGGTGAAAGTCGTCGAACACCCTCAGCTGCGCGCGCTTGATGACATAACCCAGCAGCTCGCTGAGTTCGCCCATCTGCAGCGCAGTACCCTCCTCGTCGAAGCCGGCCGGCTCGACAGGCTTTGCGGATTGCTGAAGCGGGTTTTTCGAGGTCGTCATCGTTCGCCTTCCGCGAATCCCGGTGGTTTGATGTCACACCCGGTCGGATCACGGCTGGGCTTGAGTTATGTCCAATAATCGTTATCAAATATACCCAATGTGAGAGCGGGTTCAACCGCCATTGTTGATTGTCCTGCCCCTGTGGTATCCGCCGCGGCAGGCAATATGGGGGAGCGTCCGGCCTTGAATACGACGATCTTGCTGTTCCTGCTTCAGGACGGCATCACCAATGGCGCAATCTACGCGCTGCTGGGACTGGCATTGGTGCTGGTCTTCGCAGTCACGCGCGTGATCCTGATCCCCCAGGGCGAGTTCATCACTTTCGGCGCGCTGACCTATGCCAGCCTCTCGGCCGGGCAAATGCCGGGAACCATCAAGCTAGCGGCAGCGATGGGCGTCGTGGCCTTCGCCTTCGACCTGTTTACCTTCCGCCGCGCGCTGCAAGCCAAGCGTGTGTTCCGCTCGCTGGCCGTCAACATCGTGTTCCCGCTGGCGATCTGGGGCGTGATGCTGGCGCTCGCCGGCAAGCCGTCGAACATCGCCGTCAACATCGCCCTGTCGCTGCTGATCGTCGCCGCCATCGGCCTCTATCTCTATCGCATCGCTTATCAGCCCATCGCCCACACCTCGGTGCTGGTGCTGCTGATCGCCTCGGTCGGCTGCCACCTCGCGCTGCAGGGTTTTGGCCTCGTCTTCTTCGGCGCCGAGGGCCAACGCGGCCCGGCGATCTCGACCGATGCCATCACCATCGGCGCGCTCCGCTTCACCGGCCAGAGCATCGCCGTCTACGGCATCACCATCGCGCTGATCGCCGGCCTGTGGTTGTTCTTCGGCTACACGCTCTATGGCAAGGCGCTGCGCGCCACCGCGGTGAACCGCCTTGGCGCCCGCCTCAGCGGCATCCGCACCACGCTGTCGGGCCAGCTCGCCTTCCTGCTCGCCTCGGTCATCGGCGCCATTTCCGGCATCCTGATCGTGCCGATCACCACGCTTTACTACGACACCGGCTTCCTGATCGGCCTCAAGGGCTTCGTCGCCGCCATCATCGGCGGGCTCGTCAGCTATCCGATCACGGCGGCCGCGGCGATCCTGGTCGGCTGCGTGGAGGCGTTCTCGTCATTCTATGCCAGCAACTTCAAGGAAGTGATCGTCTTCACGCTGATCCTGCCGGTTCTGGTGCTGCGCTCGCTCGCAGCGCCTGAAGTCGAAGAAGAGAAGGATTGAGCGTCATGCAGTCGCGTCTCCTTCCCATCTTCGTTTTCGCACTCGTGATGGCTGTGATCCCGTTCGTACCGGGCATCCCGCCATTCTGGATCGTGTTGCTCGACAATATCGGCCTGGCATCGCTGGTCGCCATGGGCCTGGTGCTGC